>JAHRBI010000005.1:0-300000 GCA_019084025.1 Burkholderiaceae bacterium DAT-1
GTACACCTCCCGATCCTCTTCATTGCGAGGACCATAGCTCTCCGGTACTTCAGGCAAGGGCATCAGCTCTGCCGGGTCCAGTGAGTTAAGCGAGGCCATCCGGGTATCCTTGTGTGCATGCTGCATGTTTCGATTATACCTCGCACTTCCCTTCATCCGCAAAGAGGGTGATATGCGGACACGCAACGGATGAAGCCTATCAGCTAATCTGTCCTTCGCGCTTAAGTGAACCGGATGCAAAAGCCTCAAAAAAGGGGACTACTCCCCTGCGCCATGTCGGAATCCGAACAGCCCCCAAAGCCTTCAAGATCACCGCCAAACCCGGCACTAATCTCGCCTGAATCACCTACCCCTTGCGCGCCTCGCGTTCAATCAGGCGATATTCCCGCACGATTCCACGGATGGCACCGGTCAGCGGGGCGAAGTAGAGGCGCAGGCTGTGTTTGGCGGTGCGCTTCAGGTCTTGGAGGGTGATGTATCCGTTCATGTGGTCTCCATGGGGAATTTAATGCCGGCCAGCCCCAAATCATTCACCCGGCCATGTAATGGGCGGGCTTTACACACTACCAGTCTATTACACACCGATAATCGTAATACATGTGCAGCATGAAACTTTGTCGTTAACCCAATCAATTAGCTCATCGATCATCGATACGATTTCCATCCTCATTCGCTCGAATTCTCGGTCAAACTCGGCCTTTATTTCATCAAAAATAAATCCAAGTCCCTCGACGTCGCCGGGATTTTTTGCCGAAAGAAGATTTCTCCTTAACAATGAAAGCGTACTCACAATATCCTTCCATACCGAAACTGGTATTTCACTTTCGCCCCAATGCCCATATTTTGAATATGCAGGCCAGCACTTACTAATGCAGAGCCCCACAAATCCAAACGCCTCTTCATCGATATAGATGGCGGAGCTCCGGGCCAAAGAATCGATCTTCGTCCCCGGAATCAGCTCCATTATTAGCCCACGGCTTACTTGATCTTTCGTCTTTAGGCGAAAATCAATCTTCATATCACGCCTCAAAAATTTTAATGTCGAATCGACTTCTTATCTGGCTCCAAATGAGATTATCCGTCCATCCGGGGCAATATCAATGTATTTCCCGTTTTTGATGTAACGGGTCACATTCTCGGTGGCGCCATTGACATTACGCTTCTCCGCACCGCGAAGATTTTTCGAGAACTCCTCAGCTTTGCGTAAATATTGCTCCTCTGAACTTGCACCAACCTCTTTGCCGTGCTTGTCAAAATGCTGCTTTAACGAGTCCTCAGATGTTTCATGGCTACCTTCATGCCATTTCTCGTTTACACGAGTGTTATTGCGCCCTGAGTTATTTTTGTCATCAGGATCAGGCGAACCAGATGAAGCTCCACTGCTTGGGGCGCTAGTTTACAGGAACCGCCGTCTTTAGATTCAGGACAATACCCGCAAAGTCCCTTCTCGGTTTGGCTGAAAACCATGCTGTATTCTTGACACGAATTTGTGCAGTTATTTCTTCAACTGATCCACCATTAAATACTTGTTCCACCTGTTCCACTTTCCAGCTAGACGACCAAAACTTGTTAACTGGGACATTCATCCTGAATAGAGATTTTGGCTGAGATTGATCAAAAAAGAACAATTCACTTGGTTTCTCATGGTCATAGAAGAATATCTTATTATCGACCATTCCGACGAAGTCTTGGGACTCACTCAAGCCGTAGCGCACCCTTGCGACCTTCAATCCATCTGGAATGAGCACAAGCTTACCATCGTCGAAACTTAGAATGGCGGCATTGTAAATAATGCTACCATCCGCAGCCGCACTAACCCCCCAATCAAATGAAAAAGCCGAGTGATCATCATACTTTGACAGATGATAGTAGAACTGCCTGCCCAATTGTGACCAAGGCGCCTCCCTCCACCTCCAGCCACTCGGTCGTTCAGAATACAGCACTTTTCCATTGCTACGTGCGTCAAGTTGTCCAACCCATTTCCAGTTTTCCAAAGGAAGACTGACAGCTTCTAATTGAACCTTGACACTCCTATCTGAGCGGTTTTCATCGACTCCAAAAACCCACAAGTCGTTTCGCCCAGAACCCAACAGTGCGCCAATATCCGCATGTACACTCTGTACCATCATCAGGAACCCCATCACTAGGTAAGCAAATATCCTCATTGCGAGCGCTCCAAATAGATTGACCTGACCAAATCAGGGTTCGCATATGTAACTCCGGATCCGGGTGTCTTTGCCTGTGACTCAAGTTGTCGTGTCATCGAGTCTGGCCATCGATATGGATACCAATTCACCGAGGAGCTGCCGCCGGCATACAAACTCTTCGATACCGACACGGTACACTGAGTACCGAATATACCCATGGGCGTCCAGTTCTCTTTGCCGCGCTCTTCAAGTGCTTTTCTTGCAAATGCCCCCCGGTCGGGGACATTTACCAAGTAGCTATGATCAGGCAATCGCCCCTCTTCTCTGAATGAATCAAAAGCAGACAGCGTCATATTATCTGCAACAGGTAAATGATTCTTAGGGAATTGGTTCAGTAATACGATGGCTGATTCTGGCTCAATCGCATTATAGTGACCAACTCCAGCATCCTTTCCTATCAATCCAAAGAATGCGCCTCGCTTGTCCCAGCTACTAATCAACAAGGTTGTCTCGATTGGCTCGGTTTCACCACTCCAGCTTGTAAGTAATGGTATTCCACTTAGGTCAGAACGTCGGGATTGAGGTCCGTCTCCACTGCCTGGGGCAACAAATCACCCCACCATCATACAAAAACAACCCGCCCCATCCGGAGCAGGTTGTTCATTTACATCAACCACTTATACCTTCGGCGACAGCTTATTCAACCAGCCATACACCGCGACCACAACGGCAGTAAAGGCAATACCGCCAATCCAGACAGCTGCGGATGCAAAACCGTCACCCACCAGAGCCAGAGGCGCAGTTTTCCCGGAGAACACCACCAGTGCCGCCAGCATCACCCCGATCAGGCTTTCACCCACAATCATGCCGGAAGCCAGCAGCACACCAAGTTGTTTGGTGCCTTCCACATTGGCGGTGCGCTCGGCGCGGCTGTCATACATCCAGCCGATAATCGCACCGATCGCGATCATCAGCGTTGTAGATGTTGGCAAATAAATGCCCAAACCAACAGCCAAGGGCGGCAGACTCGCCTTGGTAAATCGACGCAGCAACGCATCCACCACAATAATTGTGGCGCCAATACCCGCACCAATGCCGATCAGATTCCAGTCCAAATTATTCTGAATCACACCGCGAGCCAACGCGGAAATCAGCGCGGCTTGCGGAGCGGATAATGCCCGGGCCGGATCAGCACCGGGTGCGCCGGTAAATCCATACGCATGATTCAGCAGATCGAGAATCGGCGGAATAATAGCTGCACCTGCCACCACGCCAATCACGAGCGCCAATTGCTGACGCCACGGGGTCGCTTCAACCAGTTCGCCAGTTTTCAGATCCTGCAGATTATTGTTGGCGATGGTCGCAACCGCAAACACCACAGACGTGGCAAACAGGGCAAAGGCTACCAGCGCCTGTCCGGCAGACTCGGGCAGATGCGGCTTCACGCCTGCCACCAGCAGCAACGCAGCGCCAATCACCACCAGAATTCCTACGCCGGACAGCGGGCTATTGGACGAGCCAATCAGTCCAGCCATATAGCCGCATACTGCCGAGACAAAAAAGCTCATCAAGACGATATAGGTAATGCCGCCCACCACCAGAATCGACACTTCGTTACCCAGGCCAGCCTGCACGCTGAAATCGTACAGCAACCAGCCAATCGGCAGCAGACACAGCAGGGTAATCAAGCCCACGATACCAATCGGCATATCGCGCTCAACTCGGGGCAGACTGGCGCCCTGCCCCGCCTTGCGCACCTTGTTGGCAGCCATGGCGGATTTCAGACCGCTGGCGACAGGCTCAACTAGCTTGAGCAACGTCCAGATAGCGGCGACACCAATGGCGCCTGCACCGATAAAACGGACATTATGACTCCAGGCATCATGCGTCACGGCTTCTGCAGCACCAGCCACGCCTGCAGTCAGGTAAGGCACTGCGCCGCCCCATGCAATCAGTGCGCCAACAATGGTCGCCACACCCACCCACAGACCCACCAGATGACCCACCGCCAGCAAGGCAAATGACAGACTGAAATCGAAGCCCGTTGCACCGGACTTTTCGTCACCCAGTCGAAAATAGCGTGCGATATTGGCAGCAAACAACTGAGTAGATACCAGCACCGCGTAACCGGCCGCGACGGCCGAGCCGATCATCACCGCCATCAGGCCATGCTTACCTTCACGGGCAGTGGCTTCATCCACATGCTCGCCACCACCGATCTTCAGCACTTCGGCACAGGCCACGCCTTCGGGATAGGGCAGATCGGAGTTGGTAACCAGTGCGCGGCGCAACGGGATGGAGTACATCACCCCCAGCACCCCGCCCATGGCGCACACTACGAACGATACCCAGTACGGGAAGCCCTGCCACCAGCCCACCATCACGAGGCCTGGGAGCACGAAAATAATGGAAGACAAGGTACCGGCAGCCGATGCAACCGTCTGCACGATATTGTTTTCCTGAATGGTGGCGCCCTTCATCCAGTGCAGAATGGCCATGGAAATGACGGCAGCCGGGATGGAGGTAGCAAAGGTCAGACCTGCTTTCAGCCCGAAATAGACGTTGGCCGCCGTAAAAATGAGGGTGATCAGG
Organism: Burkholderiaceae bacterium DAT-1; assembly: GCA_019084025.1. Lineage (NCBI taxonomy): Bacteria > Pseudomonadati > Pseudomonadota > Betaproteobacteria > Burkholderiales > Burkholderiaceae > Burkholderiaceae bacterium DAT-1. The sequence goes on from JAHRBI010000005.1 coordinate 4,740, forward strand.
ATACCGAGGATCAGCCCGCGAACGGTCAGTTCGCGGCTGTGGTCGGCGTCCACGGGTAAATTGGACATGGATACTCCCTTGTAGATTCTGGTTCTTTTTTGGCCAGGTTGCAGGCCTTCAACGTCCGCCATCTTACCGGTGCAGACCCATCTGCCCCATATACACCACACAGCCGTATCATTCTGACCACACCGCAATGCAGCATTGCCACATTGCCGCAATGTCGCTTGCCACGTAAAATCAGGCCTAATCTACAGCCCCTCCCCGGCGAGGGGCTTTTAATTTGTGACATCGCATTCAGGAAATCATCCATGTCCCTTCTCGCCCTGCTGAACGACCGCTTCAAAGCCGCACTCGCCACCGTCGGTGCGCCCGATGCCCAGGCCCTCGTGCAGCTGGCAGGCCGACCGGAATTCGGTGATTACCAGATGAATGGGGTGATGGGTGCAGCCAAGGCGCTGAAGCTGAATCCGCGTGAACTGGCGCAGAAAGTGATTGATGCCGTCGATCTCAAGGGCATCGCCAGCTCCATGGAGATCGCCGGTCCCGGCTTTATCAATATCCGTCTGGATGATGCATTCCTGGCCGCCCATCTGGATGCCGCCCTGAAGGACGACAAGCTGGCGGTGCCGCAACTGCCTGCCGCCAAAGTCATGGTGGAATATTCCTCTGTGAACCTCGCCAAGGAAATGCATATCGGCCATCTGCGCGGCGGCATCATTGGTGATGCGCTGGCGCGCGTGCATGGATTCCTCGGTGAGGAAGTGATCCGCCAGAACCACGTCGGCGACTGGGGTACCCAGTTCGGCATGCTGGTGGCCTATATGGTGGAATCGCGCAAGTCGGGCGAGGCCGATTTCGAGCTGTCCGATCTGGATAGCTTCTACAAGAAATCCAAGGTGCGCTTCGATGAAGATCCTGCTTTTGCCGATACCGCCCGCCAGTACGTAGTGCGCCTGCAGAGTGGCGACGAAGAAGTGCTGGCTCTGTGGCGCCAGTTCGTGGCCATTTCGCTCACCCACTGTAATGCGATCTACCAGAAACTGGGCCTGCAGCTGAATGATGGCGACGTGCGCGGCGAAAGCTTTTACAACGATGATCTGCCGGTGCTGGTAAACGAGCTGCGCGAAAAGGGCCTCTTGACCGAAGATCAGGGCGCGCAGGTCGTCTTCCTCGATGAATTCAAGAACAAGGAAGGCGAACCGGCGGCCTATATCGTGCAAAAGCAAGGCGGCGGCTACCTCTATGCTACCACCGACCTCGGCGCTGTGCGTTTCCGTACCCGCGAGCTGAAGCTGGATCGCTGCCTCTACGTGGTGGATGCCCGTCAGGGTCTGCACTTCCAGCAGCTTTTCTGTACTGCCCGCAAAGCTGGCTGGCTGCCGGAATCCGCGCAATTCGAGCACATCGCCCACGGCACCATCATGGGGCCGGATGGCAAGCCACTTAAAACTAAGTCTGGTGATGCAGTTAAACTTGGTCTTTTACTGGACGAGGCCATCGAACGCGCCTTCCAGCTGGTGAGCAGCAAGAATCCGGATCAGGATGAAGCTACGCGCCGCAGCATCGCCCGCTCGGTGGGCATCGGCGCACTGAAGTACGCCGATCTCTCCAAGAACCGCAATACCGATTACATCTTCGACTGGGATGCGATGCTCAGCTTCGAAGGCAATACCGCACCTTACCTGCAATACGCCTACACCCGCGTGCGCTCGATCTTCCGCCGCGTGGGCGAATTGCCAGTGGATCAGTCCGCGACACTGGCCGAGCCAACCGAACACGCACTGGCACTGGAACTGGCCCGCTTCGCCGATGTCGTACATGGCGTAGCCCGCGAATCCATGCCGCATCTGCTGTGCGGCTATCTGTACAACGTGGCAACGGCCTTCTCGCGTTTCTACGAAGCCTGCCCGGTCATTCACGATGGCAAGGTCAATGGTGCACGTCTGAAGCTGGCCGAACTGAGCGCACGTACCCTTTCAACTGGCCTGGGCTTGCTGGGCATTGATGTGATGGAGTCCATGTAATGAGCGAGCGTCCCGTTCCGCGCAACTTCCAGTCGATCCACTTTGCCAGCCAGCATCCCGGCAAAAAACTGATCGTACTGGGCGCCGTGCATGGCAATGAAATCGCCGGCACGATTGCGATTCGCCGCATCATTGCCGAATTCGAGGCCGGTACCCGTCAGCTGACTTGCGGCTCGGTGACCTTTGTGCCGATCACCAATCCGCAGGCTTACCAACTGAAGCAGCGCGCCGGTGATCGCAACCTCAACCGCAATCTGGCACCGACCGATACGCCGCACGATTACGAAGATCATGTCGCCAACTGGCTGTGCCCGATTCTGGCGCAGCATGACGTACTGCTCGATCTGCACACCTTCCAGTCACCCGGCCAGCCTTTTGCCATGGCCGGCCCGCATGACAACGAAGGTGTGCTCGAAGCCTTCAAGTTGAGTCATGAAGAAGAATCGCTGGTCGTGCGTCTGGGTGTGCATCGCGTCGTCGATGGCTGGCTGGCGACCTACGCAGATGGTGTGGCAGAGCGGATCAAGCGCTTTGGCGACAACCCGAGCCGCATGGAGCAGCTGAATGCCGATCCGCGCTACGGCATGGGCACCACCGAATATGTGCGCGCACACGGCGGCTTCTCACTGACACTTGAATGCGGCCAGCACGACGATCCGAATGCGCCGGAAGTGGCTTATCAGGCCATCTGCAATACGCTGGCACATCTGGGCCTGATCAATGCACCGGCACCGGAGCGCGTGCGTCCGATCGAAGCACTGAATCTGTACAAGGTGGTTGATCGCCTGCATCCGGATGACCATTTCTCGCGCACCTGGGCAAGCTTTGATCCGGTCAAGGCGGGTGACATCATTGGTACGCGCCACGACGGCACTCAGGTGATCACCGAACACGATGGCTATATCGTTTTCCCGAACACTAAATCGGGCGTGGGTCAGGAATGGTTCTATCTGGCGCAGCCAAGTAGCCGCTTTGATCAGGTTGCCTGATCGTTAGGTTTGGCGTCCTGCAAACGAAACAAGGTCGGCATTCGCCGGCCTTGTTGCTTGAGTATTTGCCTACCATGCGGTGCGTCAGGCCGCTTCCATCTGCACGGCACTGATACAGTGTTCCAGCACATCCCACACCCGCTCCTTATCCAGATAGGCAAGATTCAGGCGCAGCCATGGCGTGGTTGTACTATCCGGCGTAAACAGCACACCCGGCGCCAGCATCACGCCCGATTCCATCGCCAGCTTGGCCAGCGGTGCGGTATCAAAGATATCGGGGCGGCGCACATACACAAACATGCCGCCCTGATATGGTGCCCAGAACTGGAATCCCAGCGCTTCCAATCGCGGCACATAGCGACGGGCACATAGCTGCAGGCGATCCTGCACGCGTTCGACATGCTTGCGGTAGCTGCCATCCACCAGCATCGAATGCACCACGCGCTCGGATACTTCGGGGCTGCTCATGCCGGTTACGAGTTTCAGGTCGCACAGATCCTGTGCACGCTGCGCACTCGTAGCGATAAAACCCACGCGCAAATTGGCCGACAGGCTCTTGGAGAAGCCGCCGATATAAATCACGCGATCATGCTCGTCCAGTGCAGCCAGCCGCTCACCTGGCCCGCACTGAAAGTCGCCATACAAATCGTCTTCAACAATCAGGAAGTCATATTTTTCAGCCAAGGCCAGAATGCCCTCTGCAACTTGCTTGCTAAGGCTGGTGCCTGTGGGGTTGTGCAGGACACTTTGCGTAATAAACAGTCTCGGGCGGTGCTGAATCAGCAATGCTTCCAGTTCATCCAGATCGGGGCCTTCCTTGGTGCGAGGCACGCCAACGAGCTTGGAGCCGTGCAGCTTCTGGTTAGCGAATACATTGAAAAATCCGGGCGTATCGACAAAAACGACATCGCCATCCCGAACTAGATAACGCGAGATCAGATCAATCGCGTGCATCGCCCCTACAGTCAGAACGATATGATCGGGACGATGATTCAATCCGATTTCTGCCAATCGCAAAGACAGCAATTGACGCAGGGGCAAATATCCAGCCGGATCACCATAACGTGTCAGACGATGATTGGGGCGGCGGGTCAGCTCACGCAGGGCTCGACCGATTTCGTCTTCCGGGAGCCACTCTGGCGGGAGCCAGCCACATCCGGCACGGATCAGCTCGGACTCATCCGAGCCAGCATCCTGGCGCAATAGCCACAAGCTGCTCAGTACGCGCTTGAGCGGCTGTTCTGCGCGCGCCTCGCTGAGTGCCTTGCGCACTTCGGTTGGCTGTGCCACAAAAAATCCCGCACCGGGGCGGCTTTGCACCTGTCCACGTGCCACCAGCCGATCATAGGCTTCAACAACGGTAAATTTCGAGACGCCGTGATCTACGGCGAACTTGCGAATAGACGGCAAACGCGAACCTGCACGCAAGCTTTTGTCCGCGATCCGGGCGCTCACTTCTGCAACAATCTGCTCTACGAGCGGAGTCGAGCTACCCGCTTCGATTTTGAATGCCACCATGCCAGAATTCCCTGTTGAAGCGTACCTACGTTATTCCAAAACCAGCGCTGCCATTCTTCGTCAAAGTCTGTCTACTGACGAGATCTGTGCGACGAACTGACGGCTCACGAGATTAAGCCCGGTCAAAATGCGATAATCGGTAAACATTCTGCAAAAACTACTTCGATAGCTGCACCAGATCATGGACAATGCATCCGTCAGGATCGTACAACTCGCATGCTTCCGGATCAACGCATGTTTCACGAAAACACATCGCTTTCAACGAATTTAGCACTGCTCGGCATCCCGGCAGACTACGGTTCATTGCGCCGCCTAACGCCATTTTTGCAAGCCGAAAGTCTTGTTCCGCTGGGCTTGGACTGCTTCGGTCGCGATCAGTTCGCTACACCGGAAGCGGCCAGCGCATGGTTTGGCATGCGCGCGCAGGCGCAGCTTGACGGAATCGAACTGCAGTTGGTGAGTGCATTTCGCAGTATCGCCTACCAAACTGCCCTCATCCGCCGCAAGCTGGACGCAGGCCAGTCTATTGATGACATCCTGCGAGTATCGGCCGCGCCCGGGTACAGCGAACATCACACCGGGCGCGCACTGGATATCAGTACGCCCGGCTTCACCGCACTCGAAGCCGAATTCGAACAGTCAGATGCGTATCGCTGGTTACTGACCGAAGCCGGCCGGTTTGGATTCACGCAATCCTATCCGCGAAACAACCCGCATCAGATCGACTTTGAACCCTGGCACTGGTGCTACCACCCTCAAGCCTGAAGCAGAACATGGCCAAACAAAAGACACAGTACACCTGTAATGAGTGCGGAGCAGTCGTCCCTAAATGGCAGGGCCAATGCCCCGGCTGCGCCGCGTGGAACACACTCAATGAAACAGTTGTTGATACCCGCCCCGCCGGTAATCGATTCCAGTCGCTTGCTGCTGGCGGCGGCATACAAAAGCTCGATACGGTTGAGACGACAGAGGCGCCGCGCATGCCCACTGGTTCCGACGAGCTTGACCGCGTGCTTGGCGGCGGACTGGTCAGGGGTGCTGTTGTCCTGATCGGTGGCGATCCGGGTATTGGCAAATCCACCCTGTTGCTGCAGGCGCTGGCGCATATTGGCTCGCAGCGGAAAGTGCTCTATGTCAGCGGCGAAGAATCTGCCCAGCAGGTAGCATTGCGAGCCAGACGCCTGTCTGTCGATACGAGCGGCATAAGCATGCTGGCGGAAATCGAACTGCAATCGATTCTGGCGGCTCTCAATAGCGAAAAGCCAGAAGTCGCCGTGATCGACTCCATCCAGACTGTATACACTGCCGACATGCAATCCGCGCCCGGCTCGGTCGCACAGGTGCGTGAGTGTGCGGCGCAGTTGACCCGATTTGCCAAGTCCACCGGCACCACCCTGCTACTTGTCGGCCATGTCACCAAGGAAGGTGCGCTGGCAGGTCCACGGGTACTGGAACATATTGTCGATGCCGTGCTCTATTTCGAAGGCGATACCCATTCGAGCTTCCGCCTGATTCGCGCACAGAAAAACCGCTTTGGTGCCGTAAATGAACTCGGCGTATTCGCCATGACCGATCGCGGGCTGCGCGGTGTGACAAATCCCTCCGCACTGTTCCTTTCGCAACATGAAGAACCCGTTCCCGGTGCCTGCGTGTTAGTCACACAAGAAGGCACCCGACCGCTTTTGGTGGAAATTCAGGCACTGGTGGATGAAGCGCACGCCCCCAATGTTAAACGCCTGACCGTTGGCCTTGAGCAGAATCGTCTGGCCATGCTGCTTGCCGTCATGCACCGGCATGCTGGCGTTGCCTGTTTTGATCAGGACGTTTTCATTAATGCAGTGGGTGGCGTGCGCATCAACGAGCCCGCGGCCGACTTGGCTATTTTGCTGGCGATTCACTCATCTTTGCGCAATCGTCCGCTACCTGAAAAACTGGTTGTCTTCGGCGAAGTGGGTCTGGCGGGTGAGGTGCGTCCTGTGCAACGCGGTCAAGAACGCCTGAAAGAAGCAGCAAAACTCGGCTTTACACGGGCAATTATTCCCAAGGCCAATGCGCCTAAACAGGCGATTCCCGGCATGGAAGTCATTGCGGTCGAACGGCTGGAGGCAGCGATACAGGCTCCGCGCGACCTTGAATAATGCCACCATGCCCCCAACTGGAAAAGGTACTATCGCCCCGATTAAAACGATTCATGGGCTTTTACTTTTCGTGAATCCCAGTTTCGTTTAGGATGGCGACGATTGGGGCGCGAGTTCGCCCGGAACCCCTTACGGAGATAATTTTCATGAGCAGCGATCTGATTCATCACGTTACCGACGCATCCTTTGAGCAGGAAATCCTGCAAGCTGCGGGCCCCGTGCTGGTCGACTACTGGGCTGAATGGTGTGGTCCGTGCAAGATGATCGCCCCGATCCTCGACGAAGTCGCAGCTGAATACAACGGTAAGCTGAAGGTTTCCAAGCTGAATATCGACGAAAACCAAGCTACGCCTGCTAAATTCGGCATTCGCGGCATTCCAACCCTGATGATTTTCAAGGATGGCAGCGTCGTCGCCACCAAGGTTGGCGCTTTGTCCAAGTCGCAATTGACCGCCTTTATCGACAGCAATCTGTAATCATTTCTGTCGCATTCGTGTCGCGCAACACACCAAGATCGTTGCGCGACTCACTTGATTCCATTGACATTACGCATTCAAGCGTCTAACCTTGCTTCAGGTGCGCCGTTCAGGCAATCCTTCCAGGCCCTAAGCGGTTTGTGATCACGTGGCTTTTCGCCAAGACTTCTACCTGAATCCACTCACTCTGATTCCAGACTGCAGCCCTCTACTATTCTTTCATTCGGAAAGAACCTGCACACATGCATTTGTCCGATCTTAAACACCTGCACGTATCCCAACTCGTCGAGATGGCGATTGCCAATGAGCTCGACGGCGCCAACCGGATGCGTAAACAGGACTTGATCTTCGCACTTCTCAAAAACCAGGCCAAAAAAGGCGAAAGCATTTTTGGTGATGGCACCCTTGAAGTGCTGCCCGATGGTTTTGGCTTTCTGCGCAGCCCGGATACCAGTTATCTGGCCGGCCCGGATGACATTTATGTCTCCCCGTCGCAGATTCGCCGCTTTAACCTTCACACCGGCGATACCATTGAAGGCGAAATTCGCACACCGAAGGACGGTGAGCGCTACTTCGCCCTGGTCAAGGTTGACAAGGTTAACCATGAACCGCCAGAAAACACCAAAAACAAGATCCTGTTCGAAAATCTGACGCCCCTCTTCCCTGATGAGCGCCTGCATCTCGAACGCGATATCCGCGGTGATGAAAACATCACTGGCCGTATCATCGATCTGATTGCCCCGATCGGCAAGGGTCAGCGCGGCTTGATCGTGGCTCCGCCGAAATCCGGTAAAACCGTGATGCTGCAGAATATCGCGCATGCCATCAAAGCCAATCACCCCGACGTGATGCTCATTGTGCTGCTGATCGACGAGCGTCCGGAAGAAGTGACCGAAATGACGCGCAGCGTGAAGGGCGAAGTGGTTGCATCCACGTTCGACGAACCTGCCGCACGTCATGTACAGGTCGCAGAAATGGTGATCGAAAAGGCCAAGCGTCTGGTTGAACACAAGAAAGACGTGGTCATCCTGCTGGACTCGATCACCCGTCTGGCACGTGCATACAATACTGTCGTACCGGCTTCAGGCAAGGTGCTGACTGGTGGTGTGGATGCCAATGCCCTGCAAAAGCCCAAGCGCTTCTTCGGTGCCGCCCGTAATATTGAAGAAGGCGGCAGTCTTACCATCATCGCGACGGCACTGGTTGATACCGGCAGCCGTATGGATGATGTGATTTACGAAGAGTTCAAGGGTACCGGCAATTCGGAAATCCATCTGGATCGCCGTCTGGCTGAAAAGCGTGTCTACCCTGCCATGAGCGTCAATCGTTCGGGTACCCGCCGTGAAGAACTGCTGATTCCACAAGACCAGTTGCAGAAGATCTGGGTGTTGCGCAAGTTGCTCTACCCAATGGACGAGCTGGAAGCGATGGAATTCCTGCACGGCAAGATCAAGGCCACCAAGAGCAACGGCGACTTTTTCGACTCGATGCGCAGATAATCTGACGCATCTGGCTGACTTAAAGGCTGATTCTCTTGAGATGCCGCTCACTCACCAGTGGGCGGCATTTTCATATGGGTCAGCAGCAGTCATCTATCGCCGCTACAGCCATTGGACGTCAGCCCGAATTCGCGCCATCATGAAGCCATGAATGAAATCATTGTCGATATTCAGGGCATGACCTGCGCCAGCTGCGCAGCACGACTCGAACGCGTGCTCAACAAGGCACCGGGCATCGCACAGGCATCTGTTAACTTTGCGTCCGGCAAAGCCAGCATTCGTTGCGAGTCTGATCAGGTTGTCGACATTCCAGCGTCTGTTCGCAAAGCCGGATTCGAGGTTAGGCTACACTCGGTCACACTCACTCTCGCCAATAGCCTGTTACCTCAGGAAGCTGAACGCATTCATCAGCAGCTTATCAAGCAGACAGATGTTGCGGCAGTGCGGTTTCAGCAAGGCTTTTCGTCACTCACCATCGATTCATTGATGCCGCACCCTGCCAGTGATTGGGTGCGCGTACTTAAACGCATCGGCGTGATCGCACACGTTCACGACTCAAATGCAAGACAGGCTGCTCCGGCAGGCGCTCCCTTTATGCTGATGCTTGCTGCGGCACTCTCTCTGCCGCTGGTGGGCGCCATGGCCTTTGACGTATTCGGCATTCACTGGATGCTACCGGGCTGGGTGCAAATGCTGCTGGCCAGTCTGGTGCAGTTTGTACCCGGCAGACGCTTCTACCAAAGTGGCTGGGCGAGTCTGCGGGCGGGTGGCGCCAATATGGATGTACTCGTCGCGCTCGGCACGACGTCAGCTTGGGGATTGAGCACGTATTTGTACATTCAGGGCGAGGAAATGGGGCTGTACTTCGAATCCTCCTCCGTAGTCATTACGCTCGTCCTGCTTGGCAAATGGCTTGAGGGACGCGCGCGTCGTCAAACAACACAGGCGCTTTCCGAACTGGCCTCTCTCCAGCCGGATAAACTGACCATCCTGCGCGACGATGCGGAGCTGACGATTAGCATGCATGAAGTTGTACCGGGTGAATTGCTGGTGGTCAGGCCGGGAGAACGGATTGCTGCCGATGCCCGCATCGTAGATGGATGCAGTTCGATTGATGAGTCCATGCTCACAGGCGAAAGTATGCCCGTGCGACGAACGCCGGGTGACCGCATTGCAGCAGGCACGCTCAATGGCGAAGGCAGGCTGCTTGCCACGATTTTGCATGCGCCTGCAGAATCGATGCTGGCAGGCATTATCCGACTGGTAGAGCATGCGCAATCCAGCAAAGCACCGATTCAGCGTCTTGCGGATAAGATCAGTGCATTCTTTGTGCCGGTAGTGCTTGCTGTTGCCCTGATGACGCTGATGGCGAATGCGTGGATTCTGCATGACTGGCCGACTGCGCTGATTCGAGCCGTCTCGGTTCTGGTCATTGCCTGCCCATGCGCACTGGGCCTCGCTACGCCTGCTGCCATTATGGTGGCGACCGGTACAGCCGCCAAACACGGCATTTTGATCCGGGACGCAGCGGCACTGGAAACAGCCCATCGAATCAATGCCGTTGCTTTCGATAAAACTGGTACGCTCACACTCGGTCAGCCCAGTGTATCGAGTGTGCAAGCCATTCAGGGCGAGCGTACCGATATCGTCAGCATTGCCGCCGCATTGCAGGCCGGAAGCGAACACCCGCTTGCACATGCGGTCATCAGATATGCTGCATCGCTCGGATGCGCCATTCCCCCGGCTACTCACTTTGTAAGCCATGCAGGAATGGGGATTGCTGCCGACGTATCGAGCGAGGTTTATCTACTCGGGAATGAGTCGCTCATGCATTCCGCGGTTCTCACCGTACCAGCGCTTCCCGACGACTCGACCATTGGCACGCATGCATGGCTCGCCAATCAAACACAGCGGCGTGTCCTGGGCTTGATTACCTTCGAGGACAGTATTCGCGATACCGCAAAGGACGCAATCAGGCACCTCCAACGCTCGAATATTCAAGTCTATCTCCTATCGGGCGATCATCCTGTTGCAGTCGCTACCGTCGCGCGCGCACTGGATATCCGGCACACACAGGCAGGGGCCCGCCCAGGCGACAAAGCCGCGTTTATTCAGCAGCTGATGCAGTCAGGTCTGCATGTTGCCATGGTGGGCGATGGCGTAAACGATGCGCCTGCGCTGGCAGCTGCCGATATTGGCATCGCGATGGGGGGTGGAACCGATGTTGCCAATCATGCAGCTGGCATCTCATTGATGGGCAACGATCCGGCCCTTGTTTCAACCGCGTTGCGACTGTCGCGGCAATGCTACAACATCATTCGGCAGAACCTATTCTGGGCATTCGCCTTCAATGTAATTGGCATTCCCTTGGCCGCATTCGGCTTACTTAACCCGATGATTGCAGGTGGCGCCATGGCATTCTCTAGTGTTGCGGTCATGACAAATGCACTTCGCTTGAAGCTGGCGGGCGGTCAATCATGAGCGCGATCCCTTCCGCCAGCCTCATGGCCCGACCCGCTTCAGCAATCGACAGTGAAGATATTTGGCGCTGGCGTAACGATCCGGATACGCGCGCCATGTCGGTCACGACGGAGATGGTGCCATGGGAAAGACATCAGCACTGGTTTGCAGACTCACTCAGTCGGAACGATCGTTTCATGTTCGTGGTCGAACTGGCAGATGGTCAGAAAGTGGGTATGTGTCGCTTTGATCTCAGCCCAGATCAATTATCCGCCGAAGTATCGATCAATATTAATCCGGCGTGCCGAGGTCAGGGATTTGCGATTCCCCTTTTGGCTGAATGCATACGTCAATTTAGCCTGTTACGGCCATCACGCCTGACAGCCATCATCAAGCAATCGAATCCTGCGAGTGAGCGCTGTTTTGTTGCCAATGGCTTCAAACTGCTTCGTGTATCTGGCGAGTTTGGATTTTACGAACGGACGCGAATTGAATGCTGACGTCCAGCGAGTTGCAAGGTAGACGCATAGCTTTGACAGCGTTGCGGCTAATCAAGCTGTCAGTTGCGATGATACGACATGAGAATGCTCGGACAACCAGGGCGCGTAGCCCTGAAAGCCGCATAAAGACTGGAAACTTGGTGCCGGAGATAGGAGTCGAACCTACGACCTTCGCATTACGAATGCGCTGCTCTACCAACTGAGCTACACCGGCATCAAGGAGGCGAATTATACGAAGCAGGCGCCGGCCTTGCAACTGTATGCAATATGGAAACCACGCATTGGATACTGGTCGGTTTATGCACTTTGCCGCACAATAAGCGGATGACTGCCGCTGCATTCCAATCCCTCTCGTCCCCCTCGACACTGCTTGATGCATTTGGTCGCCGCATTGACTATCTGCGCGTGTCGGTGACCGATCGCTGCGATCTGCGCTGCAGTTATTGCCTTCCAAAAGGATTCAATGACTTTGTCGAACCATTAGAATGGCTTACCTTCGACGAAATCACGCGCGTCGTCGCCGCCTTTGTTCGACTCGGGACACGCCGGGTGCGATTGACGGGTGGAGAACCGTTGCTGCGACGGAATCTGCATCAGCTTGCCAGTCAGCTGTCGGCACTTGAGGGGCTGAGTGATCTTTCCCTCACCACCAATGGCACCCAGCTCGATCGTCATGCGGTACAACTCTACGCATCAGGCATCAAACGGCTGAATGTCAGCCTGGATTCGCTTGATCCTGACTGCGTAAAGCGGATTACCGGCCGAGATTGCCTTGAAGATGTCCTGCAAGGGCTTCAGGCCGCCCAGGAGGCGGGGTTCCATCCGATCAAACTGAATATGGTGGTAATGCCGGGTATCAATGAAGCAGATATTGAACGCATGGCTGCATTTGCAATTGAACGCGGGTTTCATCTACGCCTGATTGAGACCATGCCAATGGGTGATACAGGCCGCCAGACCTCAACCGTGGCACTCGACGCAATCCGCCGACATCTGGCCGAGCAATTCAAGCTTACCCCATCCGCGAATGAGCTCGGTGGCGGCCCCGCACGCTACTGGCAGAGTGAGGATGGTCTGGCCTCCATTGGATTTATCACGCCGATTTCACAGCACTTCTGCGCGACCTGCAATCGAGTACGGTTGTCTGCTGATGGCACGCTGTACTTATGCCTCGGCCAGGAGGACAAGCTGGAATTACGCCCCCTGCTTCGAGCGGGCGCATCTGATACTGATCTTGAAAACGCCATTCGCGGCGCCATTCTACTGAAGCCCGAGCGCCACGAATTTACCGAACAACCCGCCAAATTGGTGCGATTCATGTCCATGACCGGAGGCTAACGCCTCCCGCACCCAACGGAGTACGCTGTGTTAGACCTGTACGATGCAATAAACCAACTTCTGGCTGCAGCCCAACCCGTTCAGGATACTGAACAGGTTGATCTGAAATCTGCAGCAGGTCGCATATGCGCCGTCGATATTCACTCACCTGTAAATGTTCCGGCCTTTGATCAAAGCGCGATGGATGGCTATGCGCTTTCAACTCTCGCACCCGGCGACACACTCCTGCCGCTGCATGGACGCATTGCAGCGGGGCAATCGGGCAGCCAGCTCCCACCCGATTCGGCGGCTCGCATTTTTACGGGTGCGCCCGTGCCTGAAGGGACGCTTGCTGTTGTGATGCAGGAGGATACGGAGTCACATTCGGATGGCGTTCGCGTACTTAAGTCACCTCGCCCGGGGCAGCATATACGCCGCAAAGGGGAAGATATTGCGTCAGGCTCCACTATTCTTTCCCGAGGAACACGTCTCACCGCCGCACATATAGGCTTGCTCGCCTCGGTCGGTATCCCGCAGATCAGCGTGTTCCGCAAATTGAAGGTGGCCTTGCTTTCAACGGGTGACGAACTGGTCGAACCGGGCGAAGCCACCCACGAAGCCAGCGTATTCAACACCAATCGTTATAGCTTGCATGCATTACTGACCCAGATGGGTGTAGAAGTCAGTGATCTGGACAACATCCCCGACAATGCTGATGCCACCCGCGCCGCGCTGTCTGCCGCAGCATCTGCCTACGACCTGATTATCAGCAGTGGCGGTGTATCGGTGGGAGAGGAAGATCACGTCAAGGCTGCAATTGACGCGCTAGGTGAACTGCATCTCTGGAAAATCGCCATGAAACCCGGCAAACCGCTCGCCTTCGGGCGGGTCGCAGCTACACCCTTTATTGGTCTGCCCGGCAATCCCGTTTCCGCATTTGTAACCTGTCTACTGTGCGCAGCTCCCTATATTCGTCTCTATCAGGGTCAAAGCCATGCACAACCTCAGCCCTTAAAGGTAATCGCAGACTTTGACTGGTTAAAAGCAGACAAGCGTCGTGAATTTCTGCGGGCGCAACTCGCACTGGATGACTCCGGGCACGTCCAAGCACGCATTCATGGCAATCAAGGCTCTGCAGCCATGGTTGCCCTTGCATGGGGTGATGGTCTGATCGAGGTTCCCCCTTCTACGCCGATTCGTCGGGGCGAAAATGTGACATTCTGGTCCACTCAATCGCTCCTGAATGGGGGGACGCGTATATGACGCCGTCCATCATCACCGTCCAGCTGCGCTATTTCGCTCGGCTTCGGGAAACCTTTGCAAGGTCACAGGAAGCCGTATCGCTGCAGGAACCAACACTTGCCGCATTGTTTGATCTATTGCACGCGCGTGGCGGGGTGTGGGCAGACGAGCTGTCCGGACATCGCATTGTCCGAATTGCCATCAATCAGGAAATGCACACGAGTGGCGACTGCACATTGAAGGAGGGTGACGAAATTGCCCTCTTCCCGCCGGTCACGGGAGGATGAAATGCGCTGCAAGATTCATGTCCGCGTGCAAGCAGAAGACTTCAGTGTAGACTCGGCATTGGATGAACTATCTCATCAAGCATCCGGCGCGCAGGCAACGTTTATCGGCCGGGTGCGTGATAGCGAGGGTGATCTGATATCCCTTGAACTGGAGCATTATCCGGGCATGACGGAGAAAGCGCTTGAGCGGATGGCCTGGCAGGCCGCAACGAGCTGGCCGCTTCAAGGCATCACCATCATTCATCGCATAGGCAAGCTCATGCCGGGTCAGCGGATTGTTCTGGTGGCTACTGCAAGCGCACATCGTCACGATGCTTTAGCTGCGTGCAGCTTTCTGATGGACTATCTTAAGAAGGATGCTCCATTCTGGAAGAAGGAAACGACGCAGGCTGGCTCACATTGGGTAGAGGCGCGCCAAAGTGATCAGGACGCACTGCAACGATGGGAACACGCGCTGAAAACACACTGGCAGATTCATGACCACGATTGATGCTTTGATCCTATGCGGCGGGCTCGGAAGCCGTATGGGCGGGATCGACAAAGGCTGGCTAGAGGTAGAAGGCATACCGCTGGTAGAGCGCTGTATCGCGAGCTTGAAGCGGCAATCGCTGCAGCCTGCGCGCATCCTGATTTCTGCCAATCGCACCTTACCGCGTTACGAATCACTTGGCCTGCCCATCCTGACCGACTTGCGTGCCGGCAACCCCGGTCCACTGGCGGGAATCGAAGCCGGTTTGCATGCCGCATCCTCGGACTGGCTGTTTGCGCTACCCTGTGACTGTCCGGATATTCCGGACGACATGATCGAACAACTTGCCAAAGTCGACACAACAGCCAGGGTCAGGCATGCAGCCTACCATCCCCTTCCCTGCTTGCTTCATCAATCTACCTTGAATACGCTGACTGCTGCCCTCGATTGCGGGCGCTATCGCGTACGGGCATGGCAACACGAGTGCGAAGCCGCTACTGTGCCAATGACCGTTGACTGGTGCAACCTCAATGCACCCGAGGATATCGCGCGAACACTAGACTACGCGGTGGCTCAAGCCGCTAACGCGTCATCTCTGAGCGACAATACATAAACGTGCTTGCTTACCCGTGTCAGCGCATCAGCCTGCTGACGCGCAACGCCCATCCCGGCCTGTTCCAGCCCGCTACGGGTAACGGCATCGGCTGCATGGATATGCGCCTCTACTGTGGTCAGTGGCAATGACTGTGCGATTGCCCTTGAGGCCTTGGCAATCGTAGTGACGATATCGGTAACAGACTCATCATGCGCCAAACGAATCGTCAATCGCGCCGCCTGACCGCTTGCATCCAGTGTTAATCCACCAAATCCGATCACCTTGCCCGGCTCCAGAAGTGATTCGACGACCCATACACCAAAGCCATGCACGGCCCATTGTACCTGCCAGCGCGCCATCAGAAGTTCTGCCGCAGAAAATTCACGCAAGGCACCTGCTGCATTAAATCGCTGATTACGCTCGTCAGCGAGCAGATCAAACAGTGCCCTAGTATCGCGCGCTTCCGGCTTGCGCAGACTCACGCCACTTGCTGCAAACTGCATGGAGGAAACGCTATGTCGGGTGGGCAACTGGATGATCATGACGGCAATCCGCGTTGTTTGGGAGTAAGCGGATTGTGCTATGCTCCAAGCTATAATGAAAGCAGCTATATTTGTATAGTTATTATAAGGATCCATAATGTCTATCTCACTAGCCGACCTAGCGTTGCTGCGTGAAGTTGCCAATCGTGGCAGTTTCAGTCAGGCTGCAGCCGCATTGCGTCTGTCACAACCTCAGGTTAGTCAGCGCATTGGCGTACTAGAGGATGAACTCGGCATTCAGCTCTTTTTTCGGCACCGGCGCGGAGCCGTCGCAACGCCTGCCTGCCAGCAATATCTGCAAGCAGTCAATATCGCATTGAATGCGCTGGAGCATGCCAGGCAATCGCTCACCGGCGCGCCCCCCATCCCCGAGGCACGGGTGGGCTGCCCTCCCTCGCTGGCAACGCTGGTCTTTAGCCCGCTGGTAGCCGAACTGGCCAATGCACCGGTCGAACTCTTCTGCCACACTGATCACTCCGCCGAGTTGATGGAACGTGTACTCAGTGGTCGTTTAAAGCTGGCCTTTGTACTGAACCGGCCATCCATTACCGGATTGCAGCTCAACGTAGTTGCGCGCTCGCCGGTACGGGCAGTGGTCAGGCACGATCATCCCTTACTGGCACATCAGGGGTGCCGTATTGCGGACATTGCTAACGAAACCTTATCGCCTCAGTGGTGGGGACCCGAAGCAGAACAACTCATTTCACTCATTCGCCAGCATCGCACTGTTGCGCACCCCATTCATGCCAATCAGCCTGCTACAACCGCAAAAGAACTGGCGCTTAAGCATGGGTTTATTGTCTTCATGCCTGTAATCGCGGCGCTTGATGAACTTGAGTCCGGCACGTTATGTGTATTGCCAATTGTTGATCTACCAGACTGGCCGTGGGAAGTCATGGTGGCTTCACGTAGTGGCAAGCGTCAGGATGCCGCTCGCGATCTGCTACTGGAAACGGTCAGCCGAATCGGCCAGCAGTGGTCGGATCGCATTCAGGCATTAGGGGCGGCAAGATTGCTGGCTTGATTCGTCAAGCATCTTCCTTACGAATCAGCAACATCACCACATAGCAAGCGCTTGGTATTTTGACTGAACAAGGCTTCATCGTGCATCATTGTGCGAAATGCTCGAACCAGACCATGCAGATTGCATGCGACTATCAGACAAGGAACTCCCCGTGGAACGCGAATTCATGGAATACGATGTGGTGATTGTAGGCGCCGGCCCTTCCGGTTTGTCTGCCGCCATCCGTCTCAAGCAACTGGCCGCCGAACAGGGTGGCGACATCAGTGTGTGTATTCTGGAAAAAGGTTCCGAAGTCGGCGCCCACATCCTCTCTGGAGCGGTGATTGATCCGACTGCGCTGAATGAGCTGATTCCTGACTGGAAGGAAAAAGGTGCGCCGCTCAATACCCCGGTCACAGACGACCGCTTCCTGATTCTGGAAGAGGACGAGTCCTACCGCATTCCGAATTTCATGATTCCGCCGCTGATGAACAATCACGGCAACTATATCGTTAGTCTCGGCAATGTGTGCCGCTGGCTGGCGCAGCAGGCAGAAGAACTGGGCGTAGAAATCTACCCGGGATTTGCTGCAGCCGAAGTGCTGTATCACGCTGATGGTTCGGTGAAGGGTGTCGCCACCGGCGACATGGGTGTAGCCAAGGACGGTAGCCAGAAACCGGAATACGCACGCGGCATGGAGCTGCACGCCAAGTACACGCTGATCGCCGAAGGCGTGCGCGGCTCACTCGCGAAAGAACTGCAGGAGGTCTTCAAGCTGCGTGATGGCGTGGATCCGCAGAAGTTCGGCATCGGGATCAAGGAACTCTGGCAGATCGATCCAGCCAAGCATCAGCCGGGTCTGGTCATGCATAGCCAGGGCTGGCCGCTGGATAGCAAAACCGGTGGCGGTTCTTTCCTCTACCATCTGGAAGACAATCAGGTGGCAGTCGGCTTCGTGATTCACCTGAACTACGAAAACCCGCACCTGAGCCCATTTGACGAATTCCAGCGCTTCAAAACGCATCCAGATATCGCACCGATCTTTGAAGGCGGCAAGCGCATTGCTTACGGCGCGCGTGCGATTAACGAAGGCGGACTGCAATCCATTCCGAAGCTGACTTTCCCGGGTGGTGCGCTGATTGGTTGCTCTGCCGGCTTCCTGAACGTGCCGCGCATCAAGGGTAGCCACAATGCCATGAAGAGCGGCATGCTGGCCGCTGAAGCCGCATTCGAAGCTGTTGCCGGCAAGGGTAGTAATGGTCATGACGAGCTGACAGCCTACCCGAAGGCTGTGCGCGCCTCGTGGATCTGGGACGACCTCTACAAGGTTCGCAATATCAAGCCTGCACTGAGCAAGTTCGGCATGATCGGCGGCACGATTTACGGCGGCTTTGACATGTGGATGCATTCCATCGGCCTCGCCCTGCCGTGGACCTTCCGCCATGGCAAGGCCGACCACGAGTACCTGAAACCCGCTTCCGAATGTACGCCGATCCACTATCCGAAGCCGGATGGCAAGATCAGTTTCGACAAGCTGTCCTCGGTATTCATCTCCAATACCAACCACGAAGAAGACCAGCCCTCGCACCTGCGCCTGAAGGATCTGAGCAAGCCGGTGGCGATTAACTGGACCGTCTTCAACGGACCGGAAGCACGTTTCTGCCCGGCTGGTGTGTATGAGTATGTTGGTCAGGACGAAGGCAATACCCGCCTGCAGATCAATGCGCAGAACTGTGTGCACTGCAAGACCTGTGACATCAAGGATCCAACACAGAATATCAACTGGACCGTCCCCGAAGGCGGCGGCGGCCCGAACTACCCCAATATGTAATCCGGCGGACATCATCGCCGTGCTATGCTGAGACGGCGCACCCCACCCCGGTGCGCCGTTCTTTTCTTTTGCCCCGGCATTGAGGGGCTATTAGAGCGATACCGCGATCAAACAGAGGTCGAGCTAACAATTCTTGACGCACTGCGGCAAGACGGAAAGCTCGTACAGGAATATAATTCCAGCCCTATTCCAAAAAAGTCATTCTCAGAAAGACGCAATCCGGAGCCCGAGATGGATGAAGAACTGCGCAGAAGCGCACTCGAGTACCACGAATTTCCTAAGCCCGGCAAAATCCAGGTCGCCCCGACCAAGCCGTTGTCCAGCCAGCGTGATCTTGCGCTAGCTTACTCCCCCGGCGTTGCCGCTGCTTGCGACGCCATCGTTGAAGATCCGCTCAACGCCTATCGCTACACAGCACGTGGCAATCTGGTGGCCGTGATCTCCAATGGTACAGCCGTTCTAGGCCTTGGCAACATTGGGGCGCTTGCGGGCAAGCCAGTGATGGAAGGCAAAGGCGTGCTGTTCAAGAAGTTTGCCGGTGTCGATGTGTTCGACATCGAAGTGAACGAAAATGATCCCGACAAGCTGATCGACATCATCGCAGCGCTTGAGCCGACGTTTGGCGGCATCAACCTCGAAGACATCAAGGCACCCGAATGCTTCTACATCGAGCAGAAACTGCGCGAACGCATGAAGATTCCGGTGTTCCACGACGATCAGCACGGCACAGCCATTATTACAGCCTCTGCAGTGCTCAATGGTCTGCGCATCGTTGACAAGGACATCGCCAAGGTCAAGGTGGTGACGTCCGGCGCGGGTGCTGCGGCGATTGCGTGTATCGACTTGCTGGTGAAGCTGGGCGTTCAGGTCAGCAACATCACCATGTGCGATTCCAAGGGTGTGGTGCATACCGCCCGTGAAGACTGGGCCAAGCTGGACGAATCCAAGCAGCGATATGCCCAGACCACCGACGCTCGCACCCTGAAGGATGCGATTGCCGGTGCCGACATCTTCCTGGGTCTGTCCGGACCCAAGCTGGTGACACAGGACATGGTTCGCTCGATGGCTGCACATCCGCTGATTCTGGCGCTGGCGAATCCGGAGCCGGAAATCCTGCCGCCACTGGCCAAGGAAGCCCGTCCTGATGCCATCGTGTGTACCGGCCGTTCGGATTTCCCGAACCAGGTCAATAACGTACTGTGCTTCCCCTTCATCTTCCGTGGTGCGCTTGATGTAGGTGCCACCACCATTAATGACGAGATGAAGCTAGCCTGCGTGCGCGCCATTGCCGATCTGGCCATGGCCGAGCAAAACGAAGTGGTGGCGGATGCTTATAGTGGTCAATCGCTGACCTTCGGTCCGGATTACATCATTCCGAAGCCGTTTGATCCGCGCCTGATCGTGAAGATCGCGCCAGCAGTCGCTCAAGCCGCGATGGATTCCGGTGTGGCGACTCGTCCGATTACCGATATGGCGGCGTACAACGAATCACTGATGCAGTTCGTGTACAAGTCCAATCTCTTCATGAAGCCGGTGTTCAGTGCTGCCAAGAAGTCGCGCCAGCGCGTGGTGTATGCCGAAGGCGAAGACGAACGCGTACTGCATGCCGTGCAGGAAGTGGTCGATCAGGGTCTGGCCTACCCGATCCTGATTGGTCGCCCGAGCGTCATCGATATGCGTATCGAAAAGCTGGGTCTGCGCATCCGTCCGGGTCAGGACTTCGAACTGGTCAACAACGAGTTCGATCCGCGCTATCGTGAGTACTGGTCCGAGTACTACAACATCATGAAGCGTCGTGGCGTGAGCCAGGAATTTGCCAAGCGCGAAGTGCGCCGCAAGTCGACGCTGATTGGTGCGCTGATGATTCGCAAGGGCGAAGCCGATGCCATGATCTGCGGCACCTACGGCCACTATCACTCACATCTGGAATTCGTGTGTCAGGTCATCGGCCGCCAGCCAGGCGTACATACTTACGCTGCGATGAATGCGCTGATCCTGCCTCACGGCAATATCTTCATCACTGATACCTATGTGAATCAGGATCCGACCGCAGAACAGCTGGCCGAAATCACCCTGATGGCGGCTCAGACCGTACGCAATTTTGGTATCGTGCCGAAGGTTGCCCTGCTGAGCCATTCCAGTTTTGGCACGGTGGATTCGCCAACCGCGATCAAGATGCGTGAAGCACTCGCACTGATTCGCGAACGCGCACCCGAGCTGGAAGTAGATGGCGAAATGCACGGTGATGCAGCCCTGTCGGGTGAATTGCGTCAGCAAGTCTTCCCGGACAGCACGCTGAAGGGTGATGCCAATCTGCTGATCATGCCGACACTGGATGCCGCCAATATTGCCTTTAATCTGCTGAAGGTGAGCGCATCCGATGGTGTGACCATCGGCCCGATGCTGCTGGGGGTGGAGAAGGCTGTTCACATCCTGACCCCAACCGCATCTGTTCGCCGTATCGTCAATATGACGGCACTGGCTGCAGTGGAAGCAGCTCAAAAGGCAAGCAGCTAAGGGAGCCTTTCAGACGCACAAAAGGCCCGGAAACGGGCCTTTTTCTTTTCGCGATCCGAACTCATATCTAATTGATTGGTGCATTCGCTATAAAGCGCGCGCCCGGCAACTTCGAATTCAGAATCGCCTTGCGCACTGCCTCAATGGCCTCTCGACGGGGAAAGTTGCGACGCCACGCGAGCGTCACACGACGGGTTGGTGCCGGATCAGCAAATGGAATGAATGAGAGTAGCTGCTCATCGCCCACATTCACCGAGGTAATCGGCAGAACTGTAATGCCAATTCCGCCAGCGACCATATGCCGGATAGTGGTCAGTGAGCTGCCATGCAGTGTGCGTTGCAGGCTACCGGCAGCGAGTGATTCGCGATTAAGATCAGGGCACGATTGCAGCACCTGATCACGGAAGCAATTGCCACTGGAAAGCAACAGCACATTCTCTTCAGATAACCGGGATGCGGGTACGCTTTTAAGCTTTTCCCAATCATGCCCCTTGGGGACGGCAATGATGAAGTCTTCGTCATACACCGCCTGAGTCGCAATCCCGCTCTCGTGAAACGGCTCGGAGAGTACCGCCACATCAATCTCACCCTGCTTCAGCATTTCGGCCAGACGCGAGGTATAGTTCTCTTCCAGCAGTAATTGCATTTGCGGCACAGCTACACGCAAGCCCGGAATTAGCCAGGGTAGCAAATATGGGCTGATGGTATAGATCGAGCCCAAACGTAGCGGACCCGAAATCGGGTCCTTGCCGTGTTCTGCCAATTGCTTGATGGTTTGCACCTGTTCGAGCACGCGCTGCGCTTCGGAGACAATCCGCTCGCCCACTGGCGTGACGGAAACATCTCCCGCGCTTCGCTCGAACAGGGTTACCCCCAACTCGTCCTCAAGCTTTTTCACCGCCACGCTTAATGTGGGCTGACTGACAAAGCAGGCTGATGCAGCCCGCCCGAAATGGCGCTCACGCGCCACGGCGACGATGTACTTGAGTTCGGTCAAAGTCATGGCAAATCTGCCCTCAGATGCGTTGCCCCCAGAGGTCGTATTCGTCGGCTTCCACCACGTCAACCTCCACGAACTGGCCTACCTTCAGACCAGTAGCATCTTCAATATAGACAAGCCCATCGATTTCGGGAGCATCTGCATAACTTCTCGCTACCGCACCCTGATCATCAATTTCATCAACCAGTACTTTCAGGCGCTTTCCAATTTTCGCCTGAAGTTTGCGGGCGCTGATTTCGGCCTGCTTTTCCATGAAACGTGCTTTACGATCTTCGGCCACTTCGGGATCGACATGATCCGGTAGATCGTTGGCTGTCGCGCCTTCCACGGGGGAATAGGTGAAACAGCCCACGCGATCCAGCTGCGCTTCATCAATGAAATCCAGCAGTTCCTGAAACTCGCTTTCGGTCTCGCCGGGGAAGCCGACGATGAAGGTGGAGCGCAATGCAATATCCGGACAAACGGCACGCCAGGCTTCCAGCCGCTTGAGCACATTTTCCGAATTGGCCGGGCGTTTCATCAATTTCAGGATACGCTGGCTGGCATGCTGGAAAGGAATATCCAGATACGGCAGCACCTTGCCTTCGGCCATCAGCGGGATGATTTCGTCGACGTGCGGATAGGGATAGACATAATGCAGACGCACCCACATATCCATATCACCCAGTTCATTGCAGAGCTCGGTCATGCGTGTCCGCACCGGTCGGCCATTGTGGAAGCCGGTTCGATATTTCACATCTACGCCATAGGCACTGGTGTCCTGTGAGATCACCAGCAGTTCGTTCACGCCGGCCTTCTTGAGATTTTCAGCCTCGCGCAACACCTCGTGCACCGGACGGGAAACCAGATCGCCACGCATTGACGGGATAATGCAGAAACTGCAGCGATGGTTGCAGCCCTCGGAAATCTTTAGATACGCATAGTGTTTGGGGGTCAGGCGAACGCCCTGTGGCGGCACCAGATCCATAAAGGGATCATGCGGCTTGGGCAGGTGCTTGTGAACAGCATCCATTACTTCGTTGGTCGCATGCGGGCCAGTCACCGCCAGTACATTCGGGTGCGCCTGACGAATTTGTCCGCCGCCGTCCTTGGCACCAAGACACCCCGTTACGATCACCTTGCCGTTTTCGCGTAAAGCCTCGCCAATTGCGTCCAGAGATTCCTCTACCGCGCTATCGATAAAGCCGCAGGTATTCACCACCACAAGGTCGGCGCCATCGTAGTTCGGCGAAATGGTATAGCCCTCAGCGCGCAGCTGGGTCAGGATTTGCTCGGAATCGCTTGCAGCCTTCGGGCAGCCTAGGGAAACGAAGCCAATGCTAGGAATCTTGGACATGAACGAGTCTCAACACACAGTCAACCCGTCATTTTACCTTGGTTCGAAAAATTCTGCATGAAGGGCTGCCGGGCGTGGATTGACGCGATAAACGACAAAGGCGCCCACACTCGGACGCCTTTTCGATATGCCTGCTATTCGTCGAACTAATCCCGCAACACAAATCCCAGCGGTACATTCACTGACATGGCCTGCCCCGTCCCCTTGCAACTCAGTTTTTTGAGCGCACGCTCAACGGCAGTGCGCATCGCCCGAGCGGCAACCGGACTGCTTGAATCCAGCAATCGCATTGACAGCACTTCACCTTGTGCGCCCAACTGCAGCTCCATATTCATATCAAACTGGCTGATGCCTTGCGCCGCAAAATTCTCTGCATCAGCAATCACGGGCAAGCGCTCTGCCAGCATCGACTGGATGGCGGCAAAGTTACTGCACGCAATCGATACACTTTGCCGTTGGGGGGTGACCTCTTTTCCTGTTGCGGCCCCCTGCTCCGCCAGTGGGCCCGCAGTGGCGGTGGAGACGGGGGCACCTTCTCTTACCGTTTCTCGCGGGCCTGCCAGCTCTTCATGGATGCGTGGTACTTCCGGTGGCGTGATCCAGTTATCCAGCCTGTCCAAATGAGGCTGATTGATATCAACGGATTTGGGCTCCTCAATTTGGGGCACAGGTTTGTCCTGAACAACCACCACAAAAGGATCGGCAGGTGCTTTGCTGACTCGATGGACATTGCCCGTAATCAGGGCAAACAAGGCGGCGTGGATGGCAATCACCAGTCCAGAACCGGACATGGTTTTCAAGGCACTACGAGGTTGGGGCGAGTAGTTCATATTTTCTCCATAAGGCAAGACACACGGCAGCCATTGCAGCTACCGACAGACTAAGTGGGAGGAAAAAATCATCTACGGCACCGATCGCGTACAGTTTGCGTCCGGACGATTTAACTGTACTGCTTCACTACGCTATTTCACAAACAGATTGCATCAGATCATCCACTCTAATATTGCACATTCGAGCAATTGCTTGAATAACCCCCTGTTTGCCATGCTTTTTTGCTGCATACGTTCACATTTACACCTTGAAATTCGCTGTGTCTTTCATGCAGCACTCGCCCTTTGTCCTGCATCTTCGACGAGAAGGAGTAACTGATAATTGACGCTTATAGCCATCTTCCCTACTTCGGATCATAGATAAATCCATCTACCCGACCGCTTGTCACGCACGTGCACATGCCGGTCATCCCGCCGCACTCAAGTCGATGCCGCATCCATCCGATGACACAAACACATGAAATAGCGTTTGTAATAGATCGGAGTGCATCATGATTATTCAATCAAGCTCAGTCAGTATGGCTTCCTACAGTCGATCTCTCACCGAGACCTCTCAGCAACTGAAAGTGGAAACCGCTGCGGCACGCCGCCCAGCGCCATCAACGCCGCAGGTTGAAAACAGTACGGACGACAGCAATGAGGCTACAAACGGTGATTTACGCCATGACAGAATCTGGCAGCTACTGAAAGCCTTTTTTGGTCACAATGAGGAAAGTAAAGCATCGTTTGATAAGGCAGAGGCCGCGCAGGGCAAGCCAGAAACGCATCGTTCGACCAATGGGCAGAGCGGTGCAATCGGTGGCCCCGGTATGAGTGTGCAATACAGTCAGGCCATGCGCATTAGCGAGGAAACAGCGATGCAGGCACAGGGCAGCGTCACATTGGCGGATGGGCGAAGTGTGACGGTAAACATGCAACTCAGTCTCTCTCGTATCCAGACATTTTCAAGTAGCGTAACCGTGCAAAGCGGCCCCAAAACACAAGACCCGCTTGTCATCAATTACGCAGCGAGCAGTGTGAGCCTGTCCGCAAGTACATTTGATTTCGATCTGGACAGCAATGGCCAGACAAAAAGCATTCACGTCCCTAGCAATGGATCGGGCTTTCTGGCACTTGATAGCAATACCAATGGCAAAATCGACAATGGCAACGAACTATTCGGCACACAAAGCGGCAATGGATTTGCCGATCTAGCTGCGCTGGATAGCGACGGGAATCAATGGATTGATGAAGCCGATACGGCCTGGGACGCATTACGCATCTGGTCTCCCGCAGACAATGGCGGCAAGATGCAGACACTGGCCAGTGCAGGCATTGGTGCGATCTACCTTGGGCACGCATCTACCGATATCAGTCTGGGTAACGGCCCGGGCAATACCAGCGGCCAGCTCCGCCAGTCCGGGCTATTCCTCTACGAAAATGGCGGCGCAGGCACAGTGCAGCATGTGGATCTGGTGGTGTAAGCATCGCCACAACAAAAAAGGGTGCGCAAGGCACCCTTTTTGTTCATCGACTGAAGATGAAACCTTACACCCGTCGCCAGGTCGTCCCTTGCGGGCCATCTTCCAGCACCACACCCGCATCCGCCAGTTCCTTGCGAATCCGGTCGGACTCAGCGAAGTTCTTGTTTTTGCGGGCCTCAAGGCGGTCGGCGATCAATTGTTCGATGGCTTCGGCAGTAAAACCACCCTCGCCTGCACCACCTTGCAAATAGGCTTGCGGATCACGCGACAGCAGGCCAAGGATATTACCCAGCGCCTTTAGCAGTGCCGCATCCTGCGCCGACTGGCTCTTGTTGACTTCGTTTGCCAGCTCGAATAGCACCGCCACGGCATCCGGGGTCGAAAAGTCGTCATTCATCGCGGCCTGGAAGCGTGCTGCCAGCGGATGGGTCCAGTCAATCGCGAATCCATCTGCCGGTGGCACCAGCTTCAGTGCGGTATACAGGCGATCCAGACCCGCCTTGGCGTCACGCAGCAGCGCTTCCGAATAGTTAATCGGGCTGCGGTAGTGCGCACGCACCATCAGGAAGCGCACGGCCTCGCCATCTACCTGCTTCAGCACATCGCGGATGGTGAAGAAGTTGCCCAGCGATTTGGACATCTTCTCGCCATCAAACTGCACGAAACCATTGTGCATCCAGTAGTTCACGTAAGTGTGATCGTGACAGCCCTCGCTCTGGGCGATTTCGTTTTCATGATGCGGGAACTGCAAATCTTCGCCACCACCGTGGATGTCGAAATGCGAGCCAAGATGATGCTCGCTCATCACCGAACATTCGATATGCCAGCCCGGACGGCCCACGCCCCATGGAGACGCCCACTGCGGTTCACCCGGCTTGGCAGCCTTCCACAGCACAAAGTCATGTGGATCACGCTTGTGCGGATCAACGTCGACGCGTTCGCCTGCGCGCAGACTATCCAGCGTGCGGCCGGAAAGCTTGCCGTAACCTTCGAAGTTGTTCACGGCGTAGTAGACGTCGCCATTGGCAGCCGGATAAGCGCGTCCCTTGGCAATCAGTCCTTCAATGAGATGGATCATGCCATCCACGTGCTGCGTAGCGCGTGGCTCATGCGTGGGCGGCAACAGGAACAGCTGTTCCAGATCCTTGTGCATGTCGGCGATGGTTTCCTGCACCAGGGCATCGGCGCTGATCCCGCGCTCGGCGGCACGCTTGATGATCTTGTCGTCAATATCAGTGATATTGCGCACATATGTGACATCGTAGCCGGAGGCCTGCAGCCAGCGGTAAACGATATCAAATGCAGCCAGCATGCGCGCATGGCCGATGTGACACAGGTCATATACCGTCATCCCGCACACATACATGCGGACCTTGCCAGGTTCGATGGGGGTAAAGATCTGTTTTTCTCGTCCAAGCGAGTTCAAAATGTTCAGCATGCTGTCCTCGTAATTGCAAAATATCGCCATGCGCACATGGCGGGGGGTCATTCTAGCAAATCATTGAGCCTAAAAAACAAAAAAGGCCGGAAATCCGGCCTGTTGTCTGTGTATTCGGGTGATTTACCCGAGCAATACATCCCGGCCTACGCCCTGCCGCCGCAGCAGGCGACGCAGGCTTTCCAGCGCCTCGATCTGGATCTGCCGTACCCGCTCGCGTGTCAGTTGCAGGTTGGCAGCCAGATCCTCCAGCGTACAGATGTCATAGCCATTGAGCCCGTAGCGGCGCTCGATCACCATGCGCTGCTTGTCGTTGAGCTGCTTCAGCCATTCACGGACATAGCGCTGAATCTCGGCATTCTGAAGTGTCAACTCAGGACCGTCGTGCTGCTCATCCGGAATGGATTCGCCAATAGACAGCATCGGGTCGATATCCAGCGGCGCATCTAGCGAGGCCATGCGCTCGTTCAGATTCATCACGCGGCGGACTTCCTCTACCGGCTTGCCAACCTGATAGGCGATTTCTTCCAGCGATGGCTCGCGACCCATCTGTGCTTCCAGATGGCGCTGGGCACGCAGATAGACGTTCAGTTCCTTGATCACGTGCACCGGCAGGCGAATGGTGCGTGACTGGTTCATGATGGCGCGTTCGATACTCTGGCGAATCCACCATGTCGCATAGGTGGAGAAGCGGAAGCCGCGTTCCGGATCAAACTTTTCCAGCGCATGCATCAGGCCGATATTGCCTTCTTCGATCAGATCAAGGAGCGCCATGCCGCGATTGATATAGTGCTTGGCGATATTCACCACCAGGCGCAAATTGTGCTCGATCATTTTCTGACGGGCAGGAAAATCGCCCTGAACCACCAGTCGCGCTAATGTGCGCTCTTCATCTGGGGTTAACAGGGCGTTGTGGCCGATGTCGTTCAAATATATCTGGGTGACGTCTCCGGTGGCTTCCGGCGCAGCGTGCTCGGTTTCATCGTGAGCCCCGCCTTCTGCTTCCAGTTCGACAACCTCCTCATCCTCTGCTTCCATGAGATCGTCGTCTAGCATTTCATCGTCAATGTTTTCGAGCGCGCTGTTCATGATTTGTCTACCGTCAGGTATTTGGTTGGATCAACCGGCTTACCGAATTGCCGGATCTCAAAATGCAACTTCACCTGTTCAGAGTCGGTACTTCCCATTTCGGCAATCTTGTCGCCTTTCTTTACCCAGTCGTGCTCTTTTACGAGAATTCGACTGTTGTGCATATATGCCGACAGGTACATCTTATTATGGTTAATGATCACGATTTTTCCATACTCCCGCATGGAATCCGCAAACGAAACCTTGCCATCGGCAGCCGCGTAAACCGGCTGTCCGATTTTTCCGGAAATATCGATCCCTTTTGTTGACGGAGAAAAAGAAGAAATAACTTTGCCAGATGCTGGCCATGCCCAGACAATTGCTGCAGTGTCACTCATGCTAGGAGGGTTAACTGGCTTGGGTTCAGCCACTTTCTTTGCTGCACCCGCAGCATCACTTGCCTTGACTGGAACCGGCTTGCTTGCAACCTGCACAGAGGGTCCGTCTGCTTGTTTTGCAATCGTTTCCGCATCGGTGTTGTAAGGAAGCTTCAGTGCCTTGGGGTAGCTCACAAGCCCTTGCGTACTGACGGACGGCTTTGTGACATTTACAACATTTTTTGCATTTTCGTCCGAAGACTTACCCACGGAAGCAGGGCCGTTCAATGGGCGAATTTCAACCCCTGCGCCGGCGTCCGCATCGGCAGTCTGGGTATAAACCGGCAACTTGAGTACCTGCCCCACCTTAATCAGATTGGGATCAGCCAGCTGATTGGCCGATGCAATATCGTGATAGTCGAGGCCATTATCCAGCGCAATGCTGTAGAGCGTGTCGCCCTTCTTGACCACCCATGTATCCGGCCGGGTATCGCCATCCGCACGATTTGCCGCAGGCATGCGAGCAGGTACCGTTGTCGCAGCATTCTGTACCGGCACGGCAGCGCTACGCTCGATGATGGGCGCAGGGGGACCACTGCGGTGAGTCGCACACGAGGCAATCATCAAAACAGACAAACATGCCGAAGCACGACGATACATGGCTCAACTCCAATACGGGCGATGCACGTGCATCTGCCCAACATCCTGTTTACTTATTTCTGACCGCAACTTCAGAACACCTGCGTGATTTCAGGCAATTCCGGGAATCATGGGCACGAACTTTACTTTCTCGAGTCGGGATTCGACCATGCCTTGCGGCGTGCGCTCAATCATGCGCAACTCTTGCTCGGCATTGCCCAGCGGGAACACGATTCGGCCGCCCATGGACAGTTGTTCAAGCAAGGCATCGGGAATATACGGTGTCGCTGCCGCCATTACAATGGCATCAAAGGGCGCAGCATCGCTCGCCCCCAGGAATCCATCTCCATGCCGTAAGCGCACGTTATTGATATTAAGCTCTCGCAGTTTCAGACGAGACTTATCACACAGGTGCGACAGGCGCTCCACGGCGTAGACCGTTTTGTACAGCTGGCTGAGAATCGTGGTTTGATAGCCGCAACCCGAGCCAATTTCCAGCACCCTTTCCCGCTTGCCACTCCCCAGCGCCAGCTCGATCATGCGGGCAACAATATAGGGTTGCGAAATCGTTTGACCCAAGCCAATTGGCAGCGAGACATCATCATAGGCTCGATGCTCGAGTGCCGAGTCGACGAAAATATGGCGCGGAACTGCCCCCATCGTGGCCAGTACGCCCTCGTCGCGAATCCCCTGACTGCGCAGCCGTTCTACCATCCGCCCCCGGGTACGGGCCGAGGTCATGCCAATGCCGGAAAATTGGTGTTTCACAGACCAAGCCACCCGCTGACAAATTGACGTTGTGCATACGCTGTGAGATCAATCTGCAGCGGTGTCACTGACACCCAGCCATTGGCCACAGCCCAGAAATCTGTATCTTCACCAGCATCCTGTGCCTTGCCAGGTGGCCCGACCCAGTAAATAGGCTGACCACGCGGATCGGTTGCCCGGATCACAGGTTCGGCCTTATGACGACGGCCAAGGCGTGTGACTTTGATCCCTTTCAGCTCTTCGTACGGAAGATCGGGCACATTTACGTTGAGCAAAATAGCGCCGCGAACCGGATCACGCATCTGCCGCTCAACCAGTTCCCTCGCAACGCGTGCAGCTGTATCAAAATGGCGCGCCGGCTTGCAGGCCATGGAAATCGCAATAG
Source organism: Burkholderiaceae bacterium DAT-1 (assembly GCA_019084025.1). Lineage (NCBI taxonomy): Bacteria > Pseudomonadati > Pseudomonadota > Betaproteobacteria > Burkholderiales > Burkholderiaceae > Burkholderiaceae bacterium DAT-1. The sequence goes on from JAHRBI010000005.1 coordinate 35,454, forward strand.
CAGGCACGCCCAGCAGGAATCCTTCCGTAGCAGCAGCAACGGTGCCGGAATAGATGGTGTCATCGCCCATATTTGCACCGTCGTTAATGCCCGACACAACCAGATCAGGTTGCTGGTCAAGCATGCCAGTGACCGCAAGATGGACACAATCGGTGGGCGTACCGTTGACGTAATAGAACCCGTTATGGGCCTTTTTCAGACTCAGCGGACGATCCAGGGTGAGTGAATTGGACGCACCACTTCTATCCTGTTCTGGAGCAACAACCGTGACCTCCCCTAATGAAGAAAGGGCACCGAACAACGCCGACAATCCAGGCGCAAAATATCCATCATCATTGCTCAACAGAAACCGCATGAAATCTCTCTTGAAAAATTGGCCCACCCAGCCAAGGCATCATTCTAACGGCTGGCGACCATCGGGGAAAGCGAAGCTCGACGGCGAATGCCGGACTGAAGCATATCTGCATTGCAAGTCACTGATCTTCCGTTGACCTATCATCGCCGCGAAGCAAGCCACTCCTCCGGAATCCAGCAAAACTATGTAGGGTGATACTAGAATGATTCTGGAAACCCCTGACATGGAGCGGGGTGCAAATGGCGCTCGCGCCTGCGTACCCTCGGGATAACTGAATGAAAATCGCAGTGATCGACGACAACCAAACCAATGTGATGGTGCTGGAGCGTCTGCTCAGGCAACACTTTGCATTGGACTCCGTCTCGTTCAATGACCCCTGGTTAGGCCTGGAATGGTGTCTGACCCACCGGCCTGATCTTATTTTGCTTGATTACATGATGCCCGGTTTGGATGGGCTGGGATTTGTGACCGCCTTCCGCGAGGATAATGCGAGTCCTGACACGCAAATTATCATGATCACGGGCAATACAGATCTGCAGGTGCGCTATGAAGCGCTGGATGCAGGCGCCAATGACTTTCTGACCAAACCACTTGATGCGGCGGAATTCAGGGCGCGCGTCAAAAATATGCTGGCACTGAGCAAAAGCCATCATGCGCTGCGAGATCGTGCGGCCTGGCTTGCCGTAGAAGTTGAGCGTGCAACGGCTAATATCCGCTCGCGAGAGCTGGAAACTATTTTCTTATTGTCTAAAGCCGCCGAGTACCGTGACCCGGAAACGGGGGCGCATATCCTGCGCATGGCGACTTTCTCGGCCATGATCGCACGGGAGCTTGGTCTGGGTGAGCCCTTTGCCAATCTGATTTATGAAGCCTCGCCCATGCATGATATCGGCAAGGTTGGTACGCCGGATCGCATTCTCCTCAAGCCGGGCAAACTGGACCCCGACGAAATGACCATCATGCAGCAGCATGCCATGAATGGATACGAAATTCTCAAGGACAGCCATTCACCCGTGTTACAGATGGCCGCCAACATTGCGCTATGTCATCACGAAAAATTCGATGGATCGGGCTATCCACGCGGACTCAAAGGCAGTGAGATTCCGATTGAGGGTCGCATCGTGGCGGTGGCCGATGTGTTTGATGCGCTCACCTCGACTCGCCCGTATAAACGCGCCTGGCCTGTGGATGACGCACGGCAGTTTCTGACTGACCAGAGCGGGAAGCATTTTGACCCGGACATCGTAGAGGCCTTTTTACGGCAGTTTGATGCCGTACTGGCCTTCCGGCACCAGCATATGGACGACGACACCCCTTCGTGAGGCCCCACCATGCACATCCGACAATTTAATTGCACTGCCGACACAGTTGACTCCCTTCAAGACTTTCAGGGAGGCGGTGCCACGCTTGTGCTGGTATTCGGCTCCGTGCAGCAACTTGCAACGCCGGGCGTGTTTGCATCACTGCGATCTCATTTCCCGCGCGCCCATATTGCGGGTTGTTCAACGGCGGGGGAAATTTCCTCAGAAGGCGTCAGTGACGATGGTCTGGTTGTAACGGCCGTGCAATTCGAGAATGTCACGATCACACCGGCAGTTACCCATGTTTCGGCTATTCCTGACTCGCAATCAGCAGGCGAGCGCTTAGCTGCTCTCCTCGCGCCCTCCCAGCCTGATGCGGTATTGCTCTTTGGCCCGGGCGTGGACGTAAACGGTAGCGCATTGATTGCGGGTTTGACCGAAAACCTGCCCGGCCGCCCGACAGTCAGCGGCGGCCTCGCCGGAGATGGCGGCGCCTTTAAGCAGACCCTGACCTTGGCCAATGGTGAACCGGATGCACGTCAGGTTGTAGCCATCGGACTGAAGGGGGCAAATCTCAAGGTTCAGCACGGATCACGCCATGGCTGGATTCCGTTTGGTCCGGCAAGACGCGTGACGCGTTGCGAGGGAAATTTGCTGTATGAGCTCGACAATGAGCCTGCATTGTCCGTCTACAAGCTGTACCTTGGCGAATACGCGCGCGATCTGCCTGCGTCCGGCCTGCTCTTTCCATTTGAAATGCTGGGTCCGGATCAGAGTGGCGTGGGTCTCATCCGTACCATTCTGGGCATCGACGAAGAAAAGGGCATGTTGATCCTGGCGGGCGACATCATTGAAAATGGCTATCTGAAACTGATGCATGCCAGCACCGACTCACTGGTCGATGGCGCAGAGGAAGCGGCAGTGAACAGTAGCGACACGCATGATCATGCGCAGGACGCACTGGCTCTGCTCGTAAGCTGTGTCGGGCGCAAGCTGGTGATGGGTTCGCGAGTCGATGAAGAAATCGAGGCCGTATCAGACCAGTTCGGCAAGCAGACAGTTTTAACCGGTTTCTATTCCTATGGCGAAATCAGTCCAGACCAAACTTTCGCCAGTTGCGCACTTCACAACCAAACCATGACCATTACACTGATCAGCGAGCACAGCTAACGCGCCATGAGCACGGGACATAAAACCCTCTTACGCCAGCTCAAGCGTTCTCTTGGCATTCAGGGGCAGGAGGCGCTGGATGCGCTTCTTGCAAGCGTTGCCGATCCAAGTCATCCCGACTTTGCACACAATTCAACCTTGATTGCGCAGGGCTTCCCGCAATTGCTGACAATGGTTGCGCAATCATACGAGCAATTTGATCGGGATCTGAATCTACGTACTCGCAGTCTGGAACTATCATCAGCAGAACTGACGGCCGCCAATGACAAATTGCGCTCGGAAGCATTGGCGCAACAGGAAGCACTGGAATATCTGCTGCATACAACCAACGAGCTGCTTAAAAGTGTTGGGCTTGATCCGGTTGATCGCGCCAATGGCGATATCGTCAGCTTGAGTCTGTTGATTCGTAATCTGATCAGTGAGCAGGAACGCAATCAGCGGCGCATCGAAGAAAGCGAGCAGAAGCTGCGTAGCTTGGTGGCCAACTTCCCCGGTTGCGTCTACCGGCTTCGTCCCGCCAATGTACTATCAATTGATTTTGTATCTGATGGTATTACTGCACTGACAGGCTATAGCGTAGATGAAATCGAGCAGCACGCAGACGCTTACTACAGCGGGACGGTTGACCCGGATGTACTGACGTGGAAAGAGACGCAGATTCGTGCGGCGATTCGGGAGCGGCAATCATACGAACTCGAATATGAAATGATCCATCGCGATGGGAGCCGCCGCTGGGTGCTGGAACGCGGACGCGGCTTATACAACCCCGAGGGCAAACTGCTTTCCATTGATGGGCTGATTCTGGATAACAATGCCATTCACTTGGCGCAACAGGCCATTATCGAAACCAGGTCGCAACTACTTAGCGCCATCGAGTCGCTGGATGTCGGCTTTATTATGTTCGACCGCGACGAGCGGCTGATTATCTGCAATGAAGCATTCCGGCGCACGCATGAACCGATTCGTGCGCATTTGCTGCCGGGCACGCACCGTGAGACCCTGTTCAGGGAATGTTTCCGTAATACCCCCCTGCAATTGCGCAATTTTGACCCGGGAAAAAGCCATACACAGGACGAAAATGAGTATGTCGAGCTTTGCCTGAGTACGGCGCGCGGGCCGGATTATGTGCGAGAACGACGTTATCCCGGTGGCTGGGTTCGACAGCAGCAAACCCGCACGCCCGAGGGACTCGTCGTCGAACTGCACACCGATATTACCGAGCTGAAGCAACTCAATATTGAACTTGGCAGCGCAAAGGAAGCGGCCGAAGCCGGTAGTCGTGCCAAGAGTGAGTTCCTCGCGAATATGAGTCATGAAATTCGTACGCCGATGAATGGCATCATCGGTATGACGGAACTGACCCTGTGTACCGAGCTTCAGGATGAGCAGCGGGAAAATTTGAAGCTAGTCTTATCATCCGCCCATGCACTGCTCACCGTAGTGAATGATATTCTTGATTTCTCCAAGATCGAAGCCGGTAAGCTGGCCATTGAGCATATTCCTTTTTCGCTACAGGAATTATTGAACGAATCCATCCGGCCGCACAGTCTGCGTGCAGAGGAAAAAGGCCTGCATCTCGACTGCGCCATTGATCCAAGTATCAACGACCAATTGATCAGCGATCCCGGGCGCATTCGCCAGGTCATCAATAATCTGCTGAGCAATGCGATTAAATTTACCGCCAAGGGCGAAGTGGTTCTGACGGCGTCCCTGGCATATGCCAAAGATGGCCTGCCCAAGGTTCAGATCAGCGTAAAGGACAGCGGCATCGGTATTCCGCCTGAAAAGCAGGCCATGATTTTCGATGCGTTCTCTCAGGCAGATTCGTCAACCACTCGCCGATTTGGCGGGACGGGCCTGGGGCTGAGTATTTGTCGGCAACTGGTCAATCTGCTGGGTGGCGAAATCTGGGTGGAAAGTGAGTCAGGTGTAGGCAGCATTTTTCATTTCACCTTCACACTTGTCGCGGGTGATAGCAATTTTGCGCCAGACCCGGACAGTGTGGCGGTGCTGCGCAATATGCGTGTTCTGGCGGTTGACGATAACGCGGTTAACCGTCACTGGTTAACGACAATGCTGGCAAACTGGGGCACGCAGTATCGTGTGATTGAAAGCCCGAAGCAGGGCTTGCAGCTGATACAGAATGAACCCTATCAGTTGATTTTACTGGATGTGGAGATGCCCGACATTTCGGGCTTCGAATTACTTGAAGAAGCGCGGGCGATTCAGCCTGCCGCTACGGTCGTCATGCTTTCATCTGCAGGCGCGCGCGGCGACGAGGCTCATGCCAAAACGAGTGGCGCTGACGCCTTTCTGGCCAAGCCGGTCAGTCAGACAGCCTTGCTGCAAGTATTGCTGGCTGCGATTGGCAATCGGGCAGAAAGCATGGGGCTCAAGCAGCATGGCATCTCCCCGGTCGAAGCCGAGCATGCCGCACCTGCTCTGAATATCCTCATTGCAGAAGACAATCCAGTCAATCAAAAGATTATCACGCGCATGCTGGATCGCTGCGGTCACGCGTTTACATTGGTGGAAGATGGTACTCAGGTGCTTGGCGCCTTGGCTGCGAATCACTTCGATTTGGTGCTGCTCGACCTTCACATGCCAGGTATGGGTGGATTAGACGCGGCAGCTGCAATCCGGCAGTTTGAGCAAGAAACTCATCGCCAGCGCTTACCGCTGATTGCGCTCACCGCAGATGCAATGACAGGCACCCGCGAAGCGTGCCTTGCTGCGGGAATGGACGGTTATTTAAGCAAGCCTTTCACACTTGATGCATTGATCAGCATACTTTCAGACCATATAGGCGAAGGCGCATCGCGGACTCATTTGCAGGCCGCACAGACGTCTCCCCTCTCGTATGATGATGTCGAGACGCTACTGAAACGTCTGGATGGCGATCGGCCGTTCATGGAGAGTATCACTCAGATTTTTCTGCGTGATACCGCCACACATCTCGACACGATTCAGCGCGCAAGCGAATCCAATGATATGAAGTCGCTGCACCTGAGCGCACACTCCATCAAGGGCGCAGCAACGTCGATTGGGCTGGATGCCATTGCAGAGGCTGCTGCACGCATCGAGGAGAGAGCGTCCAAGGGCATACAGGGTGACTATGCCGACGACATTGCCACCCTTGAGCAGAGCGTCGCATCATTTGCCCATCAGCTCTCGCATTATCTTGCCGAATAATGGCTGCTTGATCTAGGTACGATGCGTGACTGAGGCGGGAAGCTCGTTACAGTGAACGCTCAAAGTGCATGAGCAGACGATGTAACTCACTAGCCACATCCGCGAGGGTTTCCGTACTGTAAGCTACTTTACCGATTGCATTGCTGTTCTGCGCAGTCAGCGCCGACATACTTTCCATATTGTGCGTCACGTCATTGGATAGCTGAGCTTGCTTATTCAGCACCTGGGCAATATCCCGGCTAGCATGCGCGATACCTATGGTCGCAGAGTCTATTTCGCCAAGACTATTTCGCGTAATCTCGATACACCGCTGCCCCTCTGTCACTGCGGACGTTGCTTCCACCATGGATGTCATAGCAGTCATGGTGACATTGTGAATATCTGCAATCGTTGCGGTAATGGTGCTGGTACTGGTCGATGTACGCTCAGCCAGCTTGCGAACCTCATCGGCAACCACTGCGAATCCGCGCCCTTGCTCGCCTGCCCGTGCGGCCTCGATGGCGGCATTGAGTGCCAATAGATTTGTCTGATCCGCAATTTCCTTGATGGTTTGCGTGATCGCACCAATCTTGGATACAGCATCATGCAGAGAGTGAAGTGTTTCCGATGCGCCGCCTACCTTGGCTACTACCAAGGATGAGGCTTTCTCGACATCATCCATCTGTGCCACACAGCGCTTGGTGGTGTCGCGCATGGACTCGGCATGCACGGCGCCAGTCTGTGTCGAGGCGGATATCTCGCCCACCGCCTGGTTCAGTCGCTCCAGTGCCTCGGTCACCTCATTCGCTCCGCTCGCCTGATCGAATGAATGCTGCATCAGCTCCATCGTTTGCTCGCTCAGCGTGGCGGACTGCTCCCCAACCGAATTTGCGGCCGTAACCGCGTCTGCAATCACAGCACGTAAATTGACGCGCATGGACTCCAGACCGCTCAGCAGCATCTCAAATTCCCTGAATCCCTTGACCTGAATATCACTTTTCAAGTCCCCTTCCGCCATTCTTCTGATGGCAGCGTTGGCCTGTTCAAGTGGATGATTAATAGATTGATTCAGCCAGGCAATCGCGCCCGTACACATCGCCAGCAGGCAAATCACCACCAGCCAGTTAGGTACGCCAGCCACTTCCAGACACCAGATGATCAATGCAGGCAAGAAAATCGCCACAGGCAGCGTCCACACCAGACGGAGCCGAGAAAAATTTGGGCTGCTCGGAAAGGCTTGGCGTCCCTGATTCACGTCCCGGTAGAGTTGATCAGCCTGTTGAATCTGCTCATTGCTTGGCGCACTGCGCACTGACATATAGCCAACGGTTTCATTGTTTCGTGTAATTGGCGTGACATAGGCATCCACCCAATAGTACCCGCCATCTTTGCAGCGATTTTTGACCCTGCCAGACCATGGCCGCCCATCCTGTACTGTCGACCACAGATCAGCAAAGGCTGCCGCAGGCATGTCTGGATGACGCACTGCATGATGAGGCTGGCCGATTAGTTCACCCCGATCAAAACCACTTATCTGCAGAAATGCTTGATTTGCATAGGTAATTACACCCTTCAGGTCGGTTTTAGTGACCACAGGACGTTTTGGATCCAAAAACTTCTGCACATTGCTGACAGGCTGATTGTTTTTCACAAACGTCTTTCAAAGTCAGGCTTAAGGGATGATAGATGAACCTCATCAAATGTTAGGAAAAGCAAAGACAGAATTCAAAGAGGGGAAATTTGATTTACATTTGCACAAAAATAAACCCGTCATATGACGGGTTTAGGGATCAAGCGAATAACCAATTGACATCAGCGCTCTAGGATGGCGGTTACGCCCTGGCCTCCAGCGGCACAAATGGAAATAAGACCACGTCCGCTTCCCGCCTCACTCAGCAATTTGGCCAGCGTCGCCACCACTCGCCCCCCTGTTGCTGCAAACGGATGTCCCGTCGCGATCGAACTGCCATGCACATTCAGACGTGACCGGTCGATCTTGCCCAGCGGCTGATCCAGACCCAGCTTATCCTTGCAGAAAGTGGGCGACTCCCATGCGGCCAGCGTACACAGCACCACGGCAGCAAAGGCTTCGTGAATTTCATAGAAGTCGAAATCCTGAAGGGTCAGACCGCGACGCTGCAGCATGCGCGGAATCGCGTAAGCAGGCGCCATCAACAGACCTTCGCGCTCGTCGATAAAGTCCACCGCGGCCACTTCGCCTGCGGTCAGCCACGCCATCACTTTCAGGCCACGTGCCGCCGCCCACTCTTCCGAGCAGATCAGCACAGCCGAGGCGCCATCGGTCAGCGGCGACGAATTGGCAGCAGATACGCTGCCACCCTGCGCAAATGCACCCGGCAGCTTCGCCATTTTATCCAGTGTCGAATCCGGACGCAGCGGGTTGTCACGCGTCAGGCCATGGTATGGCATCACCAGATCATCGAAGAATCCGGACTCATACGCCTTCAGCAGATTCTGGTGGCTGGCCAGTGCCAGTTCATCCTGCTCTTTGCGGCCGATACCAAATCGATCTGCCGTAATCTGCGCATGCTGGCCCATAGATTGACCTGTACGCGGCTCGGCATTGGCCGGGAAATCAGGCACCAGATAGCCGGGCTTCAGCAGGCCAAAGGCTTTACCTAAGCGGTCGCCAAGCGTTTTCGCGCGATTCAGGCGCAGTAACTGCTTCTGCAGGCCACGATTCACCGCAATTGGTGCATCCGAGGTCGTATCTACGCCGCAGGCAATGCCGGCTTCGATCTGGCCCAGCGCAACCTTGTTGGCAATCAAAATCGCGGCTTCCAGACCGGTGCCACAGGCCTGCTGGATATCGAATGCCGGCGTTGCAGGGTCGAGTCCGCTGGACAGCACGGCCTCGCGTACCATATTCCAGTCGCGCGAGTGTTTCATGACAGCGCCTCCCACCACCTCACCGAGACGCACGCCCTGCAGGCCAGTCTTCTCAACCAAGCCCTTCAGGGTGTCGGTCAGCATGGTCATATTGCTGAGCTCGGCGTAGGCCGTGTTGGAGCGTGCAAAGGGAATGCGGTTGGCGGCCACGATGGCTACGCGCTTGATGGAACCTGTCAGCATGTCTGGCGTCCTGATAATTTAGCTGGCATCATTCTAATGAACACGGATGTTTATATGCAACGGTAACTGAACGGATGTTCATATATGCCACACAAGCACGATCCACTGATTCGACTCGCCGCGGGCACTGTCACAGGCAAACTCGTCAAAGCACTCGGCCTCCCTGCTCCGGTTGAGCTTAAGCGTGAATCCGGCGACTGGCGTGCGAACGAGTTTTCGGACAGACATGCTGTCATCGGCCCCTTTGAGCATAGTCCGCTCACCCGGCATATTCATCACGTTCTAAGCGCCAATGGTGCAGACGTTCACACTGGGCCGCGCTGGCACATGACCGCCCGCATAGACATGGTGATATTCGACGCCAGCCAGTTCACCCAGCCCAGCGATCTCGATCAGTTGCGTGCGTTTTTTGTGCCCTTGATGAAGCACTTGAGCAGATGCGCACGCATTGTGATTATTGGTGCGTCCGTAAATGCTTGGACAGATCCAATACGGGCCGCGCTCATTCATGCGCTGGATGGTTTTGTCCGTTCGCTCGCCAAGGAAATTGGCCGAACCGGTTGTACTGCCAATCTGATATTGGTGGCAAGCGGCTCTCAAGCGCGACTGGCTGCACCCCTGCGCTTTCTATGCAGCCATCGCAGCACCTATGTTTCGGGCCGCACCTTTCATGTTGATCTTCGAGCCACGGCACCCATGCCATCCACCAGCCAGCCGCTCGCCGTAGTCACCGGTGCGGCACGTGGTTTGGGTGCTGCGACAGCAAAGCGGCTCGCTGAAGCGGGTTACCATGTTGTCTGTATCGATATTCCGGCGGCGCAACGTGAACTGGACATCCTTGCCAGGGATCTCAACGGCTCAGCAGTGCCACTGGATATCACCCAGCAGGATGCGACCGATAAGCTCTCACGCCATATCGCACCCAAGGGCGGTATCGATCTGATGGTCCACAACGCCGGCATCACCCGCGACCGCACCCTTTTCCGCATGAGCTCGCAGGAATGGCAATCTGTCATGGCGGTGAATCTGGAAGCTATCCTGCGCATTGATGCCGCACTCGATCAGCACCAGCTGTGGAAGCCCAGCGCACGCGAGGTTTGCCTGTCGTCCATCAGCGGTCTGGCTGGCAATGTGGGTCAGGCCAACTATGCGGCCTCCAAGGCTGCATTGGTAGGATATGTGGCAGCGCGTGCAAGCCGGATCGCTGAGATGGGAATGCGCATCAATGCCGTGGCACCCGGCTTTATCGAAACCGAGATGACCCGCCGCATTCCATTCATGATTCGCGAAGTCGGTCGGCGCATGAATGCGCTTAAGCAGGGCGGCCTGCCGCGTGATGTGGCCGAACTGGTGACATTTCTGGGTTCACCGGATGCATATGGCATTACCGGCCAGACCATCCGCATCTGCGGTCAGGCGCTAATGGGGGCATGAGCGTGAAAGAACTTCCAGCCGACGCACTCCTGACCCCTGCCATGCCGGGCAAACTACCCCGAGGCGCCACCGGCCTTCCGCCTGAAGCAGTCGAACTGGAGCAGCGCAAGCGGCTGGTTCGAGCGACGGCAGCGGTCGTCGCTGCCAAAGGATATGCCCAGACCACGGTGAGCGACATCATCAAGCAGGCTGGCGTATCACGTGCGACGTTCTATGCGCTATTTGCGGACAAGGAAGATTGTTTCCTGTTTGGCTTCAGAAAGCTGGCAGAAGCCCATTTCCGGACGATGCAGGAAGCGCTGACGGCAAGCCACGATGCTTCGCTGCAATTTCCAGCGGCCATGCGCGCCTACATTGACAGAATCAATGCAGATACGACGCTGGCCAGCGCCTTTATTGCCGAAGCGATGAATGCCTCGCCCACCATTCAATCCCAATGCATACAAGCACAGCAAAGACTGGCGCAGACGATTGGCAACTGGATTGAACAGCATACAGGTCAGGCGCCACAGCCTGCGAGGCTATCGCTGGCCATGCATGGCCTCACCGGCTACATCATTGAACAGCTCACCACAACAGGCGTGATTAGCTGCGACAGCATCACTGCCATGATCGGTTTTTTCGAGATCAGTCTCGGCTTACGCAAGACATCGTGAAAGATGTGAACGCTGACTAGAAAAACAAACAGCCCGTCATTGCTGACGGGCTGCGTGCCAAAATTCTGGCGTCCCCACGGGGATTCGAACCCCGGTTATCGCCGTGAAAGGGCGGTGTCCTAGGCCTCTAGACGATGGGGACGTAAAGAGGAAGAGCGCGCACTATACGCACTCCCACTCTAGCAGTCAACACTTTTATTTGCCAGCAGACATCACACGTTGTCTGCGACTTTCCGACAAACAGATACCGGATGCCACGGAGACGTTCAGACTCTCAACCGAACCAAACATCGGGATGCTCACCAGCACATCGCAATGCTCGCGGGTCAGGCGGCGCATGCCATGCCCTTCAGCACCCATTACCCATGCCAGCGGACCGGTCTGATTGAAGTGGAACAGGTCGCTCTGACCTTCCATATCCGTCCCGGCAATCCACACGCCTGCATCTTTCAGATCACGCAGTGTACGGGCCAGATTGGTGACGACGATATACGGCACCACTTCGGCTGCGCCGCAGGCCACTTTGGACACAGTTGCATTCAGGCCGACCGACTTATCCTTCGGTGCAATCACTGCATGTACGCCCATGGCATCTGCTACGCGCAGACAGGCGCCAAGATTGTGCGGATCGGTGATGCCATCCAGAATCAGCAGCAAAGGCGGCTCGTTCAGGTCTTCCAGCACCTCATCCAGATCGACGTGATTCTTCGAGAGATCCACTACGGCCGCCACGCCCTGATGCTTGCCCTGCCCGGTCAGGCCATCCAGCCGGTTCGGATCGGCAGGAATCACTTTCTTGCCGTTTAATTCCGCCAGCTTCAGCACCTCCTGCATGCGCGGATCGGTGCGTTCACGCTGGACATACAGTTCCAGCACGCTGTCCGGCTGACGCGACAGGCGGGCGATAATGGCATGAAAGCCAAACAAGACTCGGGTTTGCGACATGGTGCTTCTTTCCTGACAGACGTGATGCACATCACATCCGATTAAATAAACGCGCCGGACGATTCATCCAGCCTAAACGAGGGTTGTACGTCAGTTACACTGTTCAAGCAAGAGCTGAACCGTGCGATTGCCCTGATATTCATTGACCGTCAGTTGATAAACGGCCTCAATCTGATCTGGCAGTGGCTCGGCATGCTGAAAACGCATGGCCTCAAGCATCACCCCTCCTTCGCCCAGTAATTTCAGCTTCAAATGCTTGGAGCCCACCAGACGCTGCTGCGCCACACGGAAGCGGCCTGCGAATTTTGGGGCAGGAAAGCCCTGCCCCCATACGCAACGCTCCAGCTGCTCGGCGAGTTCCAGCGTCATATCCTGCACATCCAGTGCGCCATCGGTTTCAATCTGGCGTGTGAGTGCGGACGGGTCCATCAATTCGCGGCAGACTTGCTCGAATGCAGCACGGAAAGCCTCTACCTGACGGCCAGATAGTGTCAGTCCTGCCGCAGCAGCATGTCCGCCGAATTTGCTGATCATATCCGGATGACGCTTGGCCACCAGATCAATTGCATCGCGCAGATGCAGGCCGGGAATAGATCGACCAGAGCCTTTGATTTCGCCATGCATCCCTTCGGCAAATACCATCACCGGGCGATGATGCTTGTCCTTCAATCGGCTCGCCACCAAACCGACAACCCCCTGATGGAAGTCTTCATCAAACACAGTCAGGCTAAAGGCATCGCCCACGGCGATGGCATCGATACGCGCCTGTGCCACCTCCTGCATGTCCTGCTCAATGGCGCGACGCTCGCGATTGAGGCGATCCAGTTCACGCGCCATCTCCAGCGCAGCTTCGTGATTGTCGCTCGTCAGGCAGGCAATCCCGAGCGACATATCGTCCAGCCGTCCCGCTGCGTTCAAGCGCGGCCCAATCATAAAGCCCAGATCACCGGCGCTTGCACGACGAATATCGCGGCCTGCGGCTGTAAAGATGGCCGCGATGCCCGGCTGGGCGCGGCCTGCACGCATACGGCGCAGCCCCTGCTCTACCAGAATGCGGTTATTGGCATCGAGCCTCACTACGTCAGCCACCGTCCCCAGCGCCACCAGATCCAGCAATTCGGCCAGATTGAATTCGGTCTTGCCCTCGAATACGCCGCGCTTGCGCATTTCGGCGCGTGTAGCCAGCAGGGTGTAGAACATCACGCCGACACCTGCCAGCGATTTACTGGCAAACGTACAGCCGGGCTGGTTCGGATTGACGATAAGCGCCTCCGGCAGTTCATCGCCGGGAAGGTGGTGATCGGTGATCAGTACGTCAATGCCCTTGGCGCGGGCATGGCGCACAGCCGGCGCGCTGGCAATGCCGTTATCCACTGTCACGATCAGATCCGGCGATTGCTGTGCCGCCAGATCGACAATTTCCGGCGTCAGTCCATAACCGTATTCAAAGCGATTGGGAACAATGAAGTCCACCACCGCCCCCAGGCCACGCAGGCCACGAATCGCCGTTGCACAGGCAGTGGCACCATCGGCATCGTAATCAGCCACGACCAGCATGCGCTCGCCATCGCGAATAGCATCGGCGAGCCGGCTTGCTGCATCACCAATCCCTTTCAGGCCTTCAGGCGGCAGCAAATGACGCAAATCAGTCGCCAGTTCTTCGGGCGTTTCGATGCCACGGGAGGCATAAATTCGCGCAGTGACCGGATGCAGGCCGGACGCCTCCAGCCGCGCCTGTGAATCTGCGCTAACGTGTCGGGTAATGATCTTCATTTTTGATTAGCTTCCTGCAGCCAGCAATGACGTCGCAGCTGGGCCGCGCCAGAATTTCCAGCGGGCAGATGCAGTCAGTTCGAAAGTCAGCACGCCAGCCATATCAGGCAGGATCAGGGTTAACGCGGGAACCTGCCCCTGCTTCCACGCTGAATACAATGGCACTAACACATCCCGATCCAGCAAAACCAAGGCATCGCGCCATGCATAGATATCGCCGCTTCGCGCTGCTGTCGCCAAGGTATCGCAATATAGCAGCATGTCGTCGGACAGTCGCTGCAAGGCTTCAGGCACGGTCTGACAGGTAGACGCTGCGGCCGCACTCAGTGCCTGAATCAATATGCTGTTTCCAGCGATCATCTCAGCAGGAGACTGTGCAGCCTCCCCGCGTCCTTCGCCCCATATCCAGAGCGAATTCAACAATGGCCGCCCCATGGCTGCACGCTGATCATTGACAGGATGCGTATACAGCAGCATCTGGATTTCATTGAGAATACCGTGCCATTTCAGACCATCCGGGCCTGAAGGCAGATGAGCCTGCATGTCCTGCCCTAATGCACGATACAGCGGTACGGTGGACATGGCTGGCGGAGCATTCAGCGCCACAAACCAGCTAGCCGGCGATGGCGCATAAAACTCCATGCCATCTTGCGAAAAATGCTGGTTCAGCGAGGCCACCAGCGCGTCTGCTTCTTGCTGATCAATCCCGGCGGACGACACATCCAGCACCAAGGCACGATCACGATCCACGCGCGCATGAATCGGGTCGGCCTTTAACCATACGCGACCATCCTCTGTAGGCAGATTGGCCTGACGGGCAGTCAGTTCTGCCACGCCACTGGCCGAAAATTCGTTCAGTAGCCACTCTTCAGGATGCATCCCGGTTGACTCCCGGCGGCTTCCTCGCCCCATCCAGAGCGTCAATCCCGGCAGCGATAAGCCTTCGGTTGGATCAAAATGCGGTGCAAATCGCAACGCCGGTACAACTACTCTAACAGCCATCCACGTGTTCCACTCAATGTCAGACCCTGAAGCACCTCTTCACCGGGTACACGGTCAACGCGGTACAGCACTGTCCCCGCGAAAATTTCAACGATTTCCATGACGACAAACATCATGTCGCCCTGCGAAGTGCCGGGTACGCCATAGCGCATGCCGGTTTTCAGGCAATCCGAATTCATCAGCAGCAAGTGCCGCTGATGATTTAAACGATCTGGCGGTAAATACAAGCCATTCACGCCAGTCCAGACATCGCCGAGCGGTCCATTCGCCCACTGGGAACTCGTCCCCGGACTCATAACGCGCACTTCCTCTGGCGCACGCGAGAGCATTTCCAAACCAACAAGCAACTGGTCTACGCCGTCCGCAGCGACTCGGCGTACCACGCCCAGCCGCCACTGCTTTTCGTCATCCGTCTTGATGCCCAGTAGTTCGCCGGACTTCAGCCAGTCGCTTTCTGCCGGGAAACGCAAACCCAGGCCGGTCAGACTTAAATTGGCTACATCGCAGCGCTTGCATCCCGCCGCCGATGTGTCCGCAAAATGGCGAGACAAGGCGATTCGTTCACCCACCTGCTCAAATCCGATTACCCATGCGACCGATGCTTCCACATCATGTCGATCGGATAAGCGCGCAGGCGGCGTGCCCTTCAGGTGCCTGCTCATCAACTGCACAATGGTGCACATTTCATGAAACGGCATTTCGTGCATGTCATCAAGAAGTGCAGGCAGGGTATGCTTTACCTGCATTTCGTGTTCCCACTCATCCAGTAGCATGAGCACACGCCGATAACTCAGTCTGATTGGCCATGCGCCGCCCGGCTCCGCGCCATCGCCCAGAATAAACGGAGACGGAGGAACTGCAGATGGAATCACATCCACACACTCTGCCAGCACCCGTGTCAACTGAAACGCTTCGAGTGGCTGACGCGAATGCAAGTCCGGTGTGAGTACTTTTTCGGTTAGCACACGCATGGCCAGCGGATAGGCAAGCGCCAGACGATCCACCTCGTGATTGAGATATGGCGCCACATTGTCAAATAACGCAGGCCAATCCGGCGCATCCAGATGCCCATCGCGCACGCGCAAGATCATCCGTTCGGCAGCCTGCCATTCAAGATAAGCCGCCATCAGCGTCGTAGAATGCGCCTGCGCCAGCAACTCTTCCAGTATTTCCCGAACCAATGCGGCATAGCTTGCCACACCGCGCACTTGCAAGCTTAATCGGACGGGATTGGGAGGGCCATCCAACACTGAAAACAATACACGTTCCAGCTGATTGGACAATGGATCGAGCAATTCAGCAAATAATGGCGCGGGATGCTTACGCATGCGCAAATCGAGCCTCACCTGTACTAACCAGTCTGACAGGCGGGGAATGAGCTGCAAAGGTGGCTGATGCTCAACAGTCGAGAGCCACTCATGTGCCATGGGGAGCCAGTCATCGCGCTGGAATAGCTGCTTGAGTCTCGACAACATGTTACGCTCGCGGCCTCCGGATCATTCCGTCATGTTGAATACGGTGAAACAGGCCAATTGCCTGTATCAGGTAGCATCTGGATTTTACCAAAGCACATCTGGTCACCACAGATATAATTTTCAGGGACGACAAAAAACGTGACATCGTTTGAATGGCTGATCGGGTTACGCTACACCCGCGCCAAACGCCGCAACGGCTTCATCTCCTTTATTTCCGGCGCATCCATGATCGGCATTACGCTGGGCGTGGCTGCACTGATTACCGTGCTGTCCGTGATGAACGGGTTTCAGCGCGAAGTGCGCTCGCGTATTCTCGATTCGGCCTCACATATCAAGATTAGCGGACCAAACGGACAATTGGCAGACTGGATGACGGTCAGCCGTGAAGTCAGTCAGCATAAAAGCGTGACTGGCGCCGCGCCATTCGTAGAATCACAGGGTCTTGTTTCCTTTGACAGCTTTCAGGGTGCCCTCATTCGCGGCGTCGATCCTGCACTGGAACCTGCCGTATCCGCATTTCATACCCACATGCGCCAGGGCAAACTGACTGATCTGCGACCCGGTGAATACGGAATCATTCTGGGCAGCGGCCTCGCATCCATGCTGGGCGTGCAGGTTGGAGACCGGATTCGTGTGTTTGCCCCGGATGGCAATGTCACGCCGGCCGGCGTGATGCCGCGCTTCCGGCAGTTTACCGTAACCGGCATTTTTTTCATGGATGCCTATCAGTATGATTCCGTACTGGCACTGGTTCATATCACCGATGCGCAGCACCTGTATCGCATAGGCGACAATGTATCCGGCGTCCGCCTCAAACTGACCGATGCACTGAAAGCACCTCAGGTCGCCCACGAAATCACCATGGCCAGCAAGCGCCCGCTGTATGTAAGCGACTGGACTCAGGAAAACGCGCAGTATTTCCGTGCAGTGGAAATCGAAAAGCGCATGATGTTCCTGATTCTGGGTCTGATTATCGCGGTTGCGTCGTTCAATCTGGTGTCCGGACTGGTGATGTCGGTCACCGACAAACAGGCCGATATCGCCATCCTGCGCACGCTGGGCGCATCACCTGCCAGCATTCGCAAAATCTTCATGATTCAGGGCGCATTCACTGGAATTGGCGGCACCATACTGGGCGTCATCTGCGGTCTTCTGCTTGCATACAACGTCAGCGACGTGGTGAGCTTTATCGAACGAGTATTCAGTATCCGCTTCCTGTCAGCACAAAGCTACTACATCACCGAACTGCCTAGCGAAGTGATGATGTCCGATGTGGTCTCCATTGCCGCCGTCTCCCTGATTCTGTCTCTGCTCGCCACGATCTATCCGAGCCGTCGCGCAGCCAAAACCCAGCCTGCCGAGGCATTGCGTTATGAGTAAGTCCATGTCGAGCGATCTGATTCTCCATGCCAGCAATCTGAGTAAAGTCTACGAAGAAGGCCCGGCGCGGGTGCAGGTGTTGAATAACGTCAACCTGACGGTGGCCAAGGGCGAGATGCTGGCGATTGTCGGAGCCTCTGGCTCTGGTAAAAGCACGCTGCTGCACGTATTGGGCACGCTGGATTCGCCTAGCTCGGGCAGCCTGAGCATTCAGGGTAAAGACCCGTTCAGCCTGAGTGAAGCTGCGCGCGGCCAGCTGCGCAACGATACGCTGGGCTTTGTCTACCAGTTTCACCACCTGCTACCGGAGTTCACCGCCGCCGAAAACGTCGCCATGCCGCTGTTGATCCGCCGCATGCCGCGCGCTGAAGCGATGAAGCAGGCCGAAGCCATGCTGGCTCGCGTAGGGCTGGGCCACCGCACCGCACACAAGCCCGGCGAAATGTCGGGTGGGGAACGCCAGCGCGCCGCCATCGCCCGCGCACTGGTCACCCAACCGGCCTGCCTGATGGCCGACGAGCCTACCGGCAACCTCGACCGTGGCACTGCAGACAGCGTATTCGAGCTGATGCTGCAACTGAACCGCGAAATCGGCACCGCACTCATCATTGTCACCCACGACCCCGAACTGGCCGCCCGCACCGGACGCGTGATGCATCTGCGCAATGGCCAGCTGAGCGAGGAAACCGCAGCATGACACACCGCCTTGTCCTGCAAGGACGCGACATTCCGACCCGTACACTGAAAGAACTGGCGCAGGCTGTTGGCGCTCAAGCCATCGAAGCCATCCAGCATCCGGCCATTGCGCATCAAGCTTTCCGCCTGACTGGCGTGCATGCCGCCACCCTCAGCGCCGACATGCTCGACGACATCCGCACCCGCTGCGAGCGCGAGCAGATCGACATGGCGCTGATGAGCGCTACCGACACGCTGGATCGCATTGGCCTGATCGTGATGGATATGGATTCCACACTGATCACGATTGAATGCATCGATGAAATCGCCGATATGTGTGGCATCAAGGCGCAAGTCGCCGAGATCACCGAGCGCTCGATGCGTGGCGAACTCGATTTCGCCGCCAGCCTCACCGAGCGCGTCAAACTGCTGGCCGGGCTGGATACCGCCGCACTGCAGCGCGTCTACGACGAGCGCCTGCAACTCACGCTCGGCGCGGAAGCGATGCTAAACACGCTGCATAGCCAGGGTACGAAAAGCCTGCTAGTGTCCGGCGGATTCACCTTCTTCACCGAACGCCTGCAGGCGCGCCTGAACCTGACCCGCACTGTAGCCAATGTCATGGAAAGTGCTGAGGGTAAGCTGGCTGGCCGCGTCGTTGGTGCGATTGTCGATGCCCAGCGCAAAGCGGACGAACTCATCGCCGAGCGCCTTACCCTTACCGCCCCGAAGGATCGCATCATCGCGATTGGTGATGGCGCCAATGACCTGAAAATGCTGGCCGTCGCCGACTACGGCATTGCCTTCCACGCCAAGCCGGTAGTACGTGCACAGGCAGCGTACAGCATTAATTTTCTGGGGCTGGATGCGGTGGTGGGGATGTTTGCGTGAGGAGAAAACGCTAAGTGACGCTGCGAAGGAGTCCGCGCGTCACTCTGCGCCTTTCATGAACAACTGCATGTATCGTGACACTCACTGAATCAACGCTATAGAACAGGCGAAATGGGAAGCGGTCGAGCGACCAGACGCGCAGCTCAATGTGCCGAACCAAATGACTGAACCGATGCGACCCTATATCAGGCCGCTCAGCTAGCAACACTGTCGCGCCACGAAATTCATCCCTGAATCTAGCTGCCACCTGAACGGAGGCTTCATGTGCATAGTAATGCACAGCTTCCTTGATATCGGCGGCCGCCTTGGGAGAGATGTTCACTTGCCGCATCATCAGGATTTGGCAATGATGGCGTCAAGTTCCCTGAAAAATGCGTCATCTACCGGAATCGGTGTGCCGCTACTCATGCCTTCCATCACCAGATCGTAAATGCGTTGTTCCTCCTCGTCCCGAGGGCCATAGCTATCGGGAACATCGGGGAGCGGCATGAGTTCCGCCGGATCAAGTGATTTGAGGTTGAGTGAGGTCATAGGGTTCATTGTATGCCCTCATCGCCAGATTTGGAATCTACTCCCTCAACCGGGGGAGCAATCCGAGTGATGCTATGGCATGCTTGCGTAAACGCAAATGAGCTTGCTCATCCTGCAAAAAACTGCGCCAAAGTGCAAACATTCCAAGCAATCATTGTCGCCAGAACTGATGAATTTCACCATCAATCCAGATTTCCTTGGGAATACCGTTCGCTAGATCAAATGAATTTCCATGAACGGGATCAACATCTGAAAATAACAACTTTGTCCCATCAAGTAAAATTGATGAGGCGGTATAGTGACTATATTGACCAATAAATTTGCACTGAGCATCCAAAAACACAAGCCGGCTTGTCTGCCTTGACGACTCACCCCAGACCAACTCACTTGAGTAGATAATGTACAAATCGGTCTTGCCGATATATTTCAGATGCAAATGCGATAACTTTGTATCCTTCTTTGGCCAAGAATCGGCATCGACTTTATGCAACTGATTGCGAATACAGGGGCAATACGGCATCGATGATGCCATTGCCATACAATTTATCAATGCAACCAGAAAAAGTAAAATGATCCGCACACATTTTCCATAATTAATTATTAATCCCACCCAACATAAACAGATCAACCTCCCTTACCATTGATATTCTTCACCTTAGGCTCAAGCATTTTCTTAGTGTCATTTCCAATCTTATCAATAGCCGACAAAACACCCAGTGCAAAGAGAGAAAAAAACAAAAACCAAACAATCCGGGGAATCTCATCAACAAGGAATGCGCTCACAATTATCCCCGAAAACAACAATGAAATTGCAGCCATTATTTTTTCAAAATATTTCCCCACAACTATTCCTTCTAAATGATTTCGCATTCCCAATATTTTCCAATAGGAGATATTGATATTAGTATTAGACATTCCCAAACAATGGCATCACAACAAAGAACAGCGCCACATTATTTAATGCATGTGCAATAAACGTGACTGACACACTCGCCACGATGCCTTCATCACGCATACTGGAATAGGCATGAGCAAGAATCACGCCAATGAAAAAGGTGGTGATCCCGTGAGCCATACCATCGGTCAATGTATGCCCTGCGCCAAAAAAGAGTGCGCTTAAAATGATCATCAAATTACGATGACCTTTGGTTACCCGCCTGCCAATTTCAATTGGCAACGACTGACCCATAAATGTTTCCACAAAAGGAATCAGCAATACACCAACCGCAAAGATGGCAGCGCTATTTGTTGAAGCCAACTCATGCGCCTGACTTCTGGGTAAATCTGAATACAGAAGTGAAACAGCAAATATAGCCATCAATGAAACCAGCAAAACCATACGGGCATATTTCGCGCCCATTAAGGCATAACGAAGACCCGCCCGAATATCAGCCAGCATGAATGGTAAAAAACCTGCCTGCGACATATTACGAGCCTCCCGAGTGATTTTAATTTGCCCGTTACCGGCTAATTAACGACTGCCAAACTTTCTCCCCACCCACCAAGCCCACACCGCCATCCCGCCAAATCCGACAATCCCCCAGCCCGGCAGCGCAATGCCGAGGAAGGTCCAGTCGATTTTGGTGCAATCGCCGGTGCCGTAGAGCACATCGCGTACCACGCTAAAGAAAGGCTGCTTTTCCAGCATGAACATCAGGCCTGCATCGCAGGTCGTCATGCCTTCCGGCGGACGCAGTTGAATCCAGGTGTGGCGGATGGAAATACACATGCCCAGCAGTGCCGGGACAATGATGGCGCGTGACCAGAAGGAGGCCGAACCGGTGCGGGCCGGACGCACGCCGATGGCGGCGATCAGCGCGACCACGCCCGTCAGCATGATAAAAACACGCTGGAAGATGCACATCGGGCACGGATTGAGGAACTGGTAGTACTGCAGGTACAGCGCGAAGGCAATCATGCCGGCGCATGCAAGAGAAATAGCGAAATAGCCAAGACGCAAAAGCAAAGGTGAACGCATGGTGACTCAGGCAAAAGAAATGGGTGTCTGTTCAGACACCTCATTTCATCAAAAGTGCCTGAACCGTATCGTCGGATTCAAGAGCGAGATCATGCGCGGCCAGAATGCGGTTGTCTATAGGGCGAATCAGCTTGAGATTGAGAAAAACTTTCTCCGGTGCGACGACATACGTGCCCACGACAACCGCCTGCGCCTTTCGCTGTGTGCTGAGTTCCTTGAGTTCGCGGGTCAGCAGTAGCTCGCCCAACCCATCCTTCACCACCATTTTGCTACCCAGACGAATCTCTTCTACCGGAAAGCCATGCTGCGTCATCCGCGCCGACACCTGATCGGCCAGCATCCGCCCGAGGGTGGAGCTAGTCCCCAGATGATCCAGCTCGACAAAACTCGCTACGATAATGGGCGCATCCTTGGGTAACTCTGGCTTCAACCCCTTCAAGAGCGTATCTGTCGCATCGTAACTGGCCCGGACGATGGCATTGCTACGCCCGGATTCGTATTGCGCGCAACCGCCGAGACATACTGCAACGCAAGCAGCAATCATCCAGATTTTCATGATTTCTCCCCCGCCGTCAGTTTGAATTCTTTCACCGGTGTTGGCGGCTTAACCACCTCCGGCTTAGGTGGCTCATACTGGTATAGCGGCAATAGGCGCGTATCGAAGCCATATACATCACTGGAACGGAACACAAAGCGTTGCTTATCCATGAGCGCGGTATTGACGATGACTTCTTTCGCAGCAGAAACGGGCTGGATATTCAGTCGCAATACCAGCGGTGCCTTTTCATCCGCACTTACCTTCATTCCCAGCAAGGTCAGCGATGAGCCCAGCGCGTTGGCAAAGGCTTGCCCAAATGGCGTAACCGGCTCCGGTGCGAGTACCCGGATTTCCTGTGCAGCCATGACTTTATCCTGCGACGCTTTCTGCATCATCCGGTAGGCCACGTCATGCGCAACATCGGTCCAGTCGGCGGCATCCTTTAATTGGCGAACGGTTTTGGATTGCGGTACCGATGACTCGAACCAGTGTTGTGTCCAGGAAGGTAACTGCACACTACTGCATCCCGCCATCCACAGCGGAAATATGCAAAATGCGATACCCAGCAATCGACTATTGCGAATCATCCTGAAACTCCCCCATTTCTTCTGGATCGTAGCCGAGAAAGCGCAAAATATCGTTGCGCCGCCGCATGGCATCGCTATAGCCCAGTTCAATCAAATCGCGCGTGTAGCGCCGGTGAAACAGCAGGTAGGACGCCAGCACTGATCCCGTACGTTTCAGTGCCCCCAGTCCGCCCAGAATAAACCGCATCGTCCACGGAAAATGATTGGTGTGACGCGATGCAATCATTTCCAGTGGTTTACTGGGTGCGATTACCAGAATGTCCACCTCGCGCAGATTCACGTCGGCGGTTTGCTTGGTGGCTTCGGGAATAAACGAAAGTGTCCGGTTGACGCGCGCAATCCGCTCCAGATCCACTTCCATCCCGTCGATAAAGATGCTGTTCATCAAGTGGCCCGCAACCTGTGCCAGCGATGGGTAGTCTGGCGCGTATAGACGCTGGGCATTGGTTTCGCGCGGGGTGGACACGCCGATCACCAATACCTTTTTTGCGCCCAGATGCAGCGCAGGACTCATGGGCGCCACCTGACGCACCGAGCCATCACCAAAATATTCGCGATTAATCCGCACTGACGGGAATACAAAAGGAATGGCCGAGGTTGCCATTAAATGCGGGATGCCGATCTTGGTGCGCACGCCAAGCCGTTGCACCCGATTCCAGCCCTCGATGCTTTCGTGTCCTTGAAAGAATGACACCGATTGTCCGGAGTTGTAGCCGGAAGCCGTAATACTCAATGCATGCAAATGCCCACCTTCGATGGCCTTTTCGATCTCCTCGAACTTGACCATGTTTTCCAGTAGCTGCTGCAACGGTGTGTTATCCAGAAATGCGCGTGGATTTCGCCGCCCCATCCCCCCGGTAAACAGCGACACAATCCAGTGGAAAAACCGCTTGATCATGAAGCTGGCAGACGTCACATAAATTTGTTCGACATTGAGGTTTTTCCACAAATATTCCAGTCGGCAAACCGATTTGCGGAAGTTTGCCGCCCCCGCCGCGAGCGAAACGGCATTGATGCCACCCGCTGACGTACCACAAATGATCGAGAAGGGATTGTGGACTTTGGGCGGCAGCATTTTGGCGATCGCGCGCAGCACACCTACCTGGTAGGCCGCGCGCGCGCCTCCACCCGACAGGATGAGGCCGATTTTGTCTGGCTGGTGAATCGGCATGTCTTCCTCGATATTGATAGCTGCGCCGACTGTCGATATTCGGCGTGATCATGCTTGTTTTTTCAGCATAGTTCAGCAATCGATGCATTTCTCTATGTTGTGTTTCTGGTATAATCGATTTTTGTCGCCCAAGGATTCCTGCCATGCGTGTTATTCAGAAAGCCCTGACCTTCGACGACGTCCTGCTCGTTCCCGCACACTCAACCATCATGCCGCGCGAAGTTAGCCTTGCTACCAAGCTGACCCGTGATCTCACGCTGAATATGCCGCTGATCTCCGCTGCGATGGATACCGTGACCGAGTCGCGTCTCGCCATTGCCATCGCCCAGGAAGGCGGTATCGGCATCATTCACAAGAATATGTCTGCACATTTGCAGGCAGGTGAAGTGGCGAAGGTCAAGCGTTATGAATCCGGCGTGGTGAAGGATCCGGTCACCGTATCGCCCGATATGCTGATCCGCGACGTGCTGCAACTCACTCGCCAGCACAAGATTTCCGGTCTGCCGGTGGTGGACGCCAGTGGCGAACTGGTGGGTATTGTCACCAACCGTGATCTGCGCTTTGAAACCCGCCTCGACGCCTCTGTCGCCAGCATCATGACCCCCAAGGCCAAGCTGGTCACGGTCAAGGAAGGCGCAAGCATTGATGAAGCACGCGAACTGATGCACTCGCATCGCCTCGAACGCGTGCTGGTGGTTGACGACGCCTTCCATCTGAAGGGTCTGATTACCGTCAAGGATATCGTCAAGACGGTTGAGCACCCGCTCGCAGCCAAGGATTCGCAAGGCCGTCTGCTGGCCGGTGCGGCTGTGGGTATTGGTGGCGACACCGAAGACCGCGTCAGCCTGCTGGTTGAGGCCGGTGTAGACGTGATCGTGGTGGATACTGCCCATGGTCACAGCCAGAACGTGATTGATCGTATCCGCTGGGTGAAAAAGCACTTCCCGCACGTACAAGTGATCGGTGGCAATATCGCAACAGGCGCAGCCGCCCGCGCACTGGTCGAAGCTGGCGCAGATGGCGTGAAGGTCGGTATCGGCCCTGGTTCGATCTGTACGACTCGTATCGTGGCTGGCGTGGGTGTGCCGCAGATTTCTGCCGTGGCCAATGTGGCGGAAGCACTGCATGGCACCGGTGTCCCGCTGATCGCCGATGGTGGTATCCGCTTCTCCGGCGACATCTCCAAGGCACTGGCCGCTGGCGCACATTGCGTGATGCTGGGTGGCCTGTTTGCCGGTACCGAAGAAGCACCGGGCGAAGTCGAGCTGTATCAGGGTCGTTCCTACAAGAGCTACCGTGGCATGGGCTCGCTGGGCGCCATGACACAGGGCTCAAGCGATCGCTACTTCCAGGATGGCAAGGCGGCCGACAAACTGGTGCCGGAAGGTATCGAAGGTCGTGTGCCCTACAAGGGTCTGCTGACCGCAGTGATTCACCAACTGACCGGTGGCCTGCGTTCGTCGATGGGTTACCTCGGTTGCGCATCGATTGCCGCCATGCACGAAAAGGCTGAATTCGTCGAGATTACCTCTGCCGGTATCCGCGAATCGCACGTACATGATGTGCAGATCACCAAGGAAGCGCCGAACTACCACGTCGAATAAGTTCGACGCTGTTCGGTACCAGCCCCCGCGTGTCGGGGGCTGTTTCATGTACAGATCCGCGATTTAAGCGGATCAACCCGGATTGCTAGACCCTGTGGTCGGCAACCGCTAGAATCGTGGATCATTAAAGCGGAAGTGTTTCTATCCATGCAGGTTTTCCGAGGCGCGCCCTTTTCAGCGGCAGGCGCCTGCGCTCTCACTATCGGGAACTTTGACGGCCTTCACCTCGGGCATCAGGCCATGCTGGCTCGCTTGCGGGCCGAGGCACAGGCACGTGGTTTACCCACTGCAGTGCTGACTTTCGAGCCACATCCGCGTGAACTCTTTACACCGGACACAGCCCCTGCCCGTCTGACAAGCCTGCGCGAAAAGCTGGAACTACTGCGTGATGCGGGAATCGACCGTGTGTATGTCGCCCATTTCAATCGCGGATTTGCAGGTCTGGATGCCGAACGCTTTGCTGCGACCATTATTCGCGAGCAGATCGGCGCAGAGTACGTGCTGGTCGGCGATGATTTCCGTTTCGGCAAGGCACGTACAGGTGATATTGATGCGCTGACCCGCTTTGGTCAGCAGTTCGGATTTCACGCCGAGCATCTACCCGAAATTGCCCTGTATGGCACCCGTGCGTCCAGCACCAGTGTGCGCGACATGCTCGCCAGCGGCCGCATTGAAGATGCAGCGGACATGCTGGGTCGCCCCTACAGCATCAGTGGCCGGGTGATTCACGGCAACAAACTGGGGCGCGAAATCGGTTTCCCGACCGCCAATATCCAGATCAAACATAATCGTCCGCCTTTGCAGGGGATATACGTCACAGTCGTGCATGGCGCAGCCGAGACACCGCTCATGGGTGCGGCCAGTCTGGGATCGAAGCCAACCGTTGACTCAAGCGGCAAACTCTCCCTTGAGGTGTTCCTGCTGGACTTTAGCGGCGATCTGTACGGCAAGCATCTTCGTATCGATTTTCTGCACAAGTTGCGCGACGAAGTCAAATACACAGGGTTAGATCCTCTGATACGGCAAATCCATCAGGATGTTGCCGACACCCGCCAGTATTTCGCTCATCATGCGGAAGCGCTGCAGACACGAATTAGCATCCCTCGTCCGTGAGCGGGCGGGGGTAATGTAGTCAGTCAGACCGCAGGCAAGCGTGATTTGTCTGCGCCGCAGCAGATGACATCGACAAGTAGCACTTGTCAGCAAATGAATAAATATCGCCGGCAGGCCAGGCCTGTCGACACACAGAATTTCCAGAGATTGTGACCATGGCTGAACAAGCAAAAACCGAGCAAAACAAATATCCGGTAAACCTGTTGGACACCCCGTTTCCAATGCGCGGCGATCTGGCCAAGCGCGAGCCGGGGTTTCTGGCGCGCTGGCAAAGCAAGAAACTCTACGAGAAAGTACGCGCTAAGGCAGCCGGTCGTCCCAAGTTCATCCTGCATGATGGCCCGCCCTATGCCAATGGCGACATCCATATCGGCCATGCCGTCAACAAAATCCTGAAGGATATCGTCGTCAAATCCAAGACGCTGTCTGGTTTTGATGCTCCTTACGTACCGGGTTGGGATTGCCACGGTCTGCCGATCGAGCATCAAATCGAAAAGCTCATCAAGAGCGACAAGAAGGCCATCGAAGCCGCACCGGATATCCACGCCAAGATCGTCGCGTTCCGCAAGGAAAATGGACTGGACGAACGTGAAATCCGTCTGCCAGCCGACTTCGTGCGCACCATGTGCCGCGAATACGCTGAGCGCCAGATTGCCCGCCAGATGAAAGATTTCGTGCGACTGGGCGTACTGGGCGACTGGGACAATCCATACAAGACCATGGCTTTCGATACCGAAGCCAATATCGTCCGTACACTGGGTGAAATCCACGCCAATGGCTTCCTGACCAAGGGCCAGAAGCCTGTGCACTGGTGTGTGGAGTGTGGCTCCGCACTGGCTGAAGCCGAAGTCGAATACGAAGACAAGCACAGCCCGGCCATCGATGTGGCCTTCCAGTTTGCAGACAATGCTGCGCTCTCTAAGGCCTTTGGTGGTGTAGAAATCGGCAACACTCCTGCATTCGCCGTGATCTGGACCACCACCCCGTGGACCCTGCCTGCCAATCGCGCAGTCAGCGTGCATCCCGAACTGATCTACGACCTGATCGAAACCCCGAAGGGTCTGATCGTGGTTGTCCGCGAACAAGCTGAAAACGCCGTGAAGCGCTATGGCTTTGAGAGTGTGGAAGTCGTGGCACAGACTCAAGGTGCCAAGCTGGAACACCTGCTGCTGCAACATCCCTTCTACAATCGTCAGGTGCCGGTGATTCTGGGCGCCCACGTCACCACTGACTCGGGTACCGGCCTCGTGCATACCGCACCTGCACACGGTGTAGAAGACTGGTTGGTGGGGCAACAGTATCAGTTGTCCGACGAAAACCCGGTGGGCAATGATGGTCGCTACCACCCGAACGTGGAATGGCTGGCTGGCAAGTCCGTGTGGGAAGCCAATCCGCTGGTGGTCGAAAAGTTGACTGAACTCGGCTTGCTGCTGGCACATGAAAAGCTGCTGCACAGCTACCCGCATTGCTGGCGCCACAAGACCCCGATCATCTTCCGCGCCACCGCACAATGGTTTATCTCCATGGAGAAGCCGGGCAAGGCTGGTGTCACCCTGCGTTCACTAGCCAATCAGGCCGTGGATGCCACCGAATTCTTCCCGGACTGGGGTCGTCCGCGCCTCGAATCCATGATCGGCAACCGTCCGGACTGGTGCGTATCACGTCAGCGTAACTGGGGCGTGCCGATGACCTTCTTCGTGCACAAGGTGACGGGCGATCTGCACCCGCGCAGTGGCGAACTGCTGGAGCAAGTCGCGCAGCGCATCGAAAAGGCCGGCATCAACGCCTGGTTCTCGCTGGATGCGCGCGAGTTGCTGGGCGATGAAGCCGATCAGTACCAGAAGCTCAGCGATACACTGGACGTCTGGTTCGATTCCGGTTCGACGCACTTTGCCGTGCTGAAACAGCGCGAAGCACTGGCCTGGCCTGCTGACCTGTATCTGGAAGGCTCCGATCAGCACCGTGGCTGGTTCCAGTCTTCGCTGCTGACTGGTTGTGCCACCGTGGGCCGCGCCCCGTACAAGCAACTGCTGACACACGGCTTTACCGTGGATGGTCAGGGGCGCAAGATGTCGAAGTCGGTGGGTAACGTCATCGCCCCGCAAAAGATTTTCGACAGCCTTGGTGCTGACATGCTGCGTCTGTGGGTCGCCAGCACCGATTATTCGGGTGAAATGTCGATTTCCGATGAAATCCTCAAGCGTGTCAGTGATAGCTATCGCCGCATCCGCAATACACTGCGTTTCTTGCTGGCTAATCTGAGCGACTTCGACATCAACCAGCATGCCGTTGCCGTATCCGACATGCTGACGATTGATCAGTACGCCCTGCAGATGTCGCATGATTTCCAGACACGAACTCAGGCCGCCTACGATCGTTACAGCTTCCACAATGCAATGCAGGCTGTGCATGACTTCTGTTCCGAGGATCTGGGCAGTTTCTACCTCGATATCCTTAAGGATCGTCTGTACACCGTTCAGGCCGATAGTCCGAAGCGCCGCTCGGCGCAAACTGCGCTGTGGCACATCACCCGCGCGCTCGCGCTGTTGCTGGCACCCGTACTGAGCTTCACCACCGATGAAGTCTGGCAAACCCTGACCGCCAATGAAGACGAGCACCCGCTGTTGCACACATGGCATGATCTGCCCGCTGTAGCCAAAGGGGAAGCACTGGCTGCGGAATGGAATACGATCCGTACCGTCCGCGCCCAGATCCTGAAGGAACTGGAAGTGGCGCGCGAAGCCAAGACCATTGGCTCCAGCCTGCAGGCAGAAGTTGAAGTCACGCTGCCAGCTGCAGATGCCGCCATCCTCGCTAAGCTGGGTGATGATTTCCGCTTTGTGCTGATCACTTCGCAAGCCAGTATCAAGGTGGGCGAGGCCTTTGCTGTGGCGGTGAAGCCGTCGGAAGCCGCCAAATGCGATCGCTGCTGGCACTATCGTCCGGCGGTTGGTACCCATGCCGACCATCCGGGCCTGTGTGACCGCTGCGTGAGCAACCTGTTCGGTGAAGGCGAGGAACGCAGCCATGCATAAGGGAATGGTGCGCTGGCTGGTGCTGGCAGTTGTGGTGATCGTACTCGATCAGATCACCAAGCTGTATATCACCAGCCATTTTGCCTACGGCGAAGTGCTGCGCGTGCTGGATGTATTCAATATTACCTTTGTCTACAATCCGGGCGCAGCCTTCAGCTTTCTGCACGATGCAGGCGGCTGGCAGCGCTATCTGTTCACTGCGTTCGCATTGATTGTATCCGGCGTCATCGTCTACCTGTTGCGCAAGCATCACGAAGAAACGCTATTTGCCGGCGCAATCAGTCTGGTGATGGGGGGTGCGATTGGGAATGTGATTGATCGCATGGCCTACGGCAAAGTCGTAGATTTTCTGGACTTTCATTGGGGCTTGGCGCACTTTCCCGCGTTCAATGTCGCAGACTCTGCCATTTGTATTGGTGCAGGGCTGATGATTCTGGATGGTTTCCTCAAGAAGTCCGAGGAAAAGTCAGTGCAACAATAAGTTGAACCTGATGTGATCGTGCAGGTACACGGGGCGGCCATTGGCCGCCTTTTGTTTTGCCTGTTGCACATCCACACCACCTAGTCGCACGCAGTCAGCAATGCACATCAAACTGGTCTACAAATCAAGGTGATGCCGATACAAGATGCGGTGGTTTGTCACGATTGCGACTCGCCACCTGACACGAGGGGCAGCCATGGACACGGTATCGCACTCGGCCTGAGTGATCGATACCATTCAATCGGTACGCGATCATGACACTTCGTCTGACCTGCACGAGCTTTTTACCGGAGCGGCACCCCGCCTGGCGGGCACTTTCCGCATCAACCGAACTCGATTTTGGTCAGTATGGTGACTGGCCGGTTGCACTCACAGCGTCCGGCACACAGGATGCGCTGGCCTGGGTGCTATTTCTCGATGATTTACTTCCCTGGCACATTCATACACAAGGAAATCCTGACGCAGTACAGATCGCAATCGAGGCGATTGATCAGGCACTTGCCGCACTCAATCAATATCTACTCCAGCACACGACGCCGACGCTCGTTGCATGGCTAGGATGGCATACTGATTCCCTACTCCGCATGGCGCGACACCCTACAGTCTCGGTAAAGGTAGCGGCATATCTGCATGATGCGCTCTATGCAAAAGCAGCCGAGCATCGTCATCTGTATCTGCTACCGCTGGATATGGCATTTGCAGAAGTCGGACTCAGGCACTGTCTGGATAACCGAAACTTCCATTCCAGCCATTGTCGTCTATCACAGACGGGCCTCAAGGTACTGAGCCAAAACCTGGCAAACCTGCTCGGCCGAACCCGTCAGCCCGCGCGCAAGGTGCTGGTACTGGATTGCGACAATACCTTGTGGGGCGGCGTGATTGGCGAGGCAGGACTCAGTGGCATTGCACTTGGACAGGATGGGCTAGGTAACGCCTTTGTCGCCTTTCAGCAAGTTGCCAAGCGGCTTGCAGATAGTGGTACGGTACTGGCAATCAGCAGCAAGAATGAGGAAGTTGATGTCTGGCGCGTATTTACGGAACACGCGGGTATGGTGCTCAAGCGCAATGACATTGCCACTGCCCGAATTGACTGGCGCGAAAAATCGATCCATCTGCGTGAAATCGCCGCGGATCTGGATATCGGCCTGGATAGTCTGGTGTTCTGGGACGACAACCCGGTGGAGCGCGAAAAGGTTCGTGCTGCGCTGCCTATGGTGCTAGTTCCCGAGCCACCTGCCGAGGTGGTTGACTGGGCAGATGCACTTGCCTCGCTGGATGCACTGGCGCAGTTTGCCAAATCATCGGATGACCTGAAAAAAACCGAACAATACCGGGCGCGTGCTGCATTTGTCTCCGAGGCTCGCCATGCTGCCAGTGCCGAGGCATTTCTGGCATCGATCAATATGCGTCCTGCCGCACAAATCATCAGTGACTCGACACTGGGCCGTGCTGCGCAATTGTGCGCCAAAACCAATCAGTTCAACCTGCGCTTGATTCGATACGATGAAGCGGGACTACAGACTCGACTGGCAGAGCCTCGCACCATCGGTCTGCTGGCGAGCCTGAGCGATCGGTTTGGTGACCATGGCATCACGGGCATGGCACTGATCACCGAAACACGCGTGCCCGACATCGCCTTTCTGGACGCATTCCTCATGAGCTGCCGCGTCCTAGGACGTCATCTTGAGGCCTGGATGCTGTCACAACTGCGGGAACACGCGCAGGCGCTTGGTTATCGCTACCTGCTCGCACAGTTCATCCCGGGTGAACGCAATACGCCCGCCATGCAATTTCTACCGGAGCACGGTTTCACCGCTGTCACTGCACTTACTCCCGGTCACTACCTATCTGACCAAATCACGGCCGCGTTTACGCAAACTGATATCGGTACCTATTACTTTGTCGAACTTGCCCGGTGGCAGATTCCGCATCTGGAGGTCTTTCAACATGAATCGCCAGCAATTGCTTGAGGTCATCCGCGATACCTTTCCGGATGCCAGCTTCAACAGCGATGATTCCGCGCTTGGATTGGGCAGCTTTTCCCAGTGGGATTCACTGGGGAACTTCAATTTACTGCTGCAAATTGAGGAGGCCGCAGGCATCCGCCTAAGCAGCGAAGAAATCTCCGAAACCAAAACCCTTGCAGGCATCATCGCCTGTCTGAAACGGCATGGCGCATATGCAGATTGATGCACACAGCTTTCAGGAAGCCCTGACATCCTGCGGCATCCAGCCCGGCGACACCCTGATGCTGCACGCCGATGCGCTTGCTGCCATGCAGATTCGCACGGGAACACCGTCGGAAAAGATGGATACGCTGCTAGATGGGGTGCTGGCCGCACTAGGGTCAACAGGCACACTGATCATGCCAACGTTTACCTATAGTGCCACCAAGGGGGAGGTATTTGATCCCGAGTTGTCGCCCAGCACAGTCGGCCAGCTTACCGAGCTTTTCCGTTTACGATCCGGAGTAAAGCGCTCCGTCCATCCAATCTTCAGCGTGGCCGCATATGGTGCCAAGGCTGATGATTATGCCTGTAGCGTGACAGAAGATAGTTTTGGCCCGGGTACAGCTTTCGATCTGCTCAATCGGGACAATGCCTGGATTGCTTGTCTGGCGTGCTGTTTTGACCGGATCACTTTCGTGCATTACGTCGAGCAATATGCAAGCGTAGATTACCGCTTCTTTAAATCATTCCCAAGCCAGATCCTGCGCGATGGCCAGATCGAATCTGGCTCGGTTCGCTATCTCGTGCGCCATCTTGATCGCCAGACCGTGACGCATCTGGATACCCTGAAAACAGAGCTGCAACGTACAGGCCAGCTGCATACTGCCGACATTGGCCGTGCACAACTGTTATGCGTGCGCGCGCGGGACTTTCTGAATACCGCGCTGGGACTCATGAAACAGCAGCCCAATGTACTGATCGAGGAAGGCGCATGCCCGACCACGACATGAAATTTGATCACATTGGCGTATTTGTAACATCGCTTGAACTGGGCCGCACACATCTGGCTGCGATTCTGGACATTCATGAATGGACTGATCCCATTGATGATCCGATCCAGAAAGTCAGTGTGCAGTTCGGACTGGATTCCTCCGGCATTCGCTTCGAACTGGTTGCGCCCAATGGCGAGGGCAATCCTGTTACACCCGTTTTGGGAAGCGGTAAAAATATCCTGAATCATGTGGCGTATACCGTGCCCGATCTGGATAAAAAACTGGCAGAACTCAGAGCCGCACGCTGCATGCCGCTCGGCCCGGCTCAACCCGCCACAGCCTTTGACGGACGCCGCATCGCCTTTGTACTCACACCACTGCGCATGATTATCGAACTAATTGAATAAGGAATATCCCGATGAGTGAGACTGTCTGCCAGTGCCCTGTCTGTCATGGGGTACGCAACCGTCCCCTGCTGATGCTGAAGGACGCGCCCATATACCTGCATCCTGCAATCGCAGATGCGGATGTTCCCTTGCCGCACACACTGAACCTGGATTACCGGCAATGCCTCGCATGCGGACATGCCTTCCAGGTGAGCTTCGACATGGACATGCTGCGCCGGATTTATGAAAACCACTATTACACCCCCGCAGCCGAGGGTGTTGCGGTCGGTGCACGAAACGATTTCATGTCCTTCCTGCGTGACTATTGCCAGCGCAAGGGCTTTACGCCGGATCGCATTCTGGAAGTCGGCTGCTCGTCAGGCGAAGTTTTGCTCGATGTGCAGCTCGGTCTCAAGGCCGACATCGAAAAAGTGCTTGGCATCGAGCCCAATCACGATACTGCGCAGGCAGCCCGCAAGCACGGGCTGAACATTCTGGAAGCGTTTCTGGATGTGCCGCTTGCCAAGCAACTGGGGCAGTTTTCACTGGTCTATACCCGCCATGTGATCGAACATGTAGACGACCTGCCTGCATTCCTCGCCAGCTTGAAACAAGCCGTAGCAGCAGATGGCATCATCGTCATTGAAACGCCTTGCCTTGACGTTTGTTTACGCAATCAACGCGATATCGGCTTCCATGTTGAACATCTGCATCTGTTTTCCATGCAGTCACTTGCGCAGGCCGCACGTCTAGCGGGCTTGCACGTTGCTGCACTTGGGGAGACTTCGCTGGGTCACATGATTGCTGTCTGCACGCTGCAAGCCGGGGAATGTAGTATCCCTGTGACAGATCTCGTAGGCGATCTGCAAGCCTGTCACGATGAGCGCGTGACATGGTGGCAAACTCGTTTATCTGGCCGGAAATCGATTTTCTGGGGAGCAGGGAGTGCTGCCCGGATCCTCATGGCAGAAACAGGGCTCAAACCCGACGCTTTGCTGGATGGCAATCCGGGTAAGTCAGGTAAACAGTTTATCGGGATGAAGCAACCCATTCAGCTTGCCTCTGAATTCGTGCGCAAGCTGATTGAATCGGGGGAGGATCGTGACTACACACTGGTCGCCGCCTCCATGTTCTGCAAGGAAATCCGTCAGGACATGGACAAGATGGGCTGGAAGGGCGAATTCGTGAGCCTGTTTGATGATGTACATGCCGCGCCATGAGTGATCTCTCCTCCGGCTTTGACCCCATGTACCAGTGGGCATGTGATCTTTTCCCGATCAATCGCAGTATTACCGGGGAAGGCGTGCGCCAGACGTTACGGTACCTTGCGGAGCGATTGCCGGGTCTAACTACTGTCGAGGTGCCCTCCGGAACATCTGTATTTGACTGGGAAGTCCCGCCTGAATGGCATGTTCGTGAGGCATGGGTAGCAGATCTGGCAGGTAATCGGCTGATCGATTTTTCCCGCCATAATCTGCACCTAATGGGGTACTCGGAACCGGTAGATACCGTTGTGTCCAAGGAAGAGCTGGATACGCACCTGTACTCGCTACCCGACCGACCAGATGCCATTCCTTACACTACTTCTTATTACAAGCGACGCTGGGGCTTCTGCCTTCCACACGCGCAGCGTGCAAAATTACCCGAGGGGCCATTCAGGGTATACATCGATAGCGAAGTGAAACAAGGCAGTCTCACTTACGGTGAACTGATTCTGCCAGGCAAGTCCGATCGGGAAATTTTACTTTCCACCTATATCTGTCATCCATCTATGGCCAATAACGAGCTGTCCGGGCCGGTAGTGACCACCGCGCTGGCACGCTGGCTCATGTCTCTGCCTTCGCGTCGCTATACTTACCGCATTGTCTTTGTGCCGGAAACCATCGGCTCGATCACCTACCTTAGCCGCCACTGGGAACATATGCAGGCGAAAACGGATACAGGTTTTGTGGTGACCTGCATCGGCGATGAGCGCGCCTACTCTTACCTTCCGTCCCGACTGGGCAATACACTGGCTGATCGCGCTGCCCGGCATGTCCTCCACCATCTGGCGCCGGACTATAAAGCCTACTCATTTCTCGATCGTGGCAGCGATGAACGCCAATATTGCAGTCCGGGTATCGACTTGCCTGTGTGCTCCATCATGCGCAGCAAGTACGGCGAGTATCCTGAATATCATACCTCTGATGACAATCTCGACCTGATCTCCCAGGCAGGCCTTGAAGGTGGCTTTAACATACTCAAGGATACACTCAGCCTGCTAGAAGCCAATCACCGCTATCGCTGTACCGTCAGATGCGAGCCGCAACTTGGCAAGCGCGGACTCTACCCCACCTTGAGTACCCGAGATACCAAGCAGCAGGTTGCAGCCATGATGAATCTCATTGCCTATGCCGATGGCGAACATGATCTGATTGAAATTGCCGATCAAACTGGCGTATATGCCGGCGAGCTTGTCCCGATTGCCCTTCGGCTGCTTCAGGAAGGCTTGCTGGAGATCGTTAGCTATACTCAAACGACATCCTCCCCGGCCTAGTATCCAATTGATCAAAAGCAAGAAGCGCGCGGCCTATCTGCTGTGGCCGCTGTTTGCAGGAATCAGCCTTCCTGCCATATCCGTCGAGCTACCACGTATCCGTTATGTAGGCGCGGAGCAACCACCGTATCTGATCAAACAGGGACTGTCTGCAGGCGGACCATTTGCCGATCTATTCCGCCAGGTCAATCGTGAAGCCGGCATTCAGGACAGCTATGAGATTGTGCCCCCTGCGCGAGCCTATTCCGAGGCACAAAAGACACCCGACACCTGTGCATTGCTGATACTGCGCTCACCGGAACGGGAATCGCTCTTTACCTGGGTAGGCCCCATCATTCACATTACCGTTTCAGCGTATATCGCACCGGGTTCATTTGAACGTCCGCAAAGCTTCGACGATCTGCGCAGTGGCACAATCGGCATACTGGAAGGAGCAGCGTATAAAAAATTGCTGGTGGGTCAGGGTCTCACACCTGATGAAACATATCAGGAGATCAATAATGCAAAAAAGCTGGCCAGTGGGCGAATTAAGTTCTGGGTCACCAACCAGTTTGTTGCACGAACCATTAGCAAAGAGGCCAAACTACCCATGCCGGAAAAATCGCTGGATATTGCTGCTTATGACGTATACGTAGCATGCAATAAAAAGCTGAATGGCCGTCTTATCCAGAAGCTAAACGAACGGTGGGATGCTGCTCGCCGCAAAGGGTTACTGAAAGACATGGGCCTGTAAGCCTAGCTACCCAGTCGCCGTATGACCCATTTGCGGGCAGGTTCACCCAACCCCGACTCGACCACCTTTCCGAGCCATACGCATGCCAGCAATGCCGGTAAATATACCCAGCAGGTCCATTGCATGTCTTTGCCCAGATAATACCGATAGGTTTCAACAACGGGGATGACAATCAGCATATGAGTCAGATAGATGCCATAGCTGGCTTTACCCATCGAAGCCAGCCAGCCCAATCCCGGTACGCGCTCAGGGCGCAGCCAAGCAGAAGCCAGCACCAGCATGCCGCCGGCGGATAGCAATAGGTAATTGTACTGTTCGCCAAATATGCGCCAGGCCACATCGTCAAACACAAACACATTGATCAGCAACCCTCCGCCCATTATGGCGATGCAGCGTGCAAATGCCCGGCTCACCACCGGCCAGCGCGCAAAAACAAGCGCACACAGTACGCCCAGTGCGATCGCCGACATGCCAGGCAAATACGCCTTCTCCCGCCACACTTCAGCCTCAATGGCACCATGCGTAAACGGCATGGACAGCACCAGCGCAATCAAACCGCCAATCAGCAACCAGCGAGGCATCAACAGGCAGAGCAATGGAAAGGCCAGATAGAACACTTCCTCGACAGACAACGACCACAGCACATCCCAGGCAGGTGGCAGCCACATATTGGTGCGGCCTTCATACCAGTTCAGATGAAACGTGACGGCGGAAAACAGGGCACCACCCAGCGTCTGGCCGCTTTCACCCACAACAAAATTGGGCACCCCGACAAGATGCAGGATGGACAGCAAACCAAGCAGAGCAAGCAGTAAGGGTGTGATTCTGGAGATGCGCTGAATGTAGAACTGGCGCCAGTTGATATCGGCCAGCCCGCCATCGCGTTCCATCACCCGGCTCGTGATCAGAAAGCCGGAAATAATGAAAAAGATAAAGACCGATTCCCATCCATGAAAGCTAATGGCATCGCTTAGCCGCTTACCAAGCAGCAGGCCTAGCGGACTCTCTTTGAGCGGCAAACGAAACGGTAACGCCAGATGGTGAATGACGACGAATAAAATAGACAAGCCGCGCAATAGGTCGATCCCATGATTGCGCGTAGACGTATTGGAACTCAAGGCTCCCCCGATGGATAGTGTGATTTGCCGGGGGATTAAAACCCAAAGTAGAACTTATTGTCTAGAAGAAAGTTCGGGCCAAGCCACCCGCAGGTAATAGCCCATCGACCAGAGTGTCAGTAGCGCAGCTGCAAACAGGCACAGCGTCCCCAGAAGCATGGTAGGCACACCGGGGATAAAGTTATCGTGCAACAGCAGCAGCAAAATAGCGGCCATTTGCACTGTTGTCTTGATTTTGCCCACAAACGACACTGCCACGCTCTTGGACGCACCTAGCTGCGCCATCCACTCACGCAGGGCGGAGATGGTGATTTCACGACCAATAATAATCATGGCGAGCCACGCATCTGCGCGCTCTATCTGCACAAGGAGTATCAGAGCTGCCGCTACCATCAACTTATCCGCGACCGGATCAAGAAATGCACCGAATGCCGAGGTCTGGTTCCACTTGCGCGCCAAATAGCCATCAAACCAGTCGGTAATACCTGCTGCGGCAAACAAGCCTGCACTCACCAGATTTTTGGCGATTGGCGAAATAGAGCTGTTTGGCAAATAAAATACGCCAATAAACAGCGGGATCATCAAGATCCGCGCCCAGGTCAGCATGGTTGGCAAATTAAGCGGCATTCACATTCCGATAGTCTTGCAATGCCCTGCTCAGTGCAGGGCTTGATAAATTTTTTCAGCAAGCGCCCGGTTGACTCCTTCAACCTGACACAAATCATCAATACTAGCGGCACGCACGCCCTGTAGTCCACCAAAACGCGTCAGCAACTTCTGCCTGCGCTTGGGGCCCACACCTTCAATTTCTTCCAGACTGGACGAGACCCGTGTTTTTCCGCGTCGTGCGCGATGACCTGTAATAGCGAAACGATGCGCTTCATCACGAATGGTCTGGATCAGATGCAGTGCAGGTGCGTCGCGGCGTAATTGTATCGTCTCGCCGGTCGCGGGGACAATCAGCTGCTCGAGTCCGGGCTTGCGGCTCTCACCTTTAGCCACACCCACCAGCATGACATCGCCGATACCCAGTTCATTCATGACCTCGACGGCGACGCCAATCTGTCCCTTGCCGCCGTCAATCAGTACCACATCCGGCATCACTCCATCACCGGCAGCGATCTTGCCATAACGCCGCGTTAACACCTGGCGCATGGCTGCATAATCATCGCCGGGCGTGATGCCTTCGATGTTGTAATGCCGATACTCTTTAGGCTGCATACCCAGGCGGTCATACACCACGCAGGATGCCACCGTGGCTTCCCCCATGGTATGGCTGATATCAAAACACTCCACCCGCTGCGCAGAATCCGGCAAGCGTAGTGCTTCCTGAAAGCTATTCAGTCGTTCTAGCTGGGTCGACTCCAGCGTCAGGCGTTGTTCAATCGCCAGTGCAGCATTCTTGAGCGCCATGTCCAGCCAGACCTTGCGCTCGCCAATGGGATTCACCACGATGGCCACTTTACGCCCGGCTTGCTCGGATAATAGCTCGCTTAACACCTGCTGATAGATACCGGCATTGCAGATGATAATCGGCGGGATGGTTCGATCGAGATAATGCTGGCTTAGAAACGCATCCAGGGCGGCATCAACATCATAATCTTCGCCATGACTTGGAAACAGGCTACGATCTCCCACATGCCTGCCACCGCGAATCATCACCAGATTTACGCACACCATGCCGTTTGCCACTACACAGGCCGCGACATCCGCATCCAGTTCGGAACTACTCGATAGCACAAACTGGCGTTCCTGTACTTTGGCGAGATTCTGGATCTGGTCACGATAAATGGCCGCCTGCTCAAAATCCCATGCTTCCGCGGCGGTTTGCATGCGGGATTCCAGATCATCCATCAACTCGCTGGCTTTACCCTGCAAGAGTTGGGCGGCATTTTTGACATCCGCAACATACTGCTCACGGGAAATGGCCTCCACACAGGGTGCAGTGCAGCGCTTAATCTGATGCAAGAGACAAGGACGGGCGCGATTGGCGAATACGGTATCTTCACAGGTACGCAGCAGAAATACCTTCTGCAACAGCTGAATGCTTTCGCGTACGGCATAGCTATTGGGAAAAGGCCCGAAATACTGATTGCGTTTGTCCAGTGCGCCCCGGTAAAAAGCCAGTCGCGGGTATGCATGGCCAGTTAGCATCAGATAGGGGTAGGACTTATCGTCGCGAAACAGGATGTTGTAACGCGGACTCAGCGCTTTGATCAGATTATTTTCAAGAATCAGCGCTTCAGCTTCCGATCGCACTACCGTCGTCTGAATGTCCGCTACTTGCCCCACCATCAGACGGATGCGTGGCGACAGGTCGGACTTCTGAAAGTACGAACTCACCCGCCGCTTGAGATCAATCGCCTTGCCGACATACAGGACATCACCTGTCGCCGACAAAAAGCGGTACACGCCGGGCAGATTCGGCAGAGTCTGCAGAATAGGTTTAGGATCAAAAACGAAGGACATCAGGACGCTCGCAGCTTAATGCGTCACTGCTGCAGGTAAAGGTGTGACAGGCTTCTGTGGAGCAGGCGTGGCACCTGTTTTGGGCGCAGCCAAAATCTGGAAAAAGATTTCGTCTTCCCGCACCATGCCGAGTTCGTTGCGGGCGCGTTCTTCAATGGCGTCGGTGCCATTTTTTAAGTCGCGCACTTCTGCATCCAGCGCACCGTTTCGTGCTTTCAGCTTGTCGTTGACCGCTCGCTGATCCTTCAGTTGCGCCTCGATTTGCCATACCTGTAGCCAGCTGCCCTTTCCAATCCAGAGCGGCCATTGCATCACAACAATCAGGGCGGCAAAAATAAAAGCGAGCAATCTCATCGAATGGCGATCAAATAAAAACAGGGGCAGCAATGCCGCCCCTATTGTGCCGTAAAACCTGTTCAATCATCCAGCATATTTACTGGTAAATGTGCCGGTTTACTTGATTTGGTAAAACGCGTTGCGGCCAGGATACCATGCAGCATCACCGAGTTCTTCTTCGATACGCAGCAGCTGGTTGTACTTGGCCATACGATCGGAACGGCTCAACGAGCCTGTCTTGATCTGCATGCAGTTGGTTGCCACGGCCAGATCGGCGATGGTGCTATCTTCGGTTTCGCCCGAACGATGCGACATCACGGAAGCGTAGCGGAAGCGCTTGGCCAGATCCACGGCCTGCAGGGTTTCAGACAGCGAACCGATCTGGTTGATCTTCACCAGCAGGGCATTGGCAATACCGGCTTCGATACCTTGAGCCAGAATCTTCGGGTTG
Organism: Burkholderiaceae bacterium DAT-1; assembly: GCA_019084025.1. NCBI lineage: Bacteria > Pseudomonadati > Pseudomonadota > Betaproteobacteria > Burkholderiales > Burkholderiaceae > Burkholderiaceae bacterium DAT-1. Next base: position 76,783 of record JAHRBI010000005.1, read on the forward strand.
GTCACGAATACATCATCACCCACCAGCTGCACGCTGCGGCCCAGCTTGTCGGTCAGGGTCTTCCAGCCGTCCCAGTCGTGTTCACTCATACCATCTTCGATGGAGATGATCGGGTACTTGGTCGCCAGCGTGCCCAGGTAGTCAGCGAAACGATCGCTGTCCAGACGCAGGCCTTCGGCCTCCAGCACGTAGTGGCCGTCCTTGTAGAACTCGGAGCTGGCGCAATCCAGTGCGAACAGCACATCGTCACCCACGCGGTAGCCGGCAGCTTCGGTTGCGGATGCAATCAGGCTCAGGGCTTCTTCGTTGGTCTTCAGATTCGGTGCAAAACCACCTTCATCACCCACGGCAGTCGAGAAACCCTTCTCGGCGCACAGTTTCTTCAGTGCATGGAAGATTTCAGCGCCGCAACGCAGGGCTTCACGGAAGCTCTTGGCACCCACCGGCATCACCATGAATTCCTGGATATCCAGGCTGTTGTTGGCGTGTGCGCCGCCGTTGATCACGTTCATCATCGGCACTGGCAGGCTCATCGGACCTGCGCCACCAATGTAGCGATACAGCGGCAGACCTGCGTCTTCGGCTGCAGCCTTGGCTACGGCAACCGACACTGCCAGAATGGCATTCGCACCCAGACGACCCTTGGTATCGGTGCCATCCAGCTCGATCATGGTCTTATCGATAAAGGACTGCTCGGAGGCATCCAGACCCAGCAAGGCTTCGCAGATTTCGGTGTTAACGTGCTCGACAGCCTTCAACACACCCTTGCCCAGATAGCGACCCTTGTCGCCATCACGCAGTTCCAGCGCTTCCTTTTCGCCAGTGGAGGCACCGCTCGGCACAGCCGCACGACCCATCACACCGCTTTCCAGCAGCACATCGGCTTCAACAGTCGGGTTACCGCGAGAATCCAGCACTTCGCGGGCAACAATTTCAACAATTGCGCTCATCTTGCGTTCCTTGCTCAATCAAATGATTTCAAAACCAGTTAACCACCTGCATCGTGCGCCAGAGCACCACAGGTAATCAAGCAAATCGTACCTACCAAAATGTAATTGCCCGTCAATTACTTACATGCATGACGGGCAACAGGCATTACATCGACAACTCGGGAAATGGCTGGCTCTTCACCAGCTTATCCAGCGCGACCAGTGTGGTCAGAAGTTCCTGCATACGTGGCAAGGGCCAGGCATTCGGACCATCGCACAGCGCCACCGCCGGATCGGGATGGGTTTCCATGAAGAGACCCGACACACCTGCAGCCACTGCAGCCCGCGCCAGTACAGGGACCATCTCGCGGAGGCCGCCCGAACGATCGCCCTGCCCGCCCGGTAACTGAACCGAATGCGTGGCGTCAAACACCACAGGGCAACCAGTTTCGCGCATGATGGCCAGACTACGCATATCGGACACCAGATTGTTGTAGCCAAAGCTTGCACCGCGCTCGCAAGCCATGAAGTTGTCTGCGTTCAGGCCGGCTTCCAGCGCAGCTTCACGCGCCTTATCCATGACATTCTTCATGTCACCGGGCGCCAGAAACTGACCCTTCTTGATATTCACCGGCTTGCCGCTCTGTGCACAGGCGCGAATGAAATCAGACTGACGACACAGGAACGCCGGGGTTTGCAGTACATCCACCACGGCGGCGACAGGCTTGATCTGATCGACATCATGGATATCGGTCAGAACCGGCACACCCACCTGCTCGCGCACTTTGGCGAGAATACGCAGGCCTTCATCCATGCCAAAACCACGGAAGCTCTTGCTACTCGAACGGTTGGCCTTATCGAAGCTCGACTTGTAGATGAACGGAATACCGATTGCCGCAGCCATTTCTTTCAGCTGACCAGCCGTATCGATTGCAAACTGCTCACCTTCGATGACACAGGGGCCCGCAATCAGAAACAGCGGCTTGTCCAGACCAACTTCGAAACCACAGAGATTCATGTGTTTCCTCAAGCATTGAATTATCTAAATGGCTGGGGAAGGGAGAAGAGTGAAGGGGGAAGGGTAGACTGGCTCACGCACTACCCGCAGTCCCTTCCACATTCACTATCACTTTCACTTCCTGATGCCAGAAAGAGAGAACCAATCAGGGTAGAAAGCAACACCCTTCCCCCTTCTCCCTTCCCGCTTCTCAGTTGTTAACAGCTCAACCCTTCGCGGCCATGCTCTTTGGCATAGGCAATCGCGGCTTCAACGAACGCCTTGAACAGCGGATGGCCGTCACGTGGGGTGGAGGTGAATTCCGGGTGGAACTGACAACCGAAGAACCAGCGGTGATCCTTGATTTCCACCGTTTCACACAGGTTGTTGTCGTCCACCGAGCGTCCGCTGACGGTCAGGCCGGCAGCTTGCAGGCGCGGCAGGTAGTGGTTGTTCACTTCGTAGCGATGACGATGACGCTCGACGATGCGCTCTGCACTGTAAATCTTCGCGGCCAGCGAACCCGCTTCCAGCTGGCATTCCTGCCCGCCCAGACGCATGGTGCCGCCCATGTTCGAATTTTCGTCGCGCACTTCGATCTTGCCGTCGCGGTTCACCCACTGATCAATCAGGGCGACCACCGGATACGGGGTTTCCAGCGTGAATTCGGTGGAGTTGGCGCCGTCCATGCCGGCCTTGTGGCGGGCAAATTCGATCAGGGCAAGCTGCATACCCAGGCAGATACCCAGGTAAGGTACATTGGTTTCGCGTGCATACTGAATCGCACGGATCTTCCCTTCGACACCGCGCTTGCCGAAGCCGCCTGGCACCAGAATCGCGTCCATACCGCGGATCATGTCCAGATCGCCACCTTCCAGTGCTTCGGAATCGACAAAATGGATGTTGACCTGACTGCGTGTATGAATGCCTGCGTGCTTCAGTGCTTCAATCAGAGACTTGTACGACTCGGTCAGATCCATGTACTTGCCGACCATGGCAATGTTTACTGTCTGGGTCGGATTTTCCATGGCTTCGACAATGCCGTCCCACAGCTTCAGATCGGCCGGTGGCAGATCCAGTTGCAGCTGGCGGGCAATGAAATCATCGATATGCTGTTCACACAGCACACGTGGAATCTTGTAGATGGAATCCATGTCCGGACAGGAAATCACAGCCTTTTCCGGCACATTGGTAAACAATGCGATCTTGCGCTTTTCTTCATCCGGCACCGGACGTTCGGCACGGCAGATCAGCACATCCGGCTGAATACCGATTTCGCGCAGTTCCTTCACCGAGTGCTGGGTCGGCTTGGTTTTCACTTCACCGGCTGCAGCAATATACGGAACATAAGACAGGTGTACGAAGCACGTATTCTCGCGCCCCAGAATCACCCCCATCTGGCGAATGGCTTCGAGGAACGGCAGGGATTCGATATCGCCGACGGTACCACCCACTTCGATCACGGCCAGTTCGGCATCGCCTGCGCCCTGCTGAACGAAGAGACGGATTTCGTCGGTAATGTGCGGAATGACCTGAACAGTCTTGCCCAGATAATCACCACGGCGTTCTTTCTTGATCACGGATTCGTAGATCTGGCCGGTAGTGAAGTTGTTCGACTTCTTCATCTTGGAGTGGATGAAGCGTTCGTAATGGCCGAGGTCGAGGTCGGTTTCGGCACCGTCCTCAGTCACAAACACTTCCCCGTGCTGAGTCGGACTCATGGTGCCCGGATCTACATTGATGTAGGGATCCAGCTTCATCATGGTGACCTTCAGGCCACGGGATTCCAGAATGGCTGCAAGCGACGCGGCGGCAATACCCTTCCCGAGGGAAGAGACGACGCCACCGGTAACGAAGATGAACTTGGTCATGGCTGAAACACGCAGTGGTAATTCCGCATTCTACTCCGGTCACCCCCATTTACTCAATGTGGCAACCGACCTTTAAAGCAAAACCGGCGCTGACAGCGCGCCGGTTTCCATTACAGATCAACGACTTACGAGTTCAATTCTTTCGCAAGGTAAATCCATGTTTCGACGACCGTATCGGGATTCAGAGAAACGGTCTCGATACCCTGCTCCACCAGCCACTTGGCAAAGTCCGGGTGATCGGACGGCCCCTGGCCGCAGATACCGATGTACTTGCCCTGCGCACGACAGGCCTTGATGGCCATCGACAGCATCGCCTTGACGGCTTCATTACGCTCGTCGAACAGCGAGGCAATCGGACCGCCGGAATCGCGATCCAGTGCCAGGGTCAGCTGGGTCATGTCGTTCGAACCAATCGAGAAGCCATCAAAATACTGCAGGAACTGGTCGGCCAGGATTGCGTTGGACGGAATCTCGCACATCATGATCAGACGCAGACCATTCTTGCCACGCTCCAGGCCCTGCTCCTTCAGCAGATCCACCACCTTGCTGGCTTCATCCAGGGTGCGCACGAACGGAATCATGATCTCGACATTGGTCAGACCCATTTCGTCGCGCACCTTCTTCAGTGCGCGGGTTTCCAGTTCGAAACAATCGCGGAACGACGGGCTGATGTAGCGCGATGCACCGCGGAAGCCGATCATCGGATTTTCTTCATGAGGCTCGTACTGCTGGCCGCCGATCAGGTTGGAGTACTCGTTCGACTTGAAGTCGGACATCCGCACGATCACCTTCTTCGGATAGAAGGCCGCACCAATGGTGGCAATCCCTTCCACCAGCTTCTCGACGTAGAAGTCCACTGCACTGGCGTAGCCGCCAATACGCTCGTCGATCTGCTGCTTCAGATCCCACGGCACATTCGGATAATCGAGCAGTGCCTTCGGGTGAATACCGATCATGCGGTTGATAATGAATTCCAGACGCGCCAGACCCACGCCTTCATTCGGCAGATGGCTGAAATCGAAGGCCAGTTCCGGATTGCCGACATTCATCATCAGCTTGACCGGGCTCTTTGGCATCTTGTCCAGCGCCAGATCGATGATTTCGATATCCAGCTTGCCTTCGTAGATGTTGCCGGTATCACCTTCGGCACAGCTGACGGTGACGAAATCACCATCCTTTAGTTCACGGGTGGCATCACCACAACCCACCACAGCAGGAATACCCAGCTCGCGGGCAATAATAGCCGCGTGACAGGTACGGCCGCCACGATTGGTGACGATCGCTGCAGCACGCTTCATGACCGGTTCCCAGTCAGGATCGGTCATATCGGTTACCAGCACATCACCCGGCTTCACGCGATCCATTTCGGACGCATCGCGGATCATGCGCACCACACCCTGACCAATCTTCTGGCCGATGGCGCGGCCGGTGGTCAGGATGGTGGACTTGTTCTTCAGACGGTAGCGACGCAGGGTTTCCACGCGCGATTCCTGCGACTTCACGGTCTCGGGACGGGCCTGCAGGATGTACAGCTTGCCATCCAGACCATCACGACCCCATTCGACGTCCATTGGACGGCCATAATGTTCTTCGATGATCAGGGCATAGCGTGCCAGTTCTTCCACTTCCGCATCGATAATCGAGAAGCGCTGACGATCCACTTCCGGCACATCCACAGTGCGCACCGATTTGCCTGCCGAAGCGGCATCGGTGAACTCCATCTTGATCAGCTTGGATCCACGGTTGCGGCGCAGAATGGCTGGACGACCTGCGCGCAGGTTCGGCTTAAACACGTAAAACTCATCCGGATTCACCGCACCTTGCACCACGGTTTCACCCAGACCATAGGAACCGGTCACAAACACGGTGTCCTTGAAGCCGGATTCGGTATCAATGGTGAACAGCACGCCAGCTGCGCCCTTGTCGGAACGCACCATGCGCTGGATACCTGCTGACAACGCCACATCAGCATGCGCAAAGCCCTTGTGCACGCGGTAGGAAATAGCGCGGTCGTTATACAGCGACGCGAACACTTCCTTGATAGCGTGCAGCACATTTTCAACACCAACGATATTCAGGAAGGTTTCCTGCTGACCGGCAAACGATGCATCCGGCAGATCTTCTGCGGTTGCGGAAGAGCGCACAGCCACCGGAATATCGATGCCACCCGAGTCGGCTACCATCTTGGCGTGGTGCGCACGGATGTCGGCTTCCAGCTCGGCCGGGAACGGCGTATCCACCACCCACTGGCGAATCTGCTTGCCCACGCGGACCAGCTCGTTTACGTCTTCCACGTCAAGCGCAGTCAGCGCGGCATCGATACGCTCAGCCAGACCATTGTGCGCCAGAAAAACGCGATAGGCTGAAGCAGTTGTGGCATAGCCGCCAGGGACGCGCACGCCCTTACCGGCCAGCTGGCTGATCATCTCACCCAGCGAGGCATTCTTGCCGCCAACACTCTCAACATCGGTCATGCGCAATTGGTCAAACCAGATAACGTTGCTTTCAGCCATTTCAAGCGATCCTTAAAAGGGGAATTTCGTTGGTAGCCACGATTCTAGCCGGTTTCTGCCCTACAAGTCAGCACGAAAAAACGGTTCTGCAGCCCCAAGCTCATCATAGATCGTGGCAAGTCACTGATCACGAATGTAATTTGTAGTTTCAAACTACATTTTGAAATTTTGCAGTGCAGCAAGTGTATCGCGCAAGGTCGCGACTGTGGCACCATCTATGCTTGTATTAGCCCAGATCATCGCTCTTGATGATGCGTGCACCTTTCAGGGATAACAATATGCCGAATCGCCGCTCTGTCTTCTTTGTATCCGACCGTACCGGGATCACAGCTGAAATGCTGGGTCACAGCCTCATTACCCAGTTCGAGGGCATTGAGCTGCGACGCGCTACCCTGCCTTTTGTCGATACACCTGAAAAAGCCTTACAAGTCGCCGAACGGTTGCGTCAGGCAGCCGCGACAGACGGTGCACGTCCACTGGTTTTTTCGACCATCGTCAAAGAAGATATCCGGCAGATCATTCACATCCCCGAATGTCATATTGTCGATTTTTTCGAGACATTCATTGCACCGTTGGAGGCCGAGCTTGAGCAGTCGTCCTCGCATACCGTAGGCCGCAGCCATAGCATCGAAAATTTCAACGAATACAATTCACGCATTGAGGCGGTGAATTATGCGCTCGCACACGATGACGGCGTAAAGCCCACTGATCTGAATCTTGCAGATATCGTACTGGTGGGCGTATCGCGCTCCGGCAAAACGCCAACCTGCCTGTATCTGGCCCTGCAATACGGCATCAAGGCAGCCAATTACCCGCTTACACCGGAAGACTTCGGTCAGTCATCCCTACCGAAGCCCCTGCTGGCGCACAAGCACAAACTGTTTGGGCTGACCATCACGCCCGAACGGCTGGCGCAAATCCGTACCGAGCGCAAACCGGATAGCCGCTACGCTTCCATCGACAACTGTAAATTCGAGATCGCAGAGGTTGAAGCGATGTTCCGCGCACACGGTATCCAGCATCTGAATACCACTAACAAGTCGATTGAAGAGTTAGCCAGTACCATTCTGCACAAGGCGAATCTGAAGCGGCAGGTGTTTTAATTCAGTACAATTGTCATTGATGATTGCCATACCCTGTGCATGTCAAAGGGTATGGCACCGCTTCTACAAACTCAGCCAGCCTGATCAAAAAAAATATGAAGATGATGTCAGGAAGCTATCAGCTTACCGCACTCAATCCAAGGGTTTTTATGTTGATTGTATGTATGCTGATGTTGACGCTATGGGTAGAGAAAATCCTTTTCTCTGCAAAAAACAATCGCCCAATCTACATATTAAACAATGCCGAGTATGATCATTCAATCGACCAAGCGAAAAAAGATGGTGAAAGGAACGCGCAGGCACTCTTCAATAACGGCATAAGGATTTATTACATTATTGCAAATCCAGGCCCATTCAGTGGTTGCAATAATGTTAATTTAATTAAATTACTAGACAAATATAAAATTGATAAAGTTCGGGCTTCTTTTTACGATTTCGCCAATCCGGAACAGGCTTTTCGCGATTCATTTAACGACAAAATAATCAAACTTACCAGCAAAAGCAATCCTGAATTCAAATCAGAGCTCGCTCAATTAGAAAAAGATCAACATCCTATCTATGATTGTACGCTTTAGAATTGGATGACGACATATCATCACACGCAGTCGATTCAAAGTTTAGAAGGCGACCGCAGGTCGCCCCTACAGGTAAACACCTTCAATCCCGCCGCCCCGACCGCCAGATCGACACAATCAGCCACAGGCTATTGAAAAACGCGATCAGGAAGCCGATCAGACCCAGCGCAGGCAAGCCCCACAGCTTCGGGCCTGCTGCTACCGTCATGACAATACTGGAGCCGATAATCAGACAGCCCGTGACAATGCCCAGCGTCAGGCGGTTGCTGCTTTCATTGATCTGATGGCCAAAATGATCGAGTCGTTTCAGGTCCAGATCAATTTTCAGTTTGCCGCGCCGGGCTGCTTTAATGAGGCGAGCCACATCGCGGGGTAATCCGCCAACTAGTGAAAATAATTCCACCATATTGCGCCGACCTTTACGCGCCAATGCGCGCGGGTCGTAGCGGTGAATGAGTACTTTACGGACAAAGGGTTCCAGATGCGCCACCATCTGGAAATCCGGATCAAGCTGACGCCCCAGCCCTTCCAGTGTAATCAGCGCTTTAAATAGCAAGGTCAAATCGGGTGGCAGCGCAATCGAGTGCTCGCGCACAATGGCCACCACATCGCTCAATAACTGGCCAAAGCGTATATTTTTAAGCGGCAGACTTTCGTAATTAAAGATGAGTTCGGCAATATCTTCGGCCAGTTTTTCCTCATCGACGGTTTCGTCACCCGTCCAATCAAGTAGAACGGCCTGAATGCCCTGTTCATCGCGACTGGCCAGTGCGGCCAGTAAATCGACAATCTCATCACGCCGCTTACCCGGCAAGCGACCCACCATGCCAAAGTCGATAAAGGCGATGCGATTACCGCTCAGATAAAACACATTGCCCGGATGTGGATCGGCATGAAAATAGCCATCAATCAGGATCATTTTCAATACGGCATCAGCGCCGCGCTTGGCCAGCGCACGCCTGTCCAGTCCGGCATCTTCCAGGCTGGCGATCTTGCTACCGGGAATACCATTGATACGGGTTTGAACATTGACCTTTTCGCAGGTCCAGTCCCAGTAAACATCTGGAATGACAATGTCGGGATCTTCGGCAAAATTCTGCTGGAAGCGTTTGTGATTCTGCGCTTCTTGCGCCAAGTCCAGTTCGCGCCTGAGTGAACGCGTAAATTGCTCGACAATGCGCACAGGCTGGTAGCGGCGCACCTCGGAAAACTCAGATTCCATCAAACTGGCAAGATGATGCAGCACACGCAGATCGGCTTCGATACGCGGCACTATATGCGGACGACGTACCTTGATAATGACCTGCGTACCATCCATCAGCGTGGCGCCATGCACCTGTGCGATTGACGCTGATCCAATGGGTTCCGGGTCAAGTGTGGCAAAAATCTCCGAAGGCGGCACACCCCACGCTTCGAGTAATTCTGCCTCGATCTCGGCAAATGGCGTCTGCGGGACATGGCTTTGCAGCTTTTCCAGCTCCACAATCCATTCGGGCGGCAGCACATCCACGCGGGTGGCCAGAATCTGTCCCAGTTTGATGAAAGTCGGCCCAAGCTCTTCCAGCACTTTTCTGGCGCGAACGGCTGGCTCCATCGGGGTGCGGGCGCGCTCTTCCTGTAAATCGAGGGTTTCGCCCGCTCGTTCGAATGAACGATGAATACCGATTCTGCGAACTAAATCGCCAAATCCGTGTCTCGCCATTACGCCAATGATTTCACGGATGCGCGACGCATCGCGCATTAGACTGAGAGTTTCTTTGAGCATGGTCCGATTGTAGCGTGCCGCTGATCAGCAGGTTTGAGATTGCACAGTTTTTTCTCTACTCGCAACGGCTACACGGATGGCTCTGTACCTGATTCTCTCGCGCAGACGGGAAATGTAAGGCATGATGCGCGGAAATTTCGAATTTCAGCATGTTCAAACCTATTCCTAGTGCCGACACATGATCGTACCGACACGCAAGATTCTTGCGTCCCTGCTGGCCTTAGCCATGCTGGGCGCCCCGGCTGACGAGCCAACCGCTACGCCAGCCAAAGACACAGCCAGCGCGCCTGCTGCCATTCCATCCAAGTCCGCGGACACCCCGGTGCCCTCGCGAAAAGCGAGCAGTCCGCGTGCCAAGGCAATTGCAGACAATGAAGCAAAAACCGATGATCTCGCCGCCCGATTTAGTCAGGATGTCATCCTGCAGGCCTTGAGTTTCATCGGTGTGAACTACAAGTGGGGGGGCGCAAGCGCCGAAAAAGGACTGGATTGCAGCGGCTTCATCATGCGCGTTTTCCAGCAAACCATGAGCATTTCCCTGCCGCACAACGCCTTTGCGATTAGTCTCCTGGGGGATCAGGTAGATAGAAACGAATTGGCGCCAGGTGATTTGGTGTTTTTTAATACACTGGGTCGTAAATTCTCCCATGTGGGTATTTATATGGGGGACGACCGCTTTATTCATGCGCCGCGCACAGGCGCATCGGTACAAGTGGTGAAGTTCAGTGATGAGTACTGGACTAAGCGATTTAATGGTGCGCGCCGTCTGACGAAAGAATCATACGACGCACGATCTCCGATGCTGCAAATGCTCATGCGCGAAGGAGAAAAAGAACAAAATGAGGGTAAAAAAGGCAAATCTGCCAAAAATGGTAAATCTGCAGGCAAGGGTGGCAAAAGCACTGCACCCGCAAAGAAACCAAAAAAGAAGCATTGATTGCCCGGCTAGCTTGCGTATAGTATCAGCCAAAGAAAAAGACCGGATTAAATCCGGTCTTTTCTTACATCAATGAGTCAAAGAGACAGTCAGCCACGTGTATAAAACGCAATGGCCCCACAGCTTGTCAGGCCTACGTTAAACACACGTCCATCTAGTGGTTCACCTTCGCTGTTTTCGATATTGTGCACAATTTCGTGCAGCAACTCGATTTCCTTGAACTCCTCCACAAGTTCACCTTCAGCATTCAGGATCGCCTCGATTTTTTCCTTGGCTGGATGCGCACCCACGACTGCAATCCGACCACCATCCGTCCACCAGCGCAATTGCACCGGCGGGGGAACGGCAATGGCCTGCTTGCCAAAAACGGCCTGCAGTTTCTTGCCATAGGCGGCCAGGTTGCGCGCAGCGCGCAATCGAACTGCATCTAGATGCACGTGCGTTTCATCTGGCTTAATGCCAAAGATACGAGCTACGCCAGCATCCAGAACACTTCTCTCCTGCTCCAGTTGTACTTCCACGGCAACTCTCCACTGAGTGGCCGGATGTTCATCCGGCTCTGTTGTAAGACGAGAAGATTGAACACACCAGTCGGATCATTCGGTTCACTGAAACAATCACGACCATATTAGAATTCAATGTTATTCAAAATACCGAATACCATTAAACCCTCAAATGCTGTACTACACCTATCTTAATCCCATACCTCAAATCAGGTATAGCCCAGCATCTCAAAGTTTATAGGTCGTCAAAGTTGCGCCTTCAAGGAATAAATCAGCTCAAGTGCTGCACGTGGTGTCAAATTGTCTACATCCACGCTGGAAAGGGCGTCCCGCAATGGATCAGTGTTGTTTTCAGGTTCGACAGACGGCGTTGCAAACAAATCACCTTGTAGATTTTGTGCAACCTCGTTGTTTTCCAACGACACCAGATAGCGTTTTGCTTGACGAATCGTCTCTTTAGGCACACCTGCCAATTGCGCAACCTGCAAACCATAACTCTGGCTCGCCGGTCCGTCAGAAACATTGTGTAAAAAGACGATGCGATCACGATGCTCCACCGCATTCAAATGCACATTGGCAACCTGCCGGTAATCCATTGCCAGACGCGTCAACTCGAAATAGTGCGTTGCAAATAGGGTATATGCGCGATTCTTTTCAATCAGCGCCCGCGCAATCGCCCATGCCAGCGCCAGTCCGTCAAAGGTCGAGGTACCTCGCCCGACTTCGTCCATTAATACCAGCGCATGCTCACCCGCGTTGTTGAGAATATTCGCAGTTTCCGTCATTTCGACCATAAAGGTAGAACGACCACCTGCCAGATCATCGCTTGCGCCGATTCGCGTAAAGATGCGATCGACCTTGCCGATGACACAGCGCGTAGCGGGCACATAGCTGCCGCACTGCGCCAGCAGCACAATCAGGGCTGTCTGACGCATATAGGTCGATTTACCGCCCATATTGGGGCCAGTAATCAGCAATAGCTTGCGATCCACGCCCAGACGCAGGTCATTTGCGATGAAACCATCTCCGCCCGCGTCGCGCAATTGCTGTTCGACAACCGGGTGGCGACCAGCCTCAATCTGGATAACTTCTCCCTCTGCAAACGCAGGTGCGCACCAGTCCAGTGTACGCGCGCGCTCGGCCAGGTTACTGAGCACATCCATTGCTGCAACTGCGTGGGCGCAGCGCTGCAAAACGGGCACATGAGTTGCCAGCGACTCCAGCACCTGCTCGTACAAAGCCTTTTCCAGCGCAAGCGCCCGATCCTGCGCAGACAGTGCCTTGTCCTCGAAGGTCTTGAGTTCCGGTGTGATATAGCGTTCGGCGTTTTTTAGCGTCTGCCGGCGTCGGTAGTCTTCGGGAATCTTGTCGACATTGGCATGGGTGACTTCGATGTAGAAACCGTGTACCCGGTTGTATTCGACTTTTAGATTGCTGATGCCCGTTCTCTCGCGCTCACGCACCTCCAGCGCCAGCAAGAACTCGCCACAATTGCTTTGGATGTCGCGTAATTCATCTAACTCGGCATGAAAGCCCGTTTTAATGACTCCGCCATCGCGTACCAGTACCGCCGGTTCATCGGCGATAGACTGCTCCAGGAGCGCCAGAATCGTGGCATCAGGCTGGATATCCTGAGCCAATTGCCCCATAAGCGCATTGTCAGGCAGGGCGCTGAGGCAGTCAGGCAAGACGCGTAAACTTTCGCGTAACGCCGCGAGATCGCGTGGGCGTGCAGAACGCAATGCGATCCGCGCACTGATCCGCTCGATATCATGCACATTTCGCAACATGCCGTGCAAACGATCATCTGCGCCAGTCTCAATCAGATCACGGATGGCATCACGCCGCTCGATGATCTGTCGCTGATCGCGCAAGGGATGGTGCAACCAGTGCTGTAGGGCTCGACTGCCCATGCTGGTCGCACAGTTATCCAGCACCGAGAACAAGGTGGGCGATGCCTCGCCACGAATGGTTTCAGTCAGCTCCAAGTTGCGGCGCGTGGCCGCATCCAGCGACAGATATTGACCTGCATGCTCGGAGATCAACCCGGTCAGATGCGGCAGGGCTGCGCACTGAGTCTGGCGCGCATATTCTAGTAACGCACCAGCACAGCCAACTGCCACACCCGCGCCATTCAAACCAAAACCAGCGAGATCCTGTGTCTGGAATTGCTTGCTCAGATTGCGCAAGCCCGACTCCTGATCAAACTGCCAGGCGGCCACCTTGCGGATCATATAGCCCGATCCAATCGCCAGTTCGCTGGTCAGATCATCCGGCATCAGTACTTCAGCTGGGCGCAATCGTTCCAGCTCGCTCGCCAGCGTTTCGGGCTGGGTTTCCATCACCCGGAAGTCACCCGATGACAGCGACAGCCAGGCCAGCCCCAGTTTACCGCGCACAACATTGACCGCCAGGATGCGATTTTCGCGTTTATCATCGAGAAATGCCGCATCGGTCAGCGTACCGGGTGTGACAACCCGTACAACCTTGCGCTCAACCGGACCTTTGCTGGTGGCTACATCCCCCACCTGCTCACAAATGGCCACCGCTTCGCCCAGTTTCACCAGTTTGGAGAGGTAGCCCTCGGCCGCATGAAATGGAATGCCGGCCATTTTGATCGGGATGCCCGCCGTTTGCCCGCGCGAAGTCAGCGTGATATCGAGCAAGCGCGCAGCACGCACGGCATCCTCGAAAAACAGCTCGTAGAAATCACCCATCCGGTAAAACACCAGCTTGTCGAGGTGGTCCTGTTTGAGCCGGATGTATTGCTGCATCATGGGGGTATGCGCGCTCATGGGCGCGGTGAACGGGTCGTGTATAACGTCCATCTGGCGGGTCTATTCAGGCAAAGGGGCAAACACATTCAATCACGACGTGATATGGATCTGTATGCGGAATGAGGAAAAACGGGAGCATGCATGGATTTGCATGTCGAAACAAGGGCTGCCCTCACACTTGACCGGCAGCCCTTTGGGGTGTGTATATTTTAGCTCATGCGGCAAGGGTAAGAGCGCTCCGCTGTAGCGAGCCATACCCGGAATTATTGAATTCCCAGCATCGACTTCGCCACCGCCTCGGCTACCTTGATACCGTCCACCCCTGCAGACAGGATTCCGCCGGCATAGCCAGCACCCTCTCCAGCCGGGAACAATCCCTTGGTATTGAGGCTCTGGAAGTCGTCGCCACGTGTGATCCGTACAGGCGAGGATGTGCGTGTTTCTACGCCAGTCAAAATCGCATCGTTCATATCATAGCCGTGAATCTGCTTGCCAAAGGCAGGTAAGGCTTCACGCATGGCCTCGATAGCGAAAGCTGGCAGCGCTGTGCTCAGATCACCGAGCTTGATACCGGGCTTGTACGATGGTTCGACACTCCCCAGTTTGGTAGAAGGACGACCAGCCAGGAAATCACCTACCAGCTGCCCCGGTGCTTCATAGGTGCCACCGCCTAGCTCAAAGGCATGTTCTTCCAGCCTGCGCTGGAATTCGACGCCAGCCAACACGCCTTCGTAGCCAAAGTCTTCTGGTGTGACATTCACCACCAGACCGGAATTGGCGTTGCGCTCGTTTCGCGAATACTGACTCATCCCATTGGTCACGACACGCCCTGGCTCGGATGCAGCTGCCACCACAGTGCCGCCCGGACACATGCAGAAGCTATACACAGCGCGGCCGTTGGCAGCGTGATGCACCAGCTTGTAATCTGCAGCGCCCAGCAGCTCATTGCCTGCATGCTTACCGAAGCGTGCTCGGTCGATCATGGATTGCGGATGCTCAATGCGGAAACCAACAGCAAATGGTTTGGCTTCCATATAGACGCCGCGCTCATGCAGAGTGGCAAAGGTATCGCGCGCGCTATGACCCAGCGCCAGCACGACGTGGTCACTATACAAAGTCTCGCCATTTTCCAGCACGACACCCTTGATCGCATCGCCTTCGCGGAGAAAGTCGGTCACTTTGCACTGAAACCGGATCTCGCCGCCCAGCGACTGGATCTCTTCACGCATGCGCTCGACCATCCCCACCAGACGGAAAGTGCCGATATGCGGCTTGCTGATGTATTGAATCTCTTCCGGAGCGCCAGCCTTGATGAACTCTGCGATCACCTTGCGGCCGAGATAGCGCGGATCCTTGATCTGGCTATATAGTTTGCCATCCGAGAACGTGCCCGCACCACCTTCGCCAAACTGCACATTGGATTCGGGATTCAGGGTCTTTTTACGCCATAGTCCCCAGGTATCCTGTGTCCGCTCGCGTACAGCCTTGCCGCGCTCCAGCACAATGGGCTTGAAGCCCATCTGAGCCAGCAACAAGGCTGCAAAAATGCCGCACGGGCCAAAACCAATCACGATCGGGCGGGTCGTCAGGTTGGCGGGCGCCTGCCCGACAAAGTGATAACTCATATCTGGCGTCGGGACGATCTTGCTGTCACTCGCCACGCGCTTTTTGAAGGCGGCCTCATTGCGCACTTCAAAATCAATCGAATAGATCAGCATCAATGGCTTGCCTCGGCGAGCATCATGACTGCGCTTGAATACCGTGAAGGAAAGCAGATCTTCTGGCTTGATCTTCAAGCGTTCGACAATGGCGCGCGGCAGATCTTCCGGCGGGTGTTCCAATGGCAAGGCAAGTTCGTTCAGACGCAGCATGATTGTTTCCCGAGATGTTCGCGGTAACCCTGTATTGTAAGAAACAACAGGTGAAGGGACAAAAAACAAAAAACCGCGATGGTTGGAACCGTCGCGGTTATTTGCAGCCCACTGTATTGTGTGTCAGTGTCTGACACTGGGCTTGTATCTGGTGCCCGGGGTCGGAATCGAACCGACACTCCTTGCGGAACCGGATTTTGAGTCCGGCGCGTCTACCAATTTCACCACCCGGGCGGGAGGAAGCGCATTATGTCCAGAAAAAAGGCGTGTTGCAAGCGTTTGTGAAGATTTTTTTCAGAAGAAAAGGGCGCGCCAATTATCGACCCGTCTTCCCTTTTTCATATAACGCTGACATTCTCCTGCTAAAACAAAAGCATCCCGTTCGATCCGGGCACTCTATCGACCACACAGGTGATTCGTGCAGCTGCAGGCAATACGCTCTACGTCCCATCGATTTCAATTTTTGCCGCTACTGCTGCCGGTAGTGGTCTTGCTATTTGCGCTTCTGGCTGTTTCGTTCACGATGCGTGAGCTCAAGCAGCGTCACCACGACAATCTCAAGCAGCACTTTGAAACGGATACAAAACGTATTTCCGGAAAACTTGCGTGGCGCATGGTGAGCTATACACAGATTTTGCGGAGTGCTGCGGGCTTGATGGCTGCTTCTGATCAGGTGCACCGGGGTGACTGGCGTCAGTACTACCAGCAGTTGCAGCTTGAATCGGTCTATCCCGGCATTCAGGGGCTTGGCTACGCGGCAATCATTCCTAAGGATCGCATTCAAGAAGTTGAAGCACGAGCCCATCAGGAAGGCCTGCCTGATTTCAGGGTGCGTCCGGATACGCCCAGGCAAATCTACACCTCGATCATCTATCTTGAACCGCTGGATGCGCGCAATCTCAGGGCTGTCGGGTTCGATATGTATTCGGAACCTGTCCGTCACGCCGCCATGCAGCGCGCCGCAAGTACTGGACAGATTGCAATCAGTGGCAAAGTCAAATTAGTTCAAGAAACAGACAAAAATATTCAGGCAGGGGTACTCGCGTATGTACCCGTCTATCGGCATGGTGCCATTCTCTCCGATGCACCGCGAAGGGAGGCGGCATTGCTTGGCTGGGTGTACAGCCCGTATCGCATGAACGATCTGATCGACAATATCCTCAGGGAGGATTTGCAGGACATCCGGCTACGGATTTATGACGAAGGCACGATCGGCGCAGACACGCTGCTCTTCGATAGCCTGCGCAACGTAAATGAACCAGAGATCAAACCTGACTTCATTAAACACATCCAGCTCGATATTGGCGGGCGTCGCTGGACACTGCTCTACACTGCCCTGCCCTCATTTGCTGCCACCTCACGCTTCGAACCGCCCTGGGTTGAAACCGGCGTCATGGGTCTGATCTGCCTGATGCTGTTCGTCATCACGTGGTTGCTAGTCAATACGCGTCAGCGTGCTGAGAAAATCGTACAGGAACGAAGTGAGGCACTGGACATTGAAACGCGCAAAAACCAGCTCTTCATGCGCAGCGCAACCGATGGCATACATATCATCAACAAGCACGGCGTCATACTGGAATGCAGCGATTCCTTCTGCGCCATGCTGGGCTATAGCCAGACGGGCATGCGTGAGTTAAATGTGCGCGACTGGGATGTCATGTTTCCCGAGCATGAAATTGAGGGGGCAATCAAAGCGCTGCTCGACTCCGGCGCGGTTACCACCTTTGAAACGCGGCATCGGCGCAAAGACGGCTCGATTATGGATGTGGAGATCAAGAGCCACCCCTTCGAGCTGGATGGCGAACGTGTTCTGTTTAATTCCGCCCGTAATATTACCGAGCGCAAGCAGGCAGAAGCACAGCTACTGACCAGTGAAGCGCGTTTCCGTGACTTTTCTACCGCTTCGTCGGACTGGTTCTGGGAGCTGGATAGTCAATTGCGATTCAGCTATTTCTCGGACAATGCAGAAACCAGTCTGGGTCTCATGCCGGGGCAGCTCATCGGGCAGTTTCACGAGGCGCTAGTCGGGCCGGCTATTGCAGCCCATGCCGAGCATTGGGAGCAGCACCGGGAAGACTTGCAACAGCACCGGCCATTCCGGCATTTTGAATATCAGATCATGATAGAAGAGCGGCCGCGCTGGTTTAGTGTCAGTGGCGTACCACGCTTCGATGATCAGGGAATGTTTCTGGGATATCGCGGCACTGCTACCGATATTACCGAGCGCAAGGAAACCGAATTCCGCTTGCAGGAAGCCATGCAGGCAGCTCAGGCTGCAACTGTTGCCAAGAGCCGTTTTCTGGCCACCATGAGCCACGAAATCCGTACCCCCATGAATGGCGTGCTCGGCATGGCGCAATTGTTGATGCATTCAGATATCTCCCCGGAAGACCGCGCGTTATACGCAGAAACCATTGTTCATTCCGGGCAGGCACTGATGTCACTGCTGAACGACATTCTTGATTTGTCCAAGGTCGAATCCGGCAAGCTGGAGCTGGAACTGATCCCATTTGACCCCGCCCAAATACTAGAGGAAACACACACCTTGTTCCGTGACAGCGCTCGTCAAAAGGGGCTGGCATTGAATAGCGACAAACGTACACACAACCTGCTCTACATGGGCGATCCCATGCGGATCAGGCAGATGCTCACCAATCTAGTGGGGAATGCCATCAAGTTTACGGCCTCAGGCGAGGTACACATCGGTTTCAGCGAACAGCTGCTTGATGCTTCGCATGCCGTCCTGACGTTTTCGGTGAAAGATTCGGGCATCGGCATCAGTCAGGATCGCCTAGCGCAACTCTTCCAGCCATTTACCCAAGCAGATAACTCCACAACACGCCGTTTTGGTGGCACTGGTCTGGGGCTATCCATTGTCAAGCACTTGGCCGCCCTCATGGGGGGTGAGGTTGGCGTGGAGAGCACAGCCGGCGAAGGCTCGCAATTCTGGTTCAAGCTGCCTGTTCTACTCGCAGCCGATCAGTCCGCCGTTGTTCATGGCGGTGAAGCCAGCTTGAATGACCCTGCACAGCACCTGATCCCGCGCTTAAAGGGGCATGTGCTCGTCACCGACGATAACTCGATCAACCGGACAGTCATTGGCAGCATGCTGGTACGTCTAGGGTTGACCGTGAGTCAGGCAGTCGACGGGCAGGACTGCATCGATAAGCTCAATCAGGGGCGCCAGCCTGATCTGATTTTGATGGATGTTCAAATGCCTGTACTGGATGGGTACAGTGCAACGGAACGCATTCGCGCACGGGAAGCTAGCGCACATCTGACGCCTATCCCCATTATCGCACTTACCGCCGACGCCTATGCAGATGATCGGCAACACTGCATGGATGTGGGAATGGATGATTTCCTCCCCAAACCGATCAATTTCACGCAATTAGGCATCAAACTGGCAAATTGGCTGCCCGGAGAAGGTGCTGACAGTGAGCCAGCCATGCCTGCGCACCCAACGGTCAATCCACTGACGGCTGATGGCGATTTTTATCCGGACGAGGTGATCAGTCGAACAGGCGGAGATGTCGATTTAGCAGCACGCATTATTCAGGAAACCATTGCGTATCTGCCACAACTCCTCGAAACACTTGAGGCCGCAAGCGATCCGGAAGATATCCGGCGCCATTTACACACCATGCGCGGATTGACCGCGCAGATGGGTGCAAATACATTGCAATCACACATTGAAGTACTGGAAAAGCAGGCTCGTCAGGGCAATTTACCTCATGCGAGCGCACTCGAGTCGCTGAAAATGCAACTACAGCAACTCGATCTAACCGTTCGCGCGTGGATGACGCATCATTCGTCGCCGGACTGATCCTGCTCCTTGCGCAGACTGAGTGCACGCTCGTACAGGGCATTCTTGTTACCGCCCGTGATATCTGCCACCAGCCGGACAGCCTGCTTGAGCGGCAATGCGTCCAGCAACGGCAGAAGAATTCTGTCGTGCGTACTGATATCTTCTTCGCGTAGCGGAGCCGCTTCGATCAGCACCACTAACTCGCCGCGCTGCTGATTGCTGTCTGCTGCTACCCAGCCCACCAGTTCGCCAAGTGGGGCGCGCTTGATGGTTTCGAAGGTCTTGGTGAGCTCGCGTCCAACCACGGCCATCCGCTCCTCGCCAAATACAGCAGCCATATCTTCAAGCGATTCGGCAATCCGATGCGGCGCCTCGAAAAATGCCACCGTGTGTGGCAATTGGCTCAGACCTTCAAACTCTTTACGCCTCGCAACCCGCTTGGCCTCCGGAAAGCCATGAAAATAAAACCGGGGTGATTGCATGCCACCTGCAGCCAGCACAGTCAGCACGGCTGACGGCCCCGGAATCGGAATGACACGGTACCCAGCTGCATGCACGGCCTCAACCAGCCTCGCGCCCGGATCGGATACAGCAGGCGTACCGGCGTCTGACACCTGCGCAACCGCCAGCCCTTCCGCCAGCTTACTGATGACAAACTGTGCCGCTTCACGCTCGTTATGCTCGCGCAGACTAATGGTTCGCACACCCGAGCCAATATGGCGCAAAAGTTGTCCGGTGACGCGGGTATCTTCCGCCGCAACCAGATCCACGCCTCGCAAAACAGCCGTTGCGCGCACTGTCATATCATCGAGGTTTCCGATGGGGGTGGCCACAACATATAATGCGGGTCGGTCTATCTGGTAATGTTCCATATGCTCGTTCGTACGGTGTTAACACAATTTGGCCGGATTGGCGCAGTTGCGCTACTTTACTGCGGCATGGCAACAGTTGCCAGCACAGAAGAGATAGCGCAAGCGTCCGCTCCACATATCGCAGTCATTCTGCCTTTGGATGCCAAGGGGCTGGAAGGACCTGTCAATGCGGTCTGGGCAGGTATTCAGGCGGCAGAGAGCAAGCTCGGTGACGAGCGGACGCCCAAGGTGCGTCTGTATGTCACGGGTGAGCAGGCCGAAGATTCAGTCAAGGCCTATGCAAAGGCGATCGAGGCCGGTGCTGTAGGCATGATTGGCCCACTGACGCGTCAGGGCGTCAACGCCATTGCTACCCGTACCAAGCCTGAAGTGCCTGTCCTCGCACTCAATAGCGTCGAGGGTAAACCCAATTCGCATCTGTTCTCTCTCTCGCTTGCCATTGAGGATGAAGCGCGCCAGACCGCTCGCTTGATGTATGAGGCAGGTGTCAATCGTCCGATGGTGGTGGAAGGCGAGGGACCGCTAGCCAAACGCATGCGTGAAGCATTTGCAGCGGAATGGCATGCACTGGCGAAATCCGCTCCGCAAATTGGTATGTTGGGCAGTACGCGTGAATCCTACGCCAAATTACGCGACGCGCTCCTTAAGCAAACAGCTGATGCAGCCTTCCTTGCCACGACTGATTTGCAGGCCCGCATGATCCGGCCTTACCTCGGTCAGTCGGCCAAGGTGTATGCCACGTCGCAAGTCTGGAATGGCAAGTTTGCACTGGCAGGCGCCAATCTCGACCTGGCGGGTGTTCGGTTTGTCGATATGCCCTGGTTACTCGACCCCTGGCATCCGGACAATACGGTGTTCCCCCGCGCGGAGCCCGCTCTGCCTGCCTCGCTTGATCGCCTGTATGCGCTTGGTATAGATGCCTACCGCCTGGTTTTATTACTCATGGTGTCGAATCCAGATGCGGCCATTGAAATGCAAGGTGTCACCGGCACATTGAAGTTAATGCCGGATCACCGATTTGTGCGTGATCTTGTAGCTGGCGAAATTGGTGTCGGGCCTGCTACCGCGCCGCCCGAACCTGCAGGCAAAGCGACTGATGCCGCCGAGGCAGTCTCTCCCGCGACACTGCCACCCACTGGTGTACAGGTAAAATGAACACGCTGGGACAAGATGCGGAAGCGCAAGCTGCTGAATTTCTGCTTGCTCGTGGCATCAGGCTCATTGCGCGTAATTGGCAATGTAAACTGGGCGAACTGGATCTAATTGGCTGGGATGGCAAGACGCTGGTGTTTTTTGAAGTGCGCCAGCGTAAGTCATCCCGCTTTGGCGGCGCTGCGGCCAGTATTACATTAAGCAAGCAAAAGAAACTCTGGCGCTGTGCGCAGGTCTATCTGCAAACAATGCCGGTAACCCCTCCCTGCCGATTTGATGCTGTGCTGTTCGATGGCAATCAAGCGCCGGAATGGCTTCAGCACATCTTAGAATTTGCCTGATCCGCCCCACACCCAACCCCACACTGGATATTTTCACGAAATGGATCTGGTACAACGCATCACCGAGCAGTTTATCGAGAGCATCGAGGTCAAGCACACCATGGCCGAACTGCTACCTGCGCAAATTGCTACTGCAGCGGAACTGATGGTCTCAACCTTGATGAGCGATCATAAAATCCTGATCTGTGGCAATGCGGGTTCGGCGGCCAATGCGCAGCATTTTGCCTCGGAAATGGTGGGGCGCTTCGAGAAGGAGCGTCCGGGTCTTGCGGCCATCGCACTAACGACCGACAGTGCCATGCTGACTGCGATTGCCAGCGAATATGATTTCGATCTGATTTTTTCCAAGCAGATTCGTGCATTGGGGCAACCCGGTGATATCTTGCTGCTGGTCACCAGCAGTGGCCGCCCCGCCAATCTGATCGAAGCCATTCATGCAGCGCACGAACGTCACATTACCGTCATTGCGCTCACGGGCAGAGATGGCGGCGAAGTTGCCGAACTGCTGAAAGGCGACGATATCCTCCTGAATGTGCCAACGGACAGAGGGCCGCGTATTCAGGAAACTCACTTATTGATCTTGCATGCGCTTTGCGATGCAATCGACTTCTATCTGTTAGACGGAGAATAACAACGATGATCCAATTCAAGCGATTTTCCGCGGGTTTGCTGCTGGCAGGCCTGATGACGACACAACTGACAGGCTGTTTTGGCCTGGTCGTCGCAGGCGCAGGCACCGCAGCAGCCGTTGCCAATGATCGTCGCCCCAGCAAAACCGTGTGGAACGATCAACAGATCGAAATGCGCGTGGCCGAGCGCATTGGCGCCAAATTTGGTACCAGCACACACGTAAACGTCAATTCGTTCAATCGCAAGGTGTTGCTGAGTGGCGAGACGCCTGATGCGGCCACTCAGGCTGAGGTTGCCCGTATTGCATCCGAAACGCCAGATGTTGCTAAGGTCTACAACGAAACCACTGTAGCGCTCACCTCAACTGTCGGTGCCCGTGCGAAAGATGTGACGCTCACCACCCGTATCAAGGCGCGGATGGCCGATGCGGGCAAGTTCTCTCCGGTGCATGTCATGGTCACCAGCGAGCGTGGCAGCGTCTTCCTCATGGGACTAGTGACCCGCAAGGAAGGTGCCGACGCGGCGCAGATCACCAGCAATACCGAGGGCGTAGAACGGGTAGTGACCTTGTTCGATTATATCGACTGAGCACCTAAGCCGTAGGCAATCTGGAAGGGCGGCCAAAGGTCGCCCTTGCTTTTGCTCAGCCACAAATTAACTTCAACTTTTCCGAACAACTCCAACGCGACATTTCGCTATCTTCTCGCTCGGTGCATAGCCACAATGCCAGCAGATTAACTTGTCTGGTTCGTGCGCATCATGTCTGCCTCCCGTCTCCCTACTTTATTCATTTCCCATGGCTCGCCAATGATGGCGGTGGAGCCGGGAACTGCGGGCACACACTGGCAGATGCTGGCCAGCAGTCTGCCCAGACCCGCCGCCATTTTGATGATTTCCGCTCACTGGACGACCACCCAGCCGACTATCAGCGCCCCTGCTACCAATCAGACCATTCATGATTTTGGTGGCTTTCCGGACACCTTATATCAATTGTCCTACCCGGCGCCTGTCGCCCATGAACTCGCATCCCGCACACAAGCCTTGCTGGAGCATGCCGGGATACCTGCACATATTGACCGCCAGCGCGGGCTGGATCATGGCGCATGGGTGCCCCTGATGCAGATGTACCCCGATGCGGATGTGCCAGTGATCCAGTTGTCCGTTCAGCCAGGCCAGTCGCCAGCGTGGCATTTGCAGCTTGGTGCTGCATTGTCGCCATTGCGTGACGAGGGCGTACTGATCATTGGCAGCGGCGGGATGACGCACAATCTGCGCGATGTGCAGTTCGGTGTCGCTGATGATCAGGCCTACGAATACGTTTTCGCATTTCAGCAATGGATGGCGGATGCGCTATCCTCTGATCAAACCACACCATTAGCGCAATACCGTACTCAGGCGCCGGGTGCTACGCGTGCACACCCTACTGACGAACACCTGCTGCCCGTGTTTGTCGCGCGAGGCGCTGCGACCGGTTCGGCTACTCGCCTGTTTAATGGCATTTCGCTGGCAGCGCTGGCGCTAGATGTGTGGTGTTTTGATTGAGTTCTCGTTCCACATATTGCAGTGCAACTTGACTATCAAGCACTTGCTTTGTGATGATGCGACGACTCCTTTTCGGGAATGCATCCCATGAATGCCTCTTTGTTCCGCCGCCTGATCAATCTGTGGCCGCCGTTTCTGTTTACTGGCATTACTACCGAGAAGCTCGCCGCAGATTACCGCGAAGCGGTCATCGCACTGAAGCTGCACTGGTACAACCGTAATGCTGTCGGCGTGCATTATGGGGGTAGTCTGTTTTCCATGACCGATGCTTGGTATGTGATCATGCTGATGCACAATCTGGGCAAGGATTACTTTGTCTGGGATAAGCACGCCTCGATAGACTACATCAGCCCCGGCAAAGGCATCGTCCGCGCCCGGTTCCACCTCAGTCAGGCACAAATCGACGAAATACGCGACCGTACCGCCAATGGAGAGAAATACCTCCCGCAGTTCAGTGTCGAGGTCATCGACGAACAAGGCGAGCTGGTCGCTCGCGTCGTCAAGACGCTCTACATCCGCCGCAAACCAAACAAACGCTGATGCCAACCCATACCTGATCTACTGCACACGTCGCCAGCAGGCATCTGGCGACGTTATCCCGCCACTCTGTCGCAACGATCAAACGGTTTCCGCAAAATCAGACAAGCTGAACAGCATCAACATCCCCCTCCGATTGGGAAAACGGTATGCTTTCGCTTCAGCACTTGCCTTGGTTTGCCATGGAACACCTGCATCCGCTCCACTTCATTGCCCCGCTCCGGCGCGGAAAATATTTCCACTTGTTCAGCATTCTTAAAACCCTGATCTTTGGCTGTCTGGTCGGGTGCGTATTTTTCCTGACCTGGGTGATGTACTACGGCTGGCCCGCATATATTGGCCGGGTGTTTGTCAGTCATATGGTCATGGCAACATGCATTTCCTTGTCCATTCATGGGCTGATCAGCGCAGCGGTGAGTGCATTTCCGCGATTCTGGGAGCGTGCCACCCACCGCACTCAGATGATTGCGCACGCGGCCTTGTCACTGATGGGGGTCACGCTGGGCTATCCGGTCGGCATGATCCTATCAAGGGTCATCGTCAATGGTCTCCATTCGACCTGGCATGATTTATCGATCGAATCACTTCGTTCGATTGCCATTGCAGCCCTCATGGCCTGTGTCATCATCGCCATCAGTAATTATGTCAACCTGCGCGATCTGCGTAGCCGCGAACGACTGGCCAGAGAGCAGGAACAGCGTGCGACCAGTGAACGGCATGCCATGGAAGCTGAATTGCGCATGCTGCAGGCACAGATTGAGCCCCACTTTCTGTACAACACGCTAGGGGGCGTAGTCAGCCTGATCGAGATTGATCCGACCCGAGCCCGCATCATGCTGGAACGGTTTATTGACTATCTTCGCGCCTCGCTTAATGCCAGCCGTCATGAGCATGCGACTTTGGCAGACGAACTGAAAACCATCCGCGCTTTGCTTGATATTCTTGCCTTACGCATGGGCGCACGATTACGGTATCGCATTGAAGTCGCAGACGAATTGCTATCTCACCCCTGCCCTCCCATGCTGATTCAACCCTTGGTCGAAAATGCGATCAAACACGGACTTGAGCCCAAAATTGAGGGTGGCGAAGTCTGCATCTGTGCGAGACAAACACCCGGCCAATTGATTATCGAGATCAGTGATACAGGTATGGGACTGGACGCCGCCCCCACCAGCGGTACTCGCGTGGGCTTGAGCAATCTGCGCCAGCGTTTGCATGTACTATTTGGAAAACAGGCCAGTCTGCAATTAATACCTAATGCTGGCCCAGGCGTGACCGCGAAAATCGTCATGCCATTCGAGGAGACACTTTCACCATGACTACCGCCATCATTGCTGATGACGAAGCGCATCTTGCGGATTATCTGGCCGCCCTGCTCAAGCGCCAGTGGCCTGAACTCACCATTTCGGGCATCGCGCATAATGGCGTGGATGCCCTGCGACTCATCGACGATCACTGCCCGGATATTGCCTTTCTCGATATCCGCATGCCGGGCATGACAGGGCTTGATGTGGCGCGCAAGCTGAGTGAATACGATGAAGCACCTGCCGTCGTATTTGTCACCGCATATGATGAACACGCACTGGAAGCCTTTAACCGTGCCGCCGTAGATTACATCCTGAAACCCCCTACCGAGGCGCGGCTGGCAGAAACCATCAAACGTCTGCGCACCCGTATCCAGCCTGCTCGTGCCGACGCGCAGCCCACCAGCAATCAGCAGGCGCTACTGGAACAGCTCGCCGGTTTAATCGGCGGACAATCCGCGCCTGCCCGCAAGCGCATGCAGTGGCTGCACGCATCTCAGGGGAGCGATACGCGCATGATCAGCATCGACGAAGTCGTTTACCTTCAGGCAAACGACAAATATGTCAGCATCTTTACCGATGACGGTAGTGAATCACTGATCCGCACGCCACTCAAAGAGCTTGCCGACCAGCTCGATACCGACCAGTTCTGGCAAATCCATCGCGGTACCATCGTCAATACGCGCCATATTGCGGGTACGACACGTGATTTCACTGGACGATTGCTGGTTAAACTCAAGGATCGTAACGAACGACTTCCCGTCAGTCGGATTTATCTGAGTTTGTTCAAGCAGATGTAGTGTGCGCTCTACCTATATTATCTCCTGGAGACCTGCCGGACATCTTAGGCTGCTCGCCTTTCGCACTGTCTCACCGGCGCACAGGCATTGACTGACCACTCGTTAGCAATTAAATTGCCGGTCAGTAATTAAAATGCAATGGATGCGTCATGTGCGTATTCATGCAGCCATAACTGGAGACACACTATGAGCATGCCGCGCTGGCAACGCCGCAAGGACGATCGTCCCGGCGAAATCATTGATGCCGCCATCGAGATGTTTGTTGCAAAAGGTTTTACAGCCACTCGTCTGGATGATGTCGCAAAACAGGCTGGCGTAACCAAGGGCACGGTATACCTGTATTTCTCGAACAAGGAAGATCTGTTCAAGGCTGTGGTCAAGGAGATCGTCGTGGGCGATCTGGAAACTGCCGAGCAACAGGCCAAAGATTGGGAAGGCAGTCATACGGAATTGCTTCGTCAGCTGATGCTGACCTGGGCAGAACTGCTCTCCTCGCCTCGAACCAGTGGCATCATCAAATTGATTATTGGTGAAGCCTCAAATTTCCCCGAACTTGCACAGTTTTATGTACATGATGTTGCCGAACGCGGTCGTAAGCTGTTTGCTTATGTCATTGAGCGCGGGATTGCGGCTGGTGAGTTCCGCCCTGTCGATATCGATATCATGTCGCGCGAAGTGATTGCCCCGCTGGTGATGGTGGCGGTGTGGAAGCGATGCTTTGGCGCCTTCGAACCACATGAGCTGGATATTGTGAAATACACCGAGCTGCATTTTGATGTCATGGTCAATGGCATTGCACAGCGGACTTCCTAGACAGCCATAGGCGAGCAGATGATAACCGGGTCACGCAGAGTGACCCGGAATTGTTTACACTATCGGTTGTCCGATTTCACACCTGATCATGTCGCAGATTTCCAAAGATATAGACGCTGCCGTTGAACTGCTCCGCGCAGGCAAGCTGGTTGGCATTCCTACCGAAACCGTTTACGGATTAGCTGCAGACGCCATGAATCCGGATGCGGTGGCGAGCATCTTCGCACTCAAGGGACGGCCAAATGACCATCCCGTCATCGTCCACGTAGCAGGTGCAGATCAGTTGGATCGATGGGCGGTGGATATTCCCGATACCGCACGCAAGCTGGTTGACGCGTTCTGGCCGGGATCGCTGACACTCATTCTGAAGCGCGCGCCCCATGTGCCGCTGGCCGTAACAGGTGGACAGGACACGGTCGGCATTCGTGCCCCCGCCCATCCACTCACAGCTGAATTATTGCGGCAATTCGATGGCGGCCTTGCTGCGCCTTCTGCCAATCAGTTCGGCCATGTTAGCCCCACGACAGCCCCTCATGTCGCAATGGAGTTTGGCGACCGCCTACCCTTGATTCTGGATGGTGGCGCCTGTAGTGTCGGTGTGGAATCGACGATTGTAGGTCTAACCGGTGATCGCCCGATGCTGTTGCGACCAGGTGGCGTGCCTGTAGCCGCCATCGAATCTGTTTTGGGTATGCAACTGGAGCATCATCAGAAGGCAGAAACGGCCAAGGTACGTGTGTCCGGCCTGCTAGACTCACACTACGCCCCCCGCACTCCATTGATCATTGGCGATATCACCAGTTTGCAAAAAGAAGCGCTGGTACGTGCAACACAAGGCGAGCGGCTGATTATTCTGCATCGGGCTCCGGTACTCGTGCCTGCCGGCCAGGTAGAACTGCACCGCATGCCCGATCAGCCCGAGACATTTGCTCACCTGCTTTATGCTACCTTGCGGAGCTTTGATGGCGGTCGGTTTGATGCGCTTCTATTAGAGGCACCACCTACCGCAGACGCCTGGCTCGCAGTAAATGATCGTTTACGTAGAGCAGCAAGCAAGTGGTTAGCGGCGCAATGAAATAACACATCAAAATCCGCACTGCACACAAAACAAAAGCCGGACTTGCCGGCTTTTGTTGTTTTGACTGTCTATCCGTGCATGCGTGCTTTTCAGATTACTCGATCGAAGAGTGCTCAAGAAAGAAGTCACGGAAGCTGATGACACGTTCGTTCATATACCGAATGGTGAGATCAGTATCACCAGCGCGGATGGCTGTCGCAATTTGCTGCCAGGTGGGTGCCGGCAAGGATGCGCGCAAAGGATGCTTGATCAGTTCGGCGTAGTAAAGTGTCGCCCGTTTGAGGTTGGTCTGAATCATGTTCAGCAGGAGTGGGCGATTGGAACGAGCCAGCAAAATGCTGTAGAACGATAGCAGCAGATCCATAAAGACCTTAGGTGTATTGGACTCCGGCCCCGACAGTCTGCTGGCGACCTCATCCATCCGCTCAATCTGCTCTTCGTCGAGCGCTCCCACTGTCAGTTTGAGTGCCATGGTCTCAAGTGCTATGCGCAAATCGGCAATATCAACAATCTCGGAACGACGAATGCGTGCAACAATCGCACCACGATAGGGGAAGTACTCAACTAATCCATCTACCTGCAGCCGCTGCAAAGCTTCCCGCAAGGGGATTGGACTGACTCCATAGCGATTCGCCAGCTCAACTTGCTTTAAAGCCTGAGCAGGTAGCAACACCCCGTTCAGAATATCATCGCGAATTTCACTGACGATTTTATCAACCAGCGTACTCATGAATACATAAGCTCCTATCAGCTATATTCCATCTGGCTAAACCATACCACTAACATGTGTGTATATTGTAAAAACAGTCCAATTGTACCAAGACAGATGCTTCCGTGTGTCGAATGCAACATGGACTGCTACAAATATGTTCTGATCAGCCCGCCTCACCACTTATTGTAAACAATGACTTGCAAAACATCGGCAGAAAGGCTATAGATTTCTCATTCAATTATGCCATTATCATTCATCAATGACATTTAAATATTTTAAATAAGTCGTCGATGACAGACGAAAGCTAATGAAGGTAGGGGTGGAAAGCAGGTACAGATCACCTTATACTCTTGGCTAATGCTGGTGCGTAAATAGCATATTTGTACAAGAAACATGATCTGCAGCACATGTCGAATGCATCCCTGGTGGGTGCAGCATGATGCTACTTCAGTCAGGTTTCTTGACGCGCAGAAAAGAATCAGGGATTGCCTCATGAAAATTTTTGAAAAGGTCATCAACCCCCGTGATGTCCGCAGACGCTTAGGGTTGAATCAGCAAGAGTTCTGGACACGCATTGGCGTGACCCAGAGTGGTGGCTCGCGCTATGAAAGTGGCCGTAATATGCCCAAACCGGTGCGTGAACTCTTGCGTCTGGTGCATGTGGAACAGATCGACCTTTCCAAAGTATGCAAGGAAGATTTCGAAATCATTGATTATCTTCGCGAACATCACCCGGATTTGTATAAGAGCCTGCAAAAAGCCGTTCGCGCGCGCGCAGAGGCTGCGGCCAATAAAGCCGACGCAGAATCCTGATCGCCATCAGCACAATGCCCCGCACTCCGGAAAGGATGCGGGGTTTTGCTTTTTATAAGCTCAGTTTTACCTCAAACCCAGCCGCCTGGATTTGCTCTGCGAGTGCACTCATCCAGTCAGCGGGTGCTGCTTTGATGCGCGACGCTTCTGGTTGCATGGAGGGTCGGGCTACGCCATAGAGCAACACACCCGCAATCTGGCCCCCTTGCAGACGAACCGATTGCAGCACATCCAGCCAGTCTGATATCTCACCTCTTGTGGGTAGCTCCCCATCAAAGGCAAACATGCAGGTTTGAATCCAGGTTGTACACGCTTGTGTGGCCAGTAATAGATGACGCTCAATCTGCTCGCGACTGATATTGATCTGGTTCACCTCGGAAAAACCATTAACGGGCGCCCGGTCAAATTTGAACCAAACCTCGCCTCCCAGTTCGTGCATGCTGGTAACAGCCTGCTGCACTGCGGGCTTGTACATCTGACTGCCATTGGTAATCAGCACCAGCTTGATTGCACCAATCAGATCGAACTTCTGCATGGCAGCAGCAATTAGCTCGATCACTTCAGCAAATTGCCGACTGGATGTAGGCTCGCCATTGCCTGATAAAGCGATATCGTTCAAGCGACGTACCTGTTCTGGCACGCTGCTTGTCATAAAATCGCCATGCACAATCGATTCGAGCATCCGATCCAGTTCATCGGCAAGCTGGGGCAAATCAAGCTCTGGCGCATTTCCACGCACCAGGTCCGGCACCTGGCAGTAAACACAACGCCAGTTGCAGGCGTTATTGGGATTGAGGTTGATCCCTACCGATACCCCCCCAGCCCGTCGTGACACGACAGGATAGACGTACTGCATACCGACGATGTCCCGCCGGTGGTCATTTACCGCAAGTGTTACAGTAGAAACAACGGGGGATGTCGCGGAATCAGTCACAGCTTAGCGTTTCATGGGAATGATGAGTACAGGCAGCGTCGCATGGCGAACCACACCTTCGGCCACAGAACCAAGCAAGAGGTGATCCAGACCCGTCCAGCCATGGGAACCCATGATGACCAAATCTGCCCCCCAGGCCTTGGCGTCGTCAATGATAGCACTGCTCAGATTGCCGCCCCATATTTCGATCAAAGCCGACTCAACTTCAAGTCCAGCCTCCTTTAGTGATGCAAGCGAGCGCTCAAGCACTTTTTTGCCATTTTCGCGCAGATTCTGCTGCAAGTCGCCCACATCTACGAATTCAGTGCCACTCCAACTGAATTGGGCCATATCGACGATATGCACCAGTCGGACTTTGCCATGCTGCTCACAGCAAAAACGTGTGGCTTCAGACAGTGCGCGGCTGGACGTTTCGCTGTCATCCACCGGCATCAGGATTTTCTGATACATCGCTGACTCCTTTTGATCACTCCAGAAACTGGGCGAGTACAATGCCGTCTATCAGCACATTAGTACCATCCCACCTACCTGCAAGAAGAACCGATTACACTGCGCATGCCCTATCACAGGCATGATCGAATCATGCAACCCCTGATCCAATTGTGAACCAAAATGGCCCGTGTACGAATTGATCTGCCACAAAGCTTTGATTTTTCAACCGAACTCGATGTCACCATTGCCCATATCAATTATGGCAAACACCTAGGCAACGATGCGGCTTTCACCCTGCTACACGATGCGCGTTTACATTTCTTCCGCGCACTCGGATATGAGGATGAACTCAATTTCCACGGCCTAGGCCTGATTCAGGCAGATGCTGCCGTAGTCTACAAGCGCCAAGCGTTCTGGGGTGACCGGCTCAAGTTTGAATTGGCAAGCTGCGAATTTTCACGTGCGGGCTTTGAGCTGCACTACCGTGTCAGCCATGCAACACAGCATCACGAAATTCTGCAAGCCAAAATCGGCCTTGTATTCTTTAACTATGAAACACAGAAACCGGCACCCATTCCGGAGCCTTTTATCCACGCCTTACGGCAAATGAATCCAGACAGGGAATTCGTATGAAAAAGTACGCCCAGAACAGCCCCGAATCAATGGCACGTCTGCTGGTGATGCTTCTGATGGCAGACGGCAATATGGATCCGGACGAGATCGACGCCCTCGACAAGCTGCATATTTACGAAGCCC
The DNA here is from genome assembly GCA_019084025.1 of Burkholderiaceae bacterium DAT-1. Classification (NCBI taxonomy): domain Bacteria; kingdom Pseudomonadati; phylum Pseudomonadota; class Betaproteobacteria; order Burkholderiales; family Burkholderiaceae; species Burkholderiaceae bacterium DAT-1. Next base: position 109,148 of record JAHRBI010000005.1, read on the forward strand.
TCAACATCCCCCGCCCGCAATTTATCGCTGTCCTGCACCAGTATTGCAATGATCTGTCCGATGAGGCCGATGAAGACGGCCGCATCCGTCTGATCGATCGCCAGCGTATCGATGACTTACTGGATACAGTCGTAGACCCAGGCAAACGTCTGTTAGTCGCAGCGCTGTCACTGGACATGATCAAGTCGCACGGCAGCATGACAGAAGCAGAGCTGGCTATTTATACCCATATGCTGGATCGATGGCATCTCACACTGGAAGATATCGAGGATGAGTTTGCCCGTTAAATACGGGTAGATTTGGTATCTACACCACACGTTCATCGCAATCACTTGCAAAGAGAACGATCGTTCACTAAAATTGGTGAACATTAGTTCTCTACGGAGTTCGTTGCGATGAATGCCCCGCTTCCCGCCCATCTACTGAATGATCCGCGCATCTGGCGCGGGGACAGTGCTTTTCAATCGATTCACGGCAATGAATCCACCGGCCATGTCGGATTGGACGCCGTGTTACCGGGAGGCGGCTGGCCATCTGGTGCCGTGAGCGAACTCGTCACCGACAAACCCGGCTGCGGTGAATTACGCATCCTTCTCCCTGCGATTGCCCGTCTCACGCAGAGCGGGAAGCATGTTTTGCTCATCAATCCCCCTCATATCCCATATGCGCCTGCGTGGGCGGCTGCAGGAGTCGACCTGAACAAGCTGCAATGGGTTCGCACGCTTCAGTCATCGGACACGCTATGGGCCATGGAGCAAGCCTTGCGCGAACCTGGCTGCGGCGCTGTCATCGGATGGCCAGACGACACCTTGAATGATCGTGCCTGTCGCCGCCTCAATCTGGCAGCAGAGCAAGGTGGGGCGTGTGGCTTTGTACTGCGTGAAGGCAGTCATGCCCAGATTGTTTCGCCCTTTGCATTACGGATTGGCGTACGTGCCGGGCATGGAGGGGTGTGGCTGCAAGTGCTAAAACGCCGTGGTACGCCGCTGTTGCAGCCCGTCTTTATTGCCCATGCACACCAGCCTCTACCCAAGCAGCAACCCGCTTTCCTTGCCACTACCACGCCAAATCGCCATGTTGTGGATTGCGCTCCATTTCCCCAGGCTGGCCATCGAGTGCATGCCGGGGCTCAATTCGCCCGAGCAGCCTGATCCGGTGGCGGTATTCGCCCAGATCGGCCGCCGCGAGAAAATCATTGCCGTGAATACGGCTGCGGAAGCTGAGGGCATCCATCCGGGCTTGTCTCGCCACGCTGCACATGCGCTGTCGCGCGGGTTACGCAGCGTGCCGCGCCAACCGATTCATGAGGTTGAATGCCTGAATTCGCTGGGGTGCTGGGGTTTGCAATTTACCCCAGCAGTGAACCTGGATCCTGCACCCGCACTATTGCTGGAGATCGAGGGCTGTCTGCGCTATTTCGGTGGATTGGACAAGCTGCAGGATAAGCTACTACGCGGTCTGGAGAGCATGGGTTACACCTATGTACATGCCTGCGCGCCCACACCGCTTGGCGCACTCTGGCTTGCGCACTGGCAGCCCGGGCAGATCATCACGTCGCTGGATGAGTTACGCACCAAACTTGTCCATGCTCCAGTCGAATTGCTGGGACTGGAGGCCGAGCTGGTACGTCATATTGGCCAGTTACAGCAACTTGGCTTGAGACAGATCGGCCAGATCCGGCAATTACCTCGAAATGGCCTTGCGCATCGAATCGGGCCACCCATCCTGCGCCTCATTGATCTGGCATTTGGTGACCAAACCGACTCGCGCACGCTGTTTACCGCACCACCCGTTTTCGAACACAGCATTGAACTGGACTGGCCCGCAGAGCATGCAGGCGCTCTCATCTTTGCTACGAACCGGCAAATTCAGGCATTGGCGGGATTTTTGCTGGCACGTGGCGCAGGGTGCGAAGAAATCATCCTATCACTTTCGCACGAGGATCTCCCGGCTACGCAGCTAATATGTGGCTTTGGTCAGGCCACCCGCGATGCGTCCCTCATGATGGCCGTTGTGCGCGAAAAGCTGGGACGGCATCAACTAGCAGCCCCGGTTCGCGGACTTCGACTTAAAACCGGCTCGCTCACCACGCTGCATAGTGAAGCACTGGATCTATTCGGCCAAGGTCAACGCGAAGGCAATATCGCCATGTTGCTGGCTCGTCTCAAAGCCCGACTGGGAGACACGGCAGTTCATCGCATCTATCCGGCAAATGACCATCGTCCGGAAAAAGCATGGTCGCATCAGGCGATCTCGCAGACACAATACTCTCCATGCAAGCAGGACAATCGTCCCGGCTGGCTGCTTGATCATGCTGAACCGATCATCTGGCAGCATGATCGCCTGTGGTATCACGGACCATTGTGGCTCGAGACGGCGTGTGAGCGAATTGAGTCGGGCTGGTGGGATGGCGACACAGTTCACCGGGACTATCACTGTGCGCATGATGCCCAGGGACAGCGATACTGGGTATTCCGTGATCTGCACAGCCAGCAGTGGTTTATCCACGGGCTATTTGCCTGAGTGCGCGACATGTATGCCGAACTCCACTGTCTAAGCAATTTCAGCTTCCAGCGCGGCGCCTCCCACGCATTCGAGCTAGTCGCCCGTGCAGCAGCACTGGGTTATCACGCCATTGCCATCACCGATGAATGCAGTCTTGCAGGCATCGTGCGCGCTCATGTAGCCGCGAAAGAGCATGGCATCAAGCTGATCATAGGCAGTGAAATGACGCTAGCGGACGGGCTCAGGCTGGTGCTGCTAGCCCCGGACCGGGAAGCCTATGGCGATTTGTCAGACATCATTTCCTGCGGCAGACGCCATGCAGAAAAAGGCGAATATCGACTAGACAGAGAGATGCTGGCGCCGCTGAGTCAAAGACTGCTCTGCTTATGGCCGGCCAAGCCCGATTGCAAAGAGAGCGATATCGAGTGGCTGCAGACCCATTTTGCGAATCGACTCTGGCTGAGTGTGACACTGTGTCATACCCCTGAGGATGCACAGCATACCGAGTTCGTCCAGATGCTTGCTGAACAGACTCGACTACCCATTTGTGCCAGTGGTGACGTGCATATGCACGATCCCCGTCGCCGTGCACTCCAGGATGTACTCACGGCCATCCGTATCGGCAAGCCGCTCACCCAGTGCGGACAGGCGTTGTTTCCCAATGGCGAACGTCATTTGCGGGATCTTTCTACGCTGAGCGCACTGTATTCCCCTGAATGGCTCGCTGCCACCATCGACATTGCCGATCGTTGCACCTTCAATCTGGACACATTGCGCTACGAATATCCCGGAGAAGTCATCCCGCCCGGCATGCGTGCAATCGACCATTTGCGCCAATTAGGGCACGCGGGGCTGACGCGGCGCTACCCTGCAGGCGTGCCGGAGCTGGTGCGCGAACAGGTTGAAAAGGAATTGGTACTGATCGAACAACTGCAATTCGAGCACTACTTTTTAACAGTGGAAGATATTGTCAGTTATGCCCGCAGTCAGGGCATTCTCTGCCAGGGACGGGGATCTGCAGCCAACTCGGCATTGTGCTATGCACTCGGGATCACCGAGGTTGATCCTGCTCGCAGCAATGTACTGTTCGAGCGATTCATTTCCAAGGCTCGCCACGAGCCGCCTGATATCGATGTCGACTTTGAAAGTCAGCGGCGCGAAGAAGTGATGCAGTATCTGTACAGCAAATACGGCCGTGATCGGGCTGCACTCACGGCTACCGTCATCACCTATCGGCGTAAGAGTGCCATTCGCGATGTCGGACGCGCATTGGGGCTCGAGGAGGCATTGCTTGATCGTATCATCGAACGGCTGGGAGGGGGCGACCCGCTGGCCAATTTGCCGCTGCGGATGCAGGAAGCGGGATTAGACACTGACGCGCCCATTTGTCGCATGCTGCTGGCTCTGGTCAAAGCCTTGCTGGGCTTTCCTCGCCACCTTAGCCAGCACGTTGGTGGATTTGTCCTTTCCCGGGGGCCGTTGACGCGACTCGTCCCTGTTGAAAATGCCGCGATGCCAGATCGAACCGTGATCCAGTGGGACAAGGATGATCTGGACGCGATGCAGCTGCTAAAAGTAGATATCTTGTCACTGGGGATGCTGAGTGCCATTCGCGAGAGCCTGGCGCATATTGCACGCTTTCGCGATCGACCCGGCTTTGCCCTGCAGGACATACCGCCAGAGTGCCCGATGGTCTACGACATGCTGTGCAAGGGGGACAGTATCGGTGTCTTCCAGGTGGAGTCACGCGCACAAATCAGCATGCTGCCTCGCCTGCAACCGCGCTGCTTTTACGATCTGGTGGTGGAAGTCGCGATTGTCCGTCCGGGGCCCATTCAGGGCGGAATGGTGCATCCCTACCTTGACCGCCGCGAGATGCAGCGGCAAGGATTACCGCTCCCGCCACCAGAAAGCAAGGAAGTGGCAGCCGTGCTCTCCCGCACACTGGGTATTCCGATCTTTCAGGAGCAGGTAATGCAGCTGTCGATGGTAGCAGCCGGGTTCTCCCCCGAACGCGCCGATCAGCTCCGGCGTTCTATGGCGGCTTGGCGACGCACGGGTAAACTGGATGGTTTCCGTCCTGAATTGATTGACGGCATGCTGGCACGCGGCTATCAGCAGGACTTTGCCGAGCGGCTATTCGAGCAAATCAAGGGCTTTTCGGAATATGGATTTCCGGAAAGCCATGCAGCCAGTTTTGCCCTCTTGGTCTATGCATCCGCCTGGCTCAAATGCCACGAACCAGCGATTTTTCTATGTGCGCTGATCAACGCGCAGCCCATGGGATTTTATTCGCCCTCACAACTGGTTCAAGACGCGCGCCGACACGGTGTCGCGGTGCGGGAGGTGGATGTGCAATCCAGCCATTGGGACTGCACACTGGAACCCTTAGCCGGCGCGCAGCCTGCCGTTCGGCTCGGGCTACGACTGGTCGATGGTTTCTCTAAGGAAGACTCGGCACGGTTAGTCAGCCATCGCCCCCCCAAAGGCTATCGCACGATAAACGAGCTTGCACGTTTAAGCGGACTCACCCGGCGCGCACTGGGCGCACTCGCCAATGCCGATGCCTTACGCAGCCTGAGCGGCAATCGCAGGCAGGCTTGGTGGGATGTATCGGGGCTTGAACAGGGTCAGGATCACATTGCCCGCGCCATTCCCTACGATGTAGCCCCCATTTTGCCTGTTGCCGGCACCGGTGAAGAGGTACGGGCAGACTATCAGAGCACCGGGCTGAGTCTGCGCGCGCATCCACTGGAACTGCTGCGCAGCCGTCTGGATGCAGAGCGGCTCCTGAGTGCGCGCACCCTACTTTCCTTAAGTGATAAATGTCTGGCACGCGCCTGCGGCATTGTCACAGGCAGACAGCGCCCGGGCACCGCCAATGGCGTGGTGTTTGTGACACTGGAAGATGAGACCGGCAATGCCAATATCATCGTCTGGCCGGATCTGGCCGAAAAGCAGCGCGCTATTCTATTGGGAGCGCGCATGATGGCTGTGTTCGGGATTATTCAGCGTAAAGGCGATGTTGTGCATCTGCTGGCCAAAATGCTAGTCGACAAGTCCGACTGGCTCGGGGAACTGGATATCAGCAGCCGGGATTTTCATTAAGACAGCCCCGCCCTGATATACTGCGCAGCTCTACGCACCCACACCGAGCAGCGCCCCTTGTCACACACTACGCCCCACTCTGCACTGGATATCCTGCGCGATACCTTTGGCTACCCTGCCTTCCGGGGTCGTCAGGCAGAGATTGTCGATCATGTTATCAATGGCGGCGATGCGCTGGTGCTGATGCCTACCGGCGGCGGGAAATCACTATGCTATCAGGTACCTGCACTGGTTCGCCAAGGGTGTGGCGTGGTCATCTCTCCACTCATCGCGCTGATGCAGGATCAGGTTGAGGCACTGCATCAGGCAGGGGTTGCTGCAGCCTGCCTCAACTCCACGATTGATGCAGATACCGCCCGTGAAATCGAACGTAGCTTTCTGCGCGGCGAACTGAAACTACTCTACGTGGCACCCGAACGATTACTCACGCCACGATTGATGGGGCTACTGGAGAGCGGCCCGGTGGCGTTGTTCGCCATTGATGAAGCACACTGCGTCAGTCAGTGGGGGCACGACTTCCGGCCCGAGTACATCGGCCTATCGGTGCTGCACGAACGCTTTCCACACATTCCGCGTATTGCACTCACCGCCACCGCCGATACCATCACCCGAGAGGAAATCATTTCCCGACTGGGGCTGAGCGAAGCAGCGCAATTCATCTCCAGCTTCGACCGCCCCAATATTCGCTACGCCATCGTCGAAAAGAACAATGCCCGCCAGCAATTGCTGGACTTTATCGAACGCGAGCACGAAGACGAAGCCGGCGTCATTTATTGCCTATCACGCAAACGTGTCGAAGAAACAGCCGCCTGGCTGAACGATCAAGGCATCCGCGCACTGCCATACCACGCGGGGCTAGACGCAGGCGTCCGCGCACGCAATCAAACCCGTTTCCTTCGAGAAGACGGGATTGTGATGGTCGCCACCATTGCGTTCGGGATGGGTATCGACAAGCCCGACGTGCGTTTTGTGGCGCATTTGGATCTACCCAAGAGCCTGGAGGGCTACTATCAGGAGACCGGGCGTGCAGGTCGTGACGGTCTCCCAGCCAATGCATGGCTGGCCTATGGGCTGAATGATGTCATGCAGATCAAGGAGATGATCGAAAGTTCGTCAGCACCAGAATCGCAAAAGCATATCGAACGTAGCAAACTGTCGGCGATGCTGGGGCTGGCTGAAAGCACCGCTTGCCGACGCCAGATTATTCTTGGTTACTTTGGTGAGCAGAGTGACCCCTGCGGCAACTGCGACAACTGCCTGACGCCGCCACAGACGTGGGATGCGACCGATGCTGCGCGCAAGGCGCTTTCCTGTGTGTACCGTACAGGGCAGCGATTTGGTGCCGGTCATGTCATTGACGTATTGCTGGGGAAGGACAACGAACGCATTCGCCAGCTCTTCCACAATCGACTGAGTACATGGGGTATCGGCAAGGAACTGTCCGACACCGCTTGGCGCGCATTATTCAGGCAACTGCTAGCAGGCGGCTTCCTGCAGATCATTCCTGACGGACATGGTGCGCTGGGTCTGACAGACCATGCGCGGCCGCTCCTGAAAGGCGAAATGTCGCTCACCCTGCGCCAGCACGCAGGTCGAATCAAGCCCGCAGCGTCCGGCGCAGCCAGTCGTCACGCCTCTCTGGATATTGCACCCGATCAGATGCCGATCTGGAACCGTCTGCGCACGCTTCGCAAACGACTGGCCGACGAGCAGAATGTGCCTGCTTACATTATTTTTACCGATGCCACACTCAAAGCTATGCTGGATAAGCATCCGTCAAATATGAAAGAAATGGCAGGCGTCCCCGGCGTGGGTCAGCAAAAGCTGGATCGATATGGCGCTGCATTTCTGGACGCGCTGCGGGGTGAAGGGGCTGCGCATTCATTCGAATAAGGCATTTTCAGCCTTCTGCAAGGGAAATTTACAACCTTGACAGAATATTGGAAGTCATTCGGGAATATTCCCGCATATACTCTGTCCCAGCCACATGTATGCGTTATATCATGCGTTTGAATGCCCGCAGCATGTCAACCAATGCAGGACGTAGCCCGTTAATTCGCCTATCCCGCCCATGGAACTGTGTTCATGAATACCGCTGTCACGCCGAAAAAGATTGTCCTGATTGATGATGACCCCCGCCTGCGCGAACTCGTGCAGCGCTATCTGACTGAGCAGGGTTTCAGCGTGGATGCCTACGACGAACCCTCTCGCCTCGATGCGCGCCTGCAACGCAATCGTCCGAATCTGGTGCTGCTAGACCTGATGCTGCCGGGTGAAGATGGGCTGTCGGTGTGCCGACGTCTGCGGGCGCAGGGGGACAATATCCCCATCATCATGCTGACTGCGCGCGGAGAAGACATCGACCGTATTATCGGTCTGGAGATGGGCGCGGATGATTACCTCCCCAAACCCTTTAATCCCCGCGAGTTGCTTGCACGTATCAATGCCGTACTACGCCGCCATAAAGAGTCCAATGCACTCGAAGCCCCACTGACAGAAGGCGAAAGTTATACCTTTGGCGATTATCACCTCGACATCGGCAATCGCCGCCTCAGCAAAGCGGGCGAGCCGGTCACGCTGACCAATGCCGAATTTGCCCTGCTTCGCGTATTCGTCAATCATCCACGCCATCCGCTCTCGCGCGAGCGCCTGATGGAGCTGGCTCGCGGACGCGAACACGAGGCGTTTGACCGCAGTATCGACGTTCAGGTATCCCGTCTGCGCAAACTGATCGAAGAAGACTCGGCCGAACCACGCTACATCCAAACCGTCTGGGGGTTTGGCTACGTGTTTGTGCCGGATGGCGGTCAGCGCTAGGCAGGTCTGGGCGCACATCCCCATGACGAAGTGGCTCCGGCGCATATTGCCCTCCGACACCATTCTGTGGCGTTTAGCGGGCTTGATGGCCGTCACGCTGGCGATTAGCTTCACCAGCGTGGTACTTCTTTTCGGCCATACCCGGCAGCAACTGGTTGCCTCACAACTTGCGGATAATGCTGCTGATCAGCTCTCCGATATGGAGGACATGCTTGATGGGCTGCCCGTGGGCAAGCAGCGTCAATGGATCACCCTGCAAGGACGACCTTATGTCCCGCATCTTGCCCTGCAAAACGACCCGACCCTACCATTAGCAGGCACGCCTTTATCACCCATTTCACGCGCCATCATCAAGCAACTCAAAGCCCGATTGGTCGGCGTTGGCGAGGCGCGCGAGGCTGCAAATAATAAGCAGCAGCTGTGGGTTCATGTAGAAATGCTTGGCGAGCCGTATTGGCTGGTCATTCCGCTTGGCAAGTCGCGCGAATTTCCAACGTGGGAATTTGCCGTCAGTATTGCCATCTTTCTACTCTCCACGCTGGCCGGTGCCGCATTATTTGCACTCTGGATAAACAAGCCGCTACGCCGCCTGGGAGAAGCCGCCGGACGACTGGGGCGCGGCGAGCATCTTCCTCCGCTCGAAGAAAGCGGCCCGCTGGAAGTGCGCCAGCTGTCAGCCAGCTTCAATCATATGCGTGAAGACTTACGCAGCAGCGAATCCGAGCGTGATGTGATGCTGGCCGGTATTTCCCACGACTTGCGCACCCCGCTGGCTCGGATGAAGCTGGGCGTCGAACTGATGCATGACGATTCTCTGCGTGACGGGATGCGCGAAGATGTCGAAGACATCGAACACATTCTGACTCAGTTCATCAATTTTGCTCGCGGCGATACCGGGGAAGAAGCACATCTCTGTGATATCAAGGAATTGCTGCTAGGCCTGATCAAGCGTTACGAACGTAGCGGCCAGTTCATCAGCCTGCACTGCGCACCCGATATCCCGCTGATCTACCTGAAACCCCTTGCCATCCAGCGTGCCCTCAGCAATTTGATGGATAACGCATTCAAGTATGGTGGAAATCGTGTAGAAGTCATCGCAGCCCTGGATGACGGGCAGTTGACACTCACTATCCGCGACCATGGTCCCGGCATTCCTCACGATCAGATTGGGGATGCCAGCAAGCCATTTCACCGGCTGGATGTCAGTCGCAGAGCAGATGGGGGCTCAGGATTGGGATTGGCCATTGTTGAGCGGATTGCACGCATTCATGGCGGCACACTGACGTTGTCCAACCATGCCGAAGGCGGCCTGATTGTGCGTATCCAGATGCCTGCCAGGGAAAATGCAGACTGACCACTCACCCATTTGTGCTTGCTTTATAGGGGATGCATTCAGATAACTGAACATCGCAACGCCCACCCTTCACCCAGGAACAGATATGCCCCACCACCGACTCCTTCGACCGGTCCTGGCCGTATCCGCAGTTGCCATCACCTCACTCTTTCTAATTTCACTGACGCTATCCGATCACTATACCGTCACTCGCTCGATTACCATTCAGACCTCGCCCGAGCGCATTTTTGACTTACTGGAGACCCCTCGTGAATGGCGAAAATGGGGAGCGTGGAACCAGCGTGATCCGCAAATGACCGTGCAATACGCAGGACCGGAACGCGGGAGAGATGCGGCCTGGTCCTGGCAAGGCGGCCGCTCAGGGAATGGCAATGCCATCATTACGCGCACAGCGAAGCCAAATGAGCTGCATTACATCATCCGCTTGCAGTCTACCGGCACCGATGCAGAAGGCACGTTCAGACTTGAGCGCGGCAACCAATCTACCCGCGTGACATGGAGCATGGAAGGTCACTTGGGTGACAATCCGTTGTACCGCTATTTTGGCTTGTTTGCAGATCGATTGATGGGACCAGATCTAGAATTGAGCCTCACTAATCTCAAGACATTTACTGAAAAGGGCAAATAAGGTTGCCGATTGATTCAGTTTTCATTAAGGTGCGCCCTTTTATGATGAAGGCATGCAATATATCCGATATATCCGGACTGTATGCGCAGATTCAGAACACAACGAGGACACCATATTATGAACAAGATCATCGCTACCCTGCTCTTCTCCGCTGCCCTGATCACCCCCGCAGCAGCAAGCAGCCTGTACGTTGGTGGCGACGGCGGTCAAAGTAGCATGGATGCCGATGCAGGCGACGGCTACACCCTGACCAAAAAAGATACCAGCTGGTCGGCATTTACCGGCTATCGCTTTGATTCAAATGTCGCAGTCGAATTCGGATATCGCGACTACGGCAAGATCAGCGGCAATGGCGTGTCTGTTAGCGCGGACGCGTGGCAAGCCAGCGTAGTGGGTCTGGTTCCCCTGAATCGTCAAGTTTCGCTGACTGGCCGCATTGGTGGTACAAGCGTCACAGCCAAATCAAATGGCCGTGGTTTTCATGACTCCGAAACTCGCAACCGTGGTTTTGTAGGGTTTGGCGTGCAATATGCGGTCAATCCGAAGGTTGACCTGCGTGCCGAATACACCCGTACAGGTGATATCGAGGGCGTTACCCTGTCGACCCTGACCGTAGGCGCGGCTTACCACTTCTAATCACCCGTTTTTTCGGGCAAGGTGTTTGAGATACCTGTTCGAGATACAATGAGAGCCTGATTTCATCAGGCTCTTTTCACGTACACGCTTTTGGTGCGCATGGTTTCCATTCAAGCTGAAGGCGGCAACGTGGTCATGGAGCCGCACCTGGTTCTCGGCGGCGCATGCATCTTCACTGCATTCGATCCGCACGGCGCACCGTTTGCGCTGATGGGCGAAAATAAATGTGATACGGTCACTGCATTCTGTCCGACTGTGTCACTGATTCAGGCATCTACCCAATAAAAACACGTTAAACTGCCGGGTTGAAACACATTTTGGCGATGTGCGTGCGCCATCGGTCAACTTTTCGGCCGCTGATGTACAGCTTTCCGCCCCCTTCTGGAGTCTCCCCACATGGAAATCAAGGTCAACTTTCTCGATAAGCTGCGGCTGGAGGCCAAGTTTGACGACTTCACCGTGATCGCCGATCAGCCCATCCGCTATAAGGGCGATGGCTCGGCACCGGGACCGTTTGACTACTTTCTGGCGTCGTCCGCCCTGTGCGCGGCCTACTTTGTGAAGCTGTACTGCAATACCCGCAATATCCCGACCGAAAACATTCGCCTCTCGCAGAACAATATTGTCGATCCGGAAAATCGCTATCAGCAGATTTTCAAGATTCAGGTCGAACTGCCGCCGGACATATCTGAAAAAGACCGCGAAGGCATTCTTCGCTCCATCGACCGCTGCACCGTGAAAAAAGTGGTGCAAACGGGGCCTGAATTCATCATCGAAGAGGTGGAAAACCTCGATGCCGATGCGCAAGCCCTGCTGACCGTGAATGCCGATGCCGGTGCGGCGACCTACATTCCCGGCAAGGATCTACCGCTGGAGCAGACCATCGCCAATATGTCGGGTCTGCTGGCTGACCTCGGCATCAAGATCGAAATCGCATCGTGGCGCAATATCGTGCCCAATGTGTGGTCGCTGCATATTCGCGATGCCCATTCGCCGATGTGCTTTACCAATGGCAAGGGTGCCACCAAGGAAAGCGCGCTGGCGTCGGCCTTAGGGGAATACATCGAGCGGATCAGCAACAATCACTTTTACGCCGGATCGTACTGGGGTGAAGAGATCGCCAACGCGCCGTTTGTGCATTACCCGACCGAACGCTGGTTCAAACCGGGCAAGGATGATGCGGTGCCCGCAGGCGTGCTGGATGAGCATTGTCTCGACATCTACAGCCTCGATGGCGAGCTGCGCGCGACACATCTGTTTGATACTAACTCCGGCAATATCGCCCGTGGTATCTGTTCGCTGCCGTTTACACGCCGTTCGGATGGCGAAACCATCTACTTCCCGGTCAGTCTGGTCGAAAACCTGTACGGTAGTAACGGCATGAGCGCGGGCAATACGCTGGTTGAAGCACAGGTGCAGTGTCTCTCCGAGATTTTTGAGCGTGCGGTCAAGCGCGAAATTCTCGAAGGCGAACTGGCCCTGCCGGATGTACCGGACGAGGTGCTGGCCAAGTATCCCGGCATTGTGGCTGGCATCAAGGGGCTGGAAGAGCAAGGCTTTCCGGTGCTGGTGAAGGATGCCTCGCTGGGTGGTCTGTATCCGGTAATGTGTGTGACACTGATGAATCCGCGCACCGGTGGCGTGTTTGCCTCCTTTGGCGCACATCCGAGCTTTGAAGTGGCGCTGGAGCGCAGCCTCACCGAACTGCTGCAGGGTCGCAGCTTTGAAGGTCTGAATGATCTGCCCCGCCCCACCTTTGCCAGCGAAGCCGTGACAGAGCCGAACAACTTCGTGGAACACTTTATCGACTCTAGCGGCGTGGTGTCGTGGCGCTTTTTCAGTGCCCGCTCGGATTATGAGTTTGTGGAGTGGGACTTCACCAACGGCGGCCAGCACAGCAATGCCGAAGAAGCCGAGATGCTGTTCGGCATCCTCGACGAACTGGGCCACGAGACCTACACCGCCGTATACGATCAGTTGGGCGCCACCGCCTGCCGCATTCTGGTGCCGGGCTATTCCGAAGTCTTCCCGCTGGAAGATCTGGTCTGGGACAACACCAATAAAGCATTGCTGTTCCGCGAAGACATCTTGAACCTGCATCGCCTGGATGACGAGGCGCTGGAAAACTTGCTGGATCGCCTGGAAAACAACGAGCTGGACGAATACGGAGATATCGCCACCCTGATCGGCATCGAGTTTGATGAGAATACCGAATGGGGCCAGCTGACTGTACTGGAGTTGAAGCTGCTGATTCATCTCGCCTTAGGCAACTTCGAAGAAGCGCAGGATCTGGTCGGTGCCTTCCTGCAGTACAACGACAATACCGTCGAACGCGGCCTGTTCTATCAGACGCTGGATGTGGTGCTGGAAGTCACGCTGGATGACGAGCTGGAGATGGCCGATTTCGAGCCTAACTTCCGTCGCATGTTCGGCAATGCCCGCATGGACGCTGCGCTGGGTTCAGTCGATGGCAGTGTGCGCTTCCATGGCCTCACCCCCACCAGCATGAAACTGGAAGGGCTGGATCGCCATCAGCGTCTGCTGGATAGTTTAAAGAAGCTGCATGTGGCGCGAGGAAAAGCTGCACAGTAAGTATCGACGTGACAGGGTGGCCTCGGCCACCCTTTTTCATGCTGATGCTACACCTCGCATACTGGCAAATGTCGGGCTTGCCTCCTATAGTCTGGTCATCCCTTCAATGCTTGGCGAACATCGCGCCCAAGTCCGCAGGCACCAGACAGACCATGCGTCCTTTACGCCTTTTACTCCTCCCGCTTCTAAGCCTTGCATGCTACGGAGATGGGCTGACCTTCTACCTACCCCGGTTCCCCGGTGTGGTTGAAATAAAGGATGGCCAGAAGCCGGAAGGAACAGGCGTCGATGTTATCGACAAAATTTCGCAGCAATCCGGCATTCCGATCCAGATAGAAGTCGTTCCACTAGCACGTGCGTTCGCCAATATTGAAAGCCAGCCACGCGGTTGCGGTATTGGCACCACACGTACCCCCACAAACGAGCCTCAGTTCAAATGGGCAGGCCCGATCGTCCGGCAAACCGCCCGTTTGTATGCCCGCCCGGATAGCAGCATTCAGCTGACCTCGCTTGATCAGGCAAAGCCCTATACGATCGGGGTGCTCCGCGGGTCAGTGTTGTCCCGCCAGCTGGCCGAGCGTGGCTTGAAAATCGAGGAAGGGAATGATTCTGCAAGCAGCATGAAAAAGCTGCTGGCGGGAAGAATCGACCTCTGGGCGGAAAACAGTCTGGCCGCACAGTTCAATCTCGAAGCTGCGGGCAACCCCGCCTTGAAAACCGCCCTGATCATTGCACCCATCGATGGATTCATTGCCTGCAATCGTGCCGTCGGCGACAAGGACATCTCCCGGCTGGATGCCACTGTGCGCAATCTGCGGAACAATGGGGCACTGCATGGCTTCGGCTTTTAGGAACGCCTAGCTGCGCCGCCTCGCCAGCACCCGATCCAGCTGATTGGCAAACGCCTGCCGGTCCGCCGCGGAATGCGCGCTGGGGCCACCCGTTTCCACGCCGCTATTACGCAGCTCCTGCATGAAATTACGCACGCTCAGGCGTTCGTCGATATTGCGTTTGTCGATGATTTCGCCACGCGGGTCGATGACGATGGCGCCATTGGCAATCACCAGCGCTGCCAGCGGAATATCCGCCGTGATCACCACATCACCCGCTACCGCTTCCTGTGCAATGCGCTGATCCGCCACATCGAAGCCGGATGGCACCTGTACTGCCTTGATCCAGGGCGACGGCGGCACCCGCAGCAACTGGTTGGCGATCAGCGTCACCGGGACTTTGGCGCGGTCTGCCGCACGAAACAAGATTTCCTTGATGGCTACGGGACAGGCGTCCGCGTCTACCCAGATATTCATGCACATACTTTCAATCGATTCTGCCGCCCACCCATCCGGACAGCCACTGCACACATGATATCGGAGTTCACGTTAGGCGGGCGAGCCTGCACTGTGCTTGCCCTCCATCTATAAATATTGAACACATATCGCCAAAACAGGTGTCGAAACGGGGCCAGCGTGGGCATTCTGCATTTCATGACATCCGGCAAAACCGTGACCGAACTGCGCGACAAGCAGGAAATCCGCTTGCGCAGGGCCGCGCTCGGCTTGCTGGCGTACATGATTCCGCTCGGGTGCACGCTGATCAGTGCACTGCTGGGCATGACGCCCTGGCTATCCGTCATCATCATGTCCACGGGCATGCTGCTGGCGTGCGGCTCTGTCATTTACATGGTGAAGCACGGCTGGAACCTGAAGTTCTCCGACCCTAGCCTGACCAAATTCCAGCTGATTATTTCAGGCTTCGTGATCATGCCCTCCGTGCATTTCATGGGTAGCGAGCGCGAGATCATTATGCTATCGATGGCCGTGGCACTGAGTTTCGGTGCATTCCGGCTAAGCGGATACGAGCTGGGTAGCCTGTGTGCGGCGCTGATTGGCTGGTATACGCTAGATGTCTGGTGGGTGCTGACCTATCTGCCCGGTGTACTGGATCTAAAGCGCCAGATTCTGATGATCGCCACCATGATCGTGGTGGGGGGATGGCTCTCCTTTTTCTCGGGCATGATGTACCGCTTCCGCAAGCAGATGCGCCAGATTAATGGCGCTTTGCAAGAGGCCAACGAGCATGTCCATCTCAGTAAAGCCCATCTTAAAAGCTTATTAGATCATTCTGGTGAGGGATTTCTGTCTGTCGCACCGGATAAAACCATTGGAACGGAATTCAGTCAGGCTTGCCTTTCAATGCTCGGGACCGACCCTGCGGGTAAAGGCGCGGGACAGCTGATTTTTGCGGAAGATATGGCTGCACAGGAGCTATTTGATGAGTGCATGGCACGCGTGTTCAATAGTACGGATGCAGCCAAGCAGGGACTCATGCTTTCGCTGCTCCCACCTGAAACCAGCCTGAATGACCGCACACTAGCCATTCGCTATCGTCTTATTGAAAACGGTCATTTGATGGTGGTTTTAGATGATGTGACTGAGGCTCGTACGTTAGAGCGCGAAGTTAAACTGCAGCATGCCAGGATGGAGATGATGCTGGCGGCGGCCAGCGATCCGGCGACATTCCAGCAAACGGTGCATACCCTGTCTGCCTTTTTCGATCATGTTCTCAATAATGTGCATCTTTCTGCGCCACTTGCTGCCAGTGAATTGCGCGAGCTCTATCGCGTTGTGCACACCTTTAAAGGCAATGCGGCGCAGTTTTCCATGCATCACACCGTAGAAGCCCTGCACCGGCTGGAAAGTGATCTAAGCGACTTGAGCGACGGGATGGGGAAGCTGCAGCCGCGCCACATCCAGACCGTTGTTGCGCGTGCCAGTTGCAAGGACGCACTGCAGATGGATCTGCAATGCATCCGGGATGTACTGGGCGATGGCTTCATCGACGGTTTCCGGGACGAGGCGAGCGAACTCAAACAACTGGCTGGACGCGCACGTGAGTGGTTGCGGCGCAATGGCAGCCCGGATCTTTCACCAGTGTTAGAGACGTTGTTGCGCGATTTGGTCACAGCCGTCCAGCCCCCCCTGTCTGACACACTGGCAAGCTATGCACGGACAGTGCTGCAAACCGCAGCCGGAACCGGTAAGCATGTGGCACCACTGCAATTGGAGGGCGACATTCAGGTGCGGCTGGATCCCGATGACTATCCCGATGTGTTTCCCTCGCTGGTTCACATTTTCCGCAATGGCGTGGTGCATGGAATCGAAGCGCCAGCTGATCGCTTGGCACTGGGCAAGCCGTCCATTGGTACAATCCGCTGCCGGGTCAACCTGCTGGCCGGATCGATTGAACTCTGCATCGAAGACGATGGCAGCGGCATCCCGGAACACACGCTGCTCGCCAAATATAGCCAGCGTACAGGTGGCGTGGTGCAAGCGGATATACCTTCCTTGCTCGATCTGATCTGTATGGATGGGTTATCCAGTCGTGAAACGGCTGACCATTATTCGGGTAGAGGCATTGGAATGGGTGCCGTGCGTCTTGCTATCGAACGCTGTGGAGGGCAGTTGCACGTCAGCACCGCAGCCGGTGCCGGGACGCAGTTCCGGATTCAACTGCCCTACCCCGCCCATCCTGCCGCCACCCATCCATCGCGCCCTGCATGATGTGTGCGGCTGACTATACTGAATCCAGAATGATCTACTCACCTTCCACAACATGAGTCGCGCGATCAGATTAGTCTCCGGCAGCATGGATGCCACACTCAAACGGACACGAGATCTCCTGTCCGACGAGTTTGGCATGGATGTCATGCGCGTCGTGCGGACATCCAAGCATGTTGATTTGCTGGTACTCCGCGATGTCACCGCAATTGTTGGCGTAGGTGGAGCAATTAATCTGCTGATGGCGTTCAGCTTTGAATACAGCATGCTGGATGAACTCACCCGGCGGATGGTGCCGGACGAGGCGCGGGCTCGCTTGAAATGGGATACCTACCGTCGGGAGGCCGCGCTGGAGATCGTCAATATTGTCGCAGGACATTGCACGGAAGACTGGCAGAGCGATGCCGACATCATTCCCCTGTCGCCGCCCGTCGTCATCGAGCAGGCACGCAGTATCCATCGCCCGCATGCAGCCCGCTTTGCCTGCATTGCACTAGAGACAGCCCACGGACACTTTGACATCAACTTTATCGGCCCCGCCGATCTGTTTGATGACGATCTGAATTACATCGAACAAACAGATTGAGCGAGCTTGGGAGAACAGCATGACAACCCTGCGTATCCTTGTGGTTGATGATTCCAGCCTCACCACCGAACGAATCAGTACCATTATCGAAACAATGGGGCACGAAGTTGTCCGGGTCTGCCATACAGGGCGGGAAGCCATTGATGCTTACCGCGAGCTGCAACCTGATATGGTGACCATGGATATCACCATGCCGGATATGGATGGGGTGCAGGCGACTCGTTTGATTATCGAGTCATTTCCCGACGCCAAAATCATCATGGTGACGTCACATGGCCAGCAAAAAATGGTGCTTGCCGCCATTGATGCCGGTGCCAAGGGCTATATTCTCAAACCTGTTAAGCCTGACAAACTCATGTCTACAATTGCGGGCTTAGGCGGATAGGCAGGCGCACAACAAAGCGTGTGCCCTTACCCGCCTGGGTATCCACAGACAGGTGTCCCCCCGATTGTTCGATGGCCTGCCGTGTTGCAGCGAGACCGACGCCTCTCCCGGAAAATGTGTCCGCTGCTTCGGTGGTTGATACGCCGTCGGTACACAACATCTCCAGCACATCTATCTCACTGGAAGGTGCTGATCCGGCTTCCGTGCCCAATAACCGGGTATGCTCCAGATAACGTAAACGCAAGCGATCCACATCAATCCCGGCACCATCATCCTCTAATTCGAGCGTAAGCCAGTCTTGATCATGACTCACCTTACAGCTGACACGACCGACAACAGGTTTACCTGCTGCTGCACGTACCGCAGGCGACTCAATCCCATGCACCACTGCATTCCGCAATACATGCACCAATGAGGCAAAGACACCCGGATACTGGTCAGGATCAAGTTTAAGCTCCGTCTCACCGATCATCTCCAGTGGATGAACCAGCTTCCCGATTGCCGCTGCAGTTTGACTCACGCTACGGGCAGATTGCTGCAGTAGACTGGCTATGTCCGGCAGCATGGCCTCACGCATTTCCGCTGTCAGTGCAGCCAGCCCCGCCCTCACTCTGTCCGGATCGGTTTCCGTGGACAGTGCCGCCGCCTGCGCCGCCAGTTTCACCACATCATACGAGGGAGCGGGTGAATCGGACGCCTCGAAATAGTCTTCACCCAACAGCGATCTCACACTATCCAAGTCCGCATTCAGCGCCTTGCTACACCCGGCCCGATCCACCACCACCCGGATATGTCTGGCAGACAGCCTCCCACTGCCTTCTGACAGATCACTTAGCGCAGTCTCGAGTGCATGCAGCGCATTCACCGTGTGACGCATCGAGAATTGGCCAGCATTTCCCTTGAATGTATGCACCATGCGGTACACATCGCGCAGCATGTCGGCCGGGGGGGCATCGTGGGAAATTGCAGCATCCAGCCCCTGATCACAGAATGCCCGCAGCGCGCCTGCTATCTGCCGGAAATGAGCCGGTTCGCTGACTGCCGCCACAATCATTTCCATGCGCGCCTGCTGTTCAGCTACTGCCTCTGCAAGTTCCCGCGCCTCGGTCACATCGTCCAGCACAATCATCACATGCCCGATTTCAATCCAGCGATAGCGTATCGACAGGATGCGTGATCGCAGGCAAACCTCCTCCGGCAACAGTGACAGCATCAAATCGCGTTTGAATGCATCCGCAGTGGCAAATACCTTGGTGAGGCAGTCATTGAACAAATCCATGGCCACCAGATCTTCGGCAAACAGCAGTGGTGCGGCCAGTTTGCCTGCCGGATTGCACCCCAGCATGGTCTCACAGGCCAGACTGCATTCCGGATCAACCACCCCGCGCGCATCAATCGACAGAAAGCCCTCGCCCGAGTTATCGAGCAGACTCGTGACATGGACTTTGCTCGCTGCCAGATGCGCAAAGGCTTCATTATTTGCCAGCGCAATGGCGACATAGCCACATATCGCCCGCATGATGGCCTGTTCGCGTTCGCCATAGGCGAAGCGGCGCAGCGATTGAACCGACATAACACCAATCAGGCGCTCTCCAAACAGCAGCGGGGCAAACATCGCTGAGAGCTGATTCTGTGTGCCGGGAACATGGGTGGGATCGTCTTCTGCCGGATCGAAATCCACCACCAGTTCTCTGCGTTCTCGCGCAGCGCGCGGCGAGTTTCTGAGCGGATCATCCAATGCATGATGACGAACCGGAAGCCGGCGGCCATCCTCCGCACTGTATACCCCCCGCAGATAGGCGTGTTCGTCGTCGACAACGTAGACTTCAAGCACATTACTGGCTAGCAGCTGATTGACATGCCGGTAAATGGCATCAAAGATTGCCTCTGCATCCAGCGAAGACATGATGTCACGACCAATTTCGCCAAGCAGATGCAGCGTCTGGGCTGACTGCGCCAGCTCTTCATTGGAATGCTGCAATTCTTCATTGGATTGCCTGAGCGCATCCGTTCGCTCGGCCACGGTGCGTTCAATGCTTTGATACATGGTTGCATTGGCAATCGCAATAGCGGCATATGCACATAGCGCGCGGAAAATGGATTGTTCACGCTCGCCATAGGCGTGGCGCTTTGCAGTCTGGATAGACATCACCCCAATCAGCCGGTCACCCAGTTTGATCGGGGTAAACAGCGCAGTAGCAATCGCGATCGTGCCGGGAATGCGGGAGGGGCTATCTTCGCCGGGTTCAAAATCGACCAGAATTTCACGTCCCTCGCGGACGGCACGTGCCGAGTTCGCGGCCGGGTGGTCAATGGCAAACTCGTCATCCGGCAGACGTTCGCCATTTTCCACGCCGAAACAACTGCGCAAAACCGTGCCGGATTCGTCCAGTAACACCACGCGCAGCGTATTGACATCGAGCATGGCAATCACGTGTTTGTAGATGGCCGAAAAAACAGCTTCCAGATCCAGCGTGGCCGTAATGTCCTTCCCCACCTCACCCAGGCTGCGCAGCAAGTCCGCCGACACAGCCAATGCGTCTTTCGAGTCCTGCAGTTCACGGGTACGATCTGCCACCTGTCGCTCGATGTCGCCGTACACATTCGCATTGGCAATCGCGATAGCGATATAGCTGCTCAACGCCTGACAGATTGACTGCTCCCGTTCACCGTAAGCGTGTTCTGACGTGGTCTGGATGGTCATCACACCGATCAGCCGCTGTCCGATCATCAGCGGTGAAAACAGCGCGGTCAGCGTATGAATGGTGCCCGGTTCATGACGCTCGAAATCATTGCGCGGATATTCCACCAGCAATAGCCGCTGCTCCCGCGCTGCGCGCGATACATTCAGCGCAGGATCATGGATATCGTAGCGAATCTCCGGCAACGCCTTCCCCGACTCCATGCCAAAGGCGCGATACAGCGTCTCACTACCCGACTCGACCAGGTAGATGCTGAGCGTAGTGGTGTCAAGCATGGCAGGAATCCGCGCTGCCATCATGGTGTAGACGCTTCTCTCATCCAGCGAAGCCGTAATGGCCTGACCGATTTCACCGATCTGTCTGAGGGTATCGGCTGCGCCAACCATGGTTTGGTGAGAGCCCAGAAGCGCCTCGTAGGCCTCGCGCAACTCCTCGGTTTTAGCATCGATCTGAGCTTGCAGTTCTACCTGTTGCCGCCTGAGCCTGCGCGTGCGGACTCTGATCAATGCCACGACACCCAGCACCAGCACCAGTGTCATCGCCAGTTTGAACAGGGGGGTCTGATACCAGGCGGGCAAGACCTCGACATGCAATTCGGCGCCAGCCTGACTCCACGCGCCCGCGCGATTCGTTCCCCTTACCTTCAGTATGTAATGCCCAGGGGAAAGATTTGTATAGCTAGCCGAGCGATGCAGCCAGTCTGTCTCAATCCATTCGGCGTCAAAACCAACCAGCTGGTAGGCATAACGATTGAGTTCGGGTTCGGAATAATCCAGCGAAGCAAACTCAACAGTCAGGCTGTTGGCATCCGGCGCGACGCGCAGATTGGCAGGCCGCCCTCCCATGGCGTCAGGGACTGCCACGTCATGTCCGCCCAGAGTCACGCGCGTAAATACAACAGGGGGGCGAAAAACCCAGGGTCTGATCTGCTCTGGGTTAACTATCGTCAAGCCTCCCTGTCCACCAAAGATGAGCTTTCCAGCAGGCGTGACTACCCCCGCATTGGCCCAGTAACTATGAATGGCTACACCATCTGCCTCTCCCAGCGCCTCAACCGTGCCACGCTCGGGGTCAATGCGCGCCAGACCATTGTCCGTACTGACCCAAACCAGCCCCGCAGCATCAATGAGAATGGCATTGACGTTTTCGTTGGGCAACCCCTGCTGCACACCAAACGTGCGGAAGCGATAACGTCCCCCCGAGCCCTTTGGTAGCCGGACCTGTACGCCACTCCCGAACGTACCGACCCACAGATTGCCCTGATGATCTGTCCTCAGCGAGGACACAAACCCGCTTCCCAGCCCTTCCGGATCGGAGGGATTTGCCTGAATCGGCTCTACAAGGTGCTTTGCCGGATCGACAAGCAACAGTCCATTGCGCGTTCCGAGCCAGAGCTGACCATCTACCCCCGATTCAATCGCCCGAATCTGGCTCCGATCCAGACGCTCGCTGTCGACATGTTCCAGCTTGCCAGTTCGATCCAGCGCCAATCGCCATAGGCCGTGATTCAGGGTACCAATCCACAGTACATTGTCCTTCACGTGCAAGGAGGCAATACGCACATCCTCTGCATGTTCGGGAAAACGGATCTGATCGCCGGAACCGGGTCGTCTACCGGGCTTTTTCAGTCGAAACAAACCCTGTGTTGTGCCGAGGAAAACGTCGCCACCGGGCATTTCTGCTATTGCCAGGGTCATGGCCGACTGGGGGAACCACCCGCCTTCGGACGGCCAAATTTCGGACACACGGTTTCCCCCCAGATCGAGTATTTCGACACCGTTGTCCGGGCTGCCCGCCCACAGGTACTGATCCGAAGTGAACAATAAGGAGGACACATCTCGACTGGTCAGCACCTGAGACCGGGAGGTTTCGCCAAACAGGGTGTAAATGCCATGCTGACCCGAATGAAACAAGGCCAGTCCGCGATTCGTCCCCACCCATACAAGTCCGGAGCGATCACGGTACAGCGCGGTCACACTGTTATCAGGCAGACTACTCGCACGGGCAGCCTCATGACGCAACATGCGCAGCTTGTTGCCATCGATATCCAACCTTGCGATACCGCGACTGCTTGTGGCCAACCAGATTTCGCCCGGCGCTGGCTCTGCGACATCCTGAATGCCCTCGTTCACAAGATGCCACCGACCTTGAAGTGGCTCCGCTTTCGCAATATCCGCGCCGGAACAGACAAACACGCCACGGCCACGCGTACCCATCCAAATCTGCCCGGTACTATCCTGAAACAGGCGCACAACATCTTTTAAATCGCGTTTTCCCTTTGTCTCCAGACGGCTAAATTGCTGCTGCCCCGGTAAACGCCGCCACACGCCGTCACGCATGGCCGTTAGAAGCGTCCCATTGTCCAGCATCCATACATCCGCCACCGCCATCCGGGCAGCAGACGCATCATGCTCACCGCTGATCTGCACATGCGTAATCTGGCCAGTAGACATTGCAAGGTGATCTAAACCACCATCTGTTGCAATCCAGAGTCCGTCCCGGCCGTCAGCCGCCAGGGCATATACAGAGGGGCTACTTAAGCCATCTTTGCCCGAACCAAAGGTTTTAAAGCGATCAGACTGGTGATCGTACAGTGCCAACCCCCCATTATTGGTTCCGATCCACAAACGACCGCTCGCATCGGTATGCAGCACAGAAATAAAGGAGGCAGGCAGGCTGCCCTGCTGCATGGGATCCGGGCGATACACTTTGAAGCGATATCCATCCCAACGTGCCAAGCCATCCTGTGTACCCACCCACATATAGCCGCGGCCATCCTGCGCAAGCGTCTGCACAACCGGACTCGGCAGCCCCCGTTCGGGGCCCATATTGTGAAATAACGCATCACCGGCGAGTTCCCATTGTTCATGGGCAGGCACAGCATGAGCTCTGCATTGAAGCAGCAGCATGAGACACATCAGACGGAAAATCAGGGTCAGTAGACAGCGCATTGTCGACCGCTAAGAGAAAAATTACAGCCATACGCTCTATCGAACGTACTGGCGTCACTCTAGATTCATAGCTGATGAACAGATGAGATGCCCCGGAAATGGGCAGGATACAGCCGTCTAACTGACATACGTCAGTTTATCCGGCCGCTTATCTTGTCGATCGGTATGCACTTGCATCCTGAGCTATGCCAATCATATGCAGGCTTGCTGCGCACCTGCTTGCGGTGAAAGGATGTCAGGCATGAAGCGGATACAAAGCTGTTTGATCTTACTGATGGTCTGGCTATTGCACAGCGTACTGAGTGCCGCATCCATCCCGATTATTATGGGGCAGGAGACAGGGGCAAACGGCGAAGCCCTGCCAATTTCACCCCTGCGTATCGAAATGGTTAAGCTACTAGCCAAGGAGACCGGACTGGATCTCGTCATCACGCCCTATCCGTGGCGGCGCGCGCAATTGATGAGCAGCGAAGGACGCGGGATTATCTGGGGTCAGCTGCGAACACCAGAAACCGATGCTCAATACGTCTTTTCTCCCCCGATCTACACGCTGTATTTCTGGCTAGTGACGCGGGCAGATCAGACCTTTCATTACGCAAAGCTCGAAGACCTCAAGGGCAAAACCCTGTCGATCCCCTCGGATTCGCATTACGAAGAAGCGTTTGAAGCCGTCCGTGGTGACTGGTTTCAGATCGAAGACGGTGCGAAATCACTTGAAAAGCGCTTACTGATGCTCGATATCGGACGGGCGAATGTATTGGTGCTGACAACCGCCCAAACTGACCGGACCAAGCTTGAGCAAAGGCTGAATTGTGACTTCGGCCACATTAATCAGTGGCGAGTACTCGCAAAACCGATGAGTAAGCAAGATACCTTGCTGGCCGCGGCAAAGCACTCTCGTTTTCTTGTTCCGCTGGCAACCCTGAGCAAAGCGATTGAGCGCTTGCATGCCAGTGGTGCAATTGAGCAACTATTAAACGAACGGAATGCACAGTCAGTAAAGCAATGCGGAACTTTTCCGCCTGCCGCAACGCGTTAATGCAGGTATGTTGCTTTCAGGACGCAGCCTCCTCACTGAGGGTGGCGCCAATCACGATTGAGACAATCAATCAGTTAAAAACCTGACTACATCGTTTACTATCCTCTCCCGTTCCATCCCGGAGAGATAGTATGTTAGGCAGTCATGTGATCGAGTGGGTAATGGGCATGGTCGCCTGCTTTGCATCGGTCAGTCTATTCACCAGTTCTATCTACGAAGCGCTGGCATCTATGCTGGGTTTACGATCGCGGCAATTATTGTACGGCATTCGCGCACTCTTAAACTGTGACGCTCGCTCCGTCTCGCCTGCCCATCCAACCGCGCTGACATCCGAAGCGCTATTGCTCTGGCTATACAATCACCCGCTGGTGCACCCGCGAGGTGATGGTCAGGCAAGCCACTGCGATCAGATCAGGCACGCGCCCTCATACATTGCCGCGCCCCAGTTTGCGCAAGCATTGCTGGAGCGCCTACATGCGCTTCCGGGTGATTCCCTTCCTATCAAAATCGAGCAAGGCATTGCCGATCCGCAATTGCGCCGGCTACTGACCGGCATCGTCCAGCGATCGGCTGACGATGTAGCACACATGGAATCCGCCCTTGCCACCTGGTTTGATCAGGGAATGGCTCGCGTGTCTGGCGCCTACAAGCGCCAGGTGCAAGCCTGGTCTTTCCTGATCGCACTGATGCTGGCGGTCGGGTGCAATATCGACTGTATCCATTTATTCAAAACACTTTGGATTCAGCAACTTACCCCCGATCAACTAGCCATCTTCAGTGCAACCCCAGAAGAGGGTCAAGCATTGAGAATGCTCAATAGTCTACCCATCGGTTGGCAGAGATCGCCCTGGCAAGATGACGGTCTAACTTGGCTGGTACATGCCGTGGGCTGGCTTTTCACCGCATCCTCGGCTCTCTTTGGTGCGCCATTCTGGTTTGATTTGCTCAGCAAAGTGACGCGTCTGCGAGGGAGTGGCAACGCGGTGAGCCCACGCAGTGCGACTTGATCTGCTCCTTGCGCGCAGCTACCGGCAATAGGCTGTTGCGCGCATCCCTCAAATATCGGCCTTGTGTGTCTTTTTCCCCAAAGATCATGCAATTCGATGGAATAACTTTCCCCCCTCATTTCCAATAGCACGTCATTACAGTTTCCGATGCCATTCACGCAGCTCGGACGCCAATACCCAAGCCCTTCCCCCTGCAATTTCCAGCAAGCAATTGCTCGATCAAAAGCCGGTACGATGTCGACCGCAACGCCGTAAACACCTGATCTGGTAAATATTTTTGCAATTTTTTCCTGCTTACAATAGGCACTGCCATTGCGGAGGGGGCACTGGCTAGTTGGGGTTGCCCCGCTGGTATATGCAAGGCAGTGCACAGGGTTCGCACCCTGCGCCATTTACATAACGATAGAGGACGACAATGAAAACAATCATCAAATTCGCCGCTGCCGCTGTACTGAGCTGCGCCATGCTGCCCGCACACGCCTTCAAGCAGGAAACCCATCGCCGCATCGCTATTGATGCCGTGAACTACATGAAGGCCAACCCGGACAAGACCAACTACGCCAAGCTGGCTGCAGGTCTTGCCCGCGCTGGCTACACGGTGGATCAGTTCGCGACTGCCATGGGCCAGGGTGCCTATGACGTGGACGACTTTGCCGATACCTACATCTGTGGCGCCATTACCGGCGATTGCCAGATGGCTCCGATCTGGGGTCTGGCCGAGAGCATTGTGAAGTACACGAGCTACTGGCACTTCCAGAATCACACATCCGGAGCTGACGCACACGGCAATGCCTTTGGCGGCTACAACTACGCCAAGCTGACTGTTGCCGGGGATGTCGACAAGCTGGCCGCATCCTGGCTGAAAGGCGACTATCTGGACGATGGCGCGGGCGGCATGAAGGGCTGGTTTGGTGATAGCAGCAAGTACAATTCTTACGGCGTGACCGAAGCACACTATCGCCTGGGCGGCTACTCCACTCCGTCGCAATATGCGGATTTCGAAGCCATTCCGTTCCAGCCCATCGACAATCTGGCGCAATACTGGTTCCAGCAATATCTCAACAGCCCAAGCCTGCAAAGCCTCGGCTTCGTAATGCACTCGACTGATCTGTTACAGCCGCATCACACCTGGACCACCTCGGCCAATAATCACTCGGGCTGGGAACAATGGGTCGATGATTACTACTTCAGCGCCAAACTGAACGATCCGGCACTGGTCACGGCTGCGCTCAAGGATTTCACCCCGATTCCAGCCACCTCGAACGATATCCGTCCGCTGCTGACACAAGGCGGTACTTACTCCTACAAAAATGGCGGCATTGTGTTGTCCTCAACCGATCAGAATGATCGCTTGAATGTCGGCAAGAAAGTCGTGCCGCACGCCATCGCCATGATTGTGCATGTGCTGAACCGCGCAGCTGAACGTCTGTAATTCCGGCCTGCGAGGATAAGTACTATGAAGCGGACAGCACCAGCTTTCCTGTCACTCCATTGCATGAGTCAATGGCTCATGCACACCGTGCTGGCCGCTTCTTTTGCAGCCATGGCGGCAGCCGCCACCCCGCCGGCACAGCAGTCCGACGCGCCACCCGTGATCGCCACCATCAATAGCGAACCGATCTACCGTCTGACGCTCAATGTGCATAGCGCCATGGCGCGACTGAATGGTGATTCATCCAGCCGCCAGAGCATCCTCGACACGCTGATTACCCAGCGTCTGCTTGCATCGGTTGCCGAGTCCCGCTTTGGTCAACTCGGCCTGCATCCGGAAAACCGAGTAGCATTCGATCCGGATGTTGCACTCGACGACCGCATGGCAGGCCAGTTACGCACCGTCTACGCGAACGAGCTTGCTACCAGCATCAATCAATTGCCCAATGGCGTGCTGGACAGCCTGATCACCGAACTGCGCCAGCCCGATGCCACAGAACTGGATCGGGTCTTTGGCAAACGCAGCCGCCTCATCCTCGACTACACCCTGAATGATGCGCAGCTCAAAGAGGCCGGCAAAGTGCTTGTCCTTCGGACCACCCTTGCCGCTGCTCCCGCTATCACCCTACAGGACATCTATCGCCGCCAGAATGTTCAGGGACGCGTTTCGCTCTTTAACCGCGATCAGCGTTTTATCCGCCAGCAAGCGCAACTCTATCTGGCCAACCTATACGTACATCAATGGGCGCGTCAGCAATTCGGAGAAGCACAGGTTGCTGATCTGCGCCGCTCGCTGGCCGAACAGGACACCCTGCAGCAGGTTCGCAGCCTGCACGGCCTATCGATGGATACGGACAGCGTCAGCGCACTGCTCAATCAGCTAGCCGAAACGGTCAGCCAGAAAGAGATTCTGGCTTACTACCAGGCGCATCGTAGTGATTTCCACCGGATCGAATCTGTCACAGCCCGCCATATCCGGGTAGACAGCGAAGCGCTGGCCCAACGACTCTTCAAGGCTGCCAGTTCGGGAGAGGATTTCTCGGCGCTTGCCCGCCTGCACTCTACCGCCCCGGATGCCAGCACCGGTGGTCACCTAGGCGTGATTCCCCATCGTGCCACACTCACCTGGCTGGAAGAGCTGGCCTTTATGCAGACACCTGGCAAGGTTTCAACGCCGATCCGCTCACCCGCCGGACCACAGGAAAAGGCCTATTGGGAAATCGTTCTCGTCGATGCACGCCGTGATGGCTATCAGAACCCTGCTTCGGAGTCCGTCCGTTATCAAGCCAGCCGCGCCATCGCCCAGCAAAAAGCTGCACGCCAGCTCGCCGAGTTGCAGGCAAAATTGCGACGCGATGCCAGCATTCGTATCCTGAGTACAGCTGATATTCAGGCCGATGCCCGCCCGGTCACGCATGCGGGGCCGCGCTCATGAAAAAATGGATTGCATTATCCGTGATCGCTGTAACCGGTCTGACAGTCTGGCAGCTGTGGCCTACGCCAGATGCTGCCCTCGCGGATGCCCCCCAGACGAATGTGTCCCGGCAAGCTGCTGCACCCAAGTCGGCTCAGTGGCCTCTGCCCGCAACGAGCGAGCACACCATGCCCGCCAAACCTGCCCGCCCCATCTCTGCCACCGAAAGCCTGATCGCCACCCGCGAAGGTGATCCGCGCAGCCCCCCGATCGTACACACCCCGGTCGACCATATTGCCCCCACTGCAGCCGAACTGGCCGATCCTGCTGCCTACCAGCGTTACGAGGCGAGCCAGAACCAGCGTCTCTATCAGGCCTATGTGCAGGCTGCCAACGATGCCATCCCGCAAATCCGGTCGGACATTGTGAAGGCACGCAATATGGGGATACCTGAAGCGCGTATTGCAGTAGGCGAAGAGAAGTTGCGCCGGATCGAGGCCATGCGCGCCGAATTACTGAAAGATCATCCGCAATTGCATCCCTGAGGCCATGAGGACGGAGAAGCACGCAAGATACAGATCCCCTATGCGCGCTAAATCCAACACTTCCATGCACAATCATGCAAAGTGCGTCGGTGCGCACGCACGACTTCGGTAATATCAGCCCTCTGTGATATGCACTTACCGGAGTCCCCATGCTCAGTCGCGCCCTGTCTCTCAGCCTGATTGCATCCCTGATCGCCCCCTGTTTTGCCGACACCGTGGTCGTCACCGCCGACCGCATGGTAGATGTACTCAGCGGCAAGCTGGTCGATCAGCCGCAAATCACCATCGTGGACGGACGCATCAGCAAGGTGGGTAAACAAGGGGATGCAGTTGCCAGCGGCGCAAAAGTGGTGAACCTGCCCGGCCTGACCCTGCTACCCGGCCTGATCGACATGCATGTGCATCTCTCCTACGATCCACACTACAGCGGCTACAAGGGGCTAGAGTTCACGGATAGTTTCTGGACCGTCATTGGCGTGGACAGCGCCAGAAAGACGCTCGAAGCCGGATTTACCACCGTGCGCAATGTCGGTTCGGGTGGCTACGATGATGTCGGCCTCAAACAGGCCATCCAGCGCAACATCGTACCCGGCCCGCGCATTGTGCCCGCCACCTATGCCATTGGTGCAACTGGCGGCCACTGCGATGCCACCGAATTTCCGCCCTCCATCAACGTGGAATCCCCCGGCGTCGCCGATGGCCCGGATGCGATTCGTGCCACCGTGCGCAAACTGCGCAAATACGGTGCCGAAGTGATCAAGTTCTGCGGCACAGGCGGCGTACTGTCGAAGACAGACTCAGTAGGCGCCCAGCAATACCGTCTGGATGAAATGAAAGCGCTCGTAGAGGAAGCACATATGCTCGGCCTCAAAGTCGCCGTCCACGCACATGGCACCTCCGGCATCAAAGACGCGATCCGTGCCGGCGCAGATACCATCGAGCATGCCAGTCTGGCCGATGACGAGGCCTTCGCGCTGGCCAAGCAGCACGGTACGTGGTTCTCCATGGATGTCTACAACGACGACTACATCCTCGCCGAAGGCGAAAAGAACGGCATCTTCAAGGAATCGCTGGAAAAGGAGCGCGCCATCGGCCTGAAGCAGCGCCAGACCTTTCAGGCAGCCTTCAAATCCGGCGTGAAAATGGTGTACGGCACCGACGCTGGCGTCTATCCGCATGGCGACAACGCCAAGCAACTCTCGACCATGGTGCAGTGGGGCATGAAACCGATCGATGCCATCCAGTCTGCCACCGCCAATGCAGCGAATGCGCTCGGCAAAAGCGCAGATGTCGGCGCAATCGAAGCGGGCCGCTACGGCGACCTGATCGCCGTGCGCGGCAATCCGCTGGACAACGTGGCACTGCTTCAGCAGATTGTGTTTGTAATGAAGGGTGGCGAAGTGGTGGTGGCGCCCAAATAAACGTGACGGAAGGCTGGCTCACAGTAAGTCGTGCTGGCAGCCTTCCCCTCACTTTCTCAAGATACTGTCGAGTGCTTTTCCCTTGGCCAGCTCGTCTATCAATTTGTCCAGATAACGCACGTGCCGAGTAAGCGGGTCCGCTATTTCTTCTACTCGCACCCCGCACACAACTCCCTTGATCAATATGCAATTCGGATGCATAGCCGGTGCTTGCGCGAAAAACGACTCAAAATCGATCTCGTGAGAGATATGATGAGCGAGCTGTTCGGATGAAAATCCCGTGAGCCAGCAAATGACCGTATCGACTTCCGCTTGTGTGCGCTGCTTGCGAACCACCTTTTGAACGTAGAGCGGATAGACCTTGGTAAACGATATCTTGCCAATTTCACGCGAAGCCAACGCCTTTACCTCCCCGCCCGATACTTCCCCAGCACCGCCCGTAGCCACGGCCCGCTCTCCACTTCTGCCGCTCCAGCACACTTCACATGATAAGGCTTCCCGCTCATGCTGCTTTCGGAGGCTGCTTTCGTGATGAAATCTTCCGTTGTCGCCAGCATGCCTTTTTTCAGCAGGTAATCGTATTTCTGATTCAGATGATCCACGGCTTCTGCAGCGGCATACCAGGTGCCATTACGATTGAACTGGCAACCTGATTGCTTCAGGTAGTTCAATAGATAGGGTATTTCTGATTTGGTTTGCGGAGAGATATCCTGTGCTACCGTGAACAAAGGCAGCATGCATAACAGGATCGGCAATCGTTTCATGTTTTTGATTTCGCCTGACTATTAACCCGCCAGATTCTGCTGCGTGTCACGCCTAAGCGCAACAACGCCAAAAGCGAATCCAACCCCGGCAGCAAACCATACCACCGCTGCGATCACTTCGAAGCGATTCAGTAGCTCCGGATGCGATACGGCCATCACCGGCAGCAGGATTCCACGGACAATACATACACATGCCATGGCGGCCAGTCCCAGGCGATGCAACGGCGGACGACGAACCCATCCTAGCACTGCAGCCGCGTACCATGCGCACATCCCCATCAGCACCGCAATGATCAAACTGCCAACAGGGGCAATCCAGGTCCCTTGCTCGGCCGAGTGCACCACAAAGGGCGGTGCGCCAAAGAACTTGAACCATGCGGCCCCACCCGGGATAGCCAGGACATGAATACATACCCCCACCATTGCAATCAGGGCGGCGCATTGAACCATTGCACGACTCAAACGGAACATCAATGCAGACTCTCCATACGGCTGATGCTTTACACTGAACAGCGACTGGCTACATCCTATTTACAAGCCTGATGAGAGGGGGACACCCCCTCTGCAGCGGCCCGAGCACGGCTGAGCTGCGCTTTTGCCTGCTCGTTATCAGGCTCGAGCTCATTCCAGAAGCGAAGAATTTCAAGTGCATCACAATGCCGGCCTGCATCAATCAAGCGTTCCCACCAAGTCGACCAGACCATTCCGTTCAGCGTGAACTTTGGATCCTGCTTTTGCATGCTGCGATATACCTCGCCCGCCCGTGCGAATCCGTGCAGGGCAAGTTGCGCGGCATAGGTTTCCCGCGACACCGGCTGGGTATCTGACAAATTGCGCTCAAGACGGGCGGCATGCGCAGGTGCGCCATTTTCATGTGGCATCCGCTTCAGAAACGCTTGCCCCTCAGCATCACGACGCAAATAGGCATCCAGGAAATGGCGGACATAGCGCGCCATCAAGGCATAGGCATCAACAATCTCGCTTCGAGCATACTCGCTATAGCTGGCCGCACTCGACTCATGCAGGCGTCGCGAAACAAAATCGACATGCTGCATCGGGTATTGAATCAGCTGGTATACATGCGCGAATTTCGCTTCATTGAGCAAGCTAAAGGTCGTATCAATTTCCGCACGATTAATCTGCGGAATGGTATCGGGTGAGCGCGAGATGTACAGCCAGGGCGCGGTGAGGTGTGTCACATCAATCTGGCGAGTCAGTGCTGGCTCCCGCGTGCCATCCAGACTAACCAGCGCCCCGATCCGCCGATCTTGTGCCGCAGCAAACACATTCACCATCCCGCCCCAACTCCACCCCATCACTGCAATCTGCTTGGGATCGGCCTGCGGCAGGCTTTGCGCATATCCAATCAGAAATCCGACATCTCTCAGCTGAGGCAACACGCCCGCCATCGACTCGTCAATTTCCTTATCTGCGTTACCCAGGCTGGTACTGGACAGAACGATATAGCCATAGCTGGCAAGATATTCAAAGAGGTCTGCATTCTCATCTGCCACACCCCCTACACCCGGCACATAAATGACGACCGGAAACTGCCCTTTGATCGCAGGTGCATCTCGTCTGGCGAGCCGTTCTGCCTGCACCAGGCGATCAGCGCCCTCGCCTAGACGCCGCCTGAGTCTGTCCATTTGTGCGCTAGATGCTCCAGACAATTGATCTTTTCCCAAATCAAATTCGATCTCGGTCAATCGAGTTGCCAGATAATCGCCGTAGCGAACACGTTTGCCTTGCTCGGTTGCGGGATACCACATCAGCGTTTGCAGAGGACGAGCAGACGGCTTTTCATTGCGAGCGCCGGTAACCGGGTCGTACTGAAAACCAAAAGCACGTGAATGGTCATATTGCTGAATAACTCGAAACCCCACGTCGTACCGACCAGAGTGACGACTCAGCAAAGTCTCCGCAACCGGGTGGACATGCAGGCAAGCAAGTACGAAAAAAACAAAGCACAACCGAAACATGAACATTCCATCATTCGACGACATTTTTATAAGAACGCAATCAGGTAGCAGATCAATTCGCTGCATGCCGTGAGCAAGGCTGCGTCGCCAGCCATATGATCACCCTTCAGGTTTTACTTTCCTGTACCCAGCGTTTGTTCTGTCTGACTGCAATCAGCCCAGTATTCTGACATGAGCTCGGTCGCCCAGTCCGGTTGGTGGGTGGACCCTCTTGGCAAAAATTCATGCATCACCGGCTTGATATCGATGACGGGCGTGCCATCAATTGCATCCAGTTCGGCCACACGCAAGACCCGTCCTTCTACGGATAAGATGCGGCAGATGGTCGAGCCAATCCGGTTGGGACGATTCTTGCCGCGTTGGGCGAAGATGCCTACCTCGGGCCATGCCTCATTATTCCGTGGGTGACGCGCCCCAGTGACAATTTTGTCCTCTGGCACACCATGAAACACAAACAGGATTTCAGCATGGGAAAACGCGTCCAGTCCGGCCAGTGCCGAACTGTCGATCGAGTCTGCCAATACGATCTCCGCAATTTCACCGCCCCAGTAATCATCACGTGCAACTTGCCGTGTGGCCGATACCCGAGCAACAGGTTCAATCAAAAATGTCATACAGACTCCCTGTGGATGAACCAAAGCATTGCAATCAGATTCTCAATCGCTGTATCCATCCAGAATCGGGTGCCTGTACATCGCCCATCCCACCAGTGCAACCCAGAAAAAGTAACAGGCAAACGAAATACGCTGCCCCAGCCCGGGAGTCGGACCAGGCGTCACCAAAAATGTATTCAGCACCATCGCTATCGCGATTCCGAGCAAGGGCCAATATATGCCCTTCCACGAATCAACCTGCCTGAAACGACCGGGTAACCAGAAGGCAGCCACCATAAAACAGAGCCCCGACCCAAATGATCCAACGGAGTGCAGAATCATCGACGGGGAAGTCCGGTTTTCAAAATCGCCGGGAAACACGCCCGATATCGCCATGAAAGCGCCAGATAACACCAATGCAGTAAATGGGATTGCAGTCCGACCGCGCACCTGAAACTGGCGACGAAGCGCCAGCCCCAGACTCAGGATCAGCAAGCCTGGCAACAGATACCCCAGCGCGTTCCAAACCCACATATTGGGCGCGCCCCACGCCCCCAGCTCGCTGACAGCCTGATTAAAATGGCGAAAATCCGGGCGTTGCATCGCTACCCATGCATACACACCCACAAACCAGACGGGCACAGCCATATTCGCCAGCCCGATTGCGCGTACTCGATTCACCATTCCTCCACAAACGATTCATGTTCTTTTCCCGACATTATCACGCGAACACAGGAATCCACCCTGAAACATCTGACATTCATGGCGTTGATTCAGCAAGAATGAAACACCGCCTCACGCCCGACTTTGATGCAAAAGCCGTCATCCCTAAACTATTGAACATTCGAAAAAAACATCCGAGGAGACAGATTCAAATGGCATGCCTTACGAGACGCATCCTCCCGCTGGCCACGATTACAATAGCAACGGTTTTCTCCATGGCTGCTTACGCTTTCGGCTTTTCGTCCTACACCGACGACCGCGACTGGAAGCAGCAGCTCAAGCATGATGGCAAGGAACTCTACGATGCCATCGTACGTATCCATCCGGGCATCTACGACGAGCGCAATCCCGATTTCCGCCCCCACATGGATGCAGCCTTTGCCCACCTGAACGAACGTGCCGAAGGTGCCACCAGTTTCTGGCACTACAACTGGGCAATGAACGAGTTTGTCGCCTCCTTCGACGATGGCCACCTCAGCTATACCTACGACGACAAGCTTCCCAAAGCCACCACCCGTCGCTGGCCGGGATTTTTGACCGAAGAACGTTTAGGCAAACAAGTGGTGCTGAACCGGCTGGATGATCCAGCCCTGCCTGAAATAGGTGATGTACTGCAATCCTGTGATGAAGTTGATGCAGACCGCCTGCTGGCGGATCAGGTCGGTCGCTTCGTGGGACGCTGGTCGCTGCGCTCACAGCATTACCGCTATAGCTATCGTCTGTTTTACTACGCCACCAACCCCTATTTCACCCCTATGCAATCTTGTGTTTTCCAGGGGAAATCCGGCCTCAAAACGATCCCGCTGAACTGGCGTGAAATCGCAGAAGAAGATGCCACCACGCGTCTGGCAGCCTTGTCGCCGACCTACAAGGCGCAATTTGATTACGCCCTCACCGACAAAACCCTCACCCTCTCCTTGAAGAATTTTGATCCCACGCCGGGCAAGGAAACAGCCAAAACAATCGATGCATATATCGGCAAGATCGAAGCCGATCAGCAGCGCATTCAGTCGCTCGATTACATCGTGCTCGACCTGCGCGGCAACGGCGGCGGCTCATCGCATTACAGCCGGATGATCGCGCGAGCCATCTGGGGAGAGGCTGCACTGAATGCCGTTCCGCGAAAGCCGTTTTATGTGGAATGGCGTCCGTCAGACGAAAAGATCAACATAATGGACAAATACATGTGGCTGGCGGGCCTGATGGGTCACGATAAAGAGACAGTTGAGTACTGGAAAGCGATCCTGAAAGGCCTGAAAGAAGCGCGTGCAGCGGGCCTGCCGCTCTGGCGCGAAACCGTGACAACCACGTCCGATTCATCCGGCCCATCCAGCTACGCCACGCCCAATCCATTCAAAGGCAGCGTGTATATCCTGACCGATCATACCTGCGCATCAGCCTGCCTGGATGCTGTCGATCTCTGGAAAAACCTCGGCGGTATTCAGGTTGGCCGCGAAACCTCGGGCGATACGGTGTATATGGATCTGGCTGAAGTCAAAATGTCCGACTTCGCCGCCAAAGCTTATCTGCCCAGCAAGGTATTCCGCGACCGGCCACGCGGCAATAACGAGTCCCACTCGCCCAAGTATGTATTCGAAGGTGATTTAACAAACACCCCGGCAGTGATGGAATGGATTAAGGGCTTGCCGCGTTAACGAACGCAGCTGCATCCGAGACCCTCGGCTGTTTGGTCGTGTGTCGGTTATGGCTGCGGGGACTAGGAGGTTCTTGCAGCGGGGTTAGGCATATTCAGCACTCTGACCTACGAATAGGAATGTGGTTTTTGATTGCTTCTTCAACGACTAATTGATGGAGGATGTTATCTTCAATAACCAACAAGGCGCCGCCTAGCTCATTTACAAAGGTAAAGCGAGTAATGTGATAAGGGTCTTCCTCTGGGACTAGGCCGTGATTTACAAGAGCGAAAGCTACCTTTTTTGACGCTCTAGATTCGAAATCGCCAAGCTCAAGCGAATTTATGCCTTTTAAGCTTGCGAATAGTTTTACAGCTGGTTGTTCCTTGAACGAACTAATTACTGAGCGAAGTGCCTTGATGTTTTCTAGCGTCGGGCCGCCTGCAGAAAAGGTAAGGGTTAGCTTTACTCGATCTTCGTCGTGTCGCCATAGAACCCAGCCTTGCTCAGTTCCATCCCACAAGCGCTGATAGTTGGCTAAGTGTGTCATATGCCTAAAAAATAAAAAAATCTTCCCCGTTCCGAGGTTCGGCGGACGCCACGTCGGCATCTATGTGCCAACCTAAGGTTTGATCCCTGCTCCCTATGGAAAAAGATCACCCAAGGCGATTATCCCAATCGGTGTTGATCTCGCCAAGGGTAGCCATTCTATTCAATGTTTGCTGACACAGCGGGCGCTATCATGGCGCTGATTGGGTGCAGATATCATGCTGATTAGAGAAATCCCGACGTCCATACATCACCTGTCAAACCCTAGGCTCTTGCTGTGTGGTGCAGTGAATGCCTCCCCCGCCCGCAGCAATGCCGTCGATGTTGATCTGGACAACTTCACGATCGGGAAAGGCTCGTTGCAGCGCACGTTTGGCGGCGGTGTCGGCACGCGGATCGCCAAATTCCGGGGCAATCACCGCCCCATTGCAGATATAGAAATTGATGTAGCCCGCTGCGAAGTCATCATTCGCATAAGCCTCTCGCACTTTTGAAGGCGCCTCCAGTACAACCACTTCCAGCTTTCGGCCCTCGGCATCTGTCGCCGAACGCAGAATTTCCAAGTGCCGCTTTGTCACTGCATGGTCAAAGGACTTGGGATCAGGGTCATATCCGGCGACAACCACGCCGGGGCGTACGAATCGCGCGTAAAAATCGGTATGTCCATCAGTGATGTCTTTTCCCTTGATGCCGGGCAACCAGATGATCTGTGTCAGTCCAAGTAGTTGTTTAAGCTCGCGTTCACATTGCGCTTTGCTTACGCCAGGATTTCGGTTGTCGTTGAGTACGCAACTTTCGGTAATGATCGCCGTGCCGTGGCCGTCAACCTCGATCCCGCCGCCTTCCAGTACCAGATCGGATTGCATATGGCGTACACCGGCGCCTTGAGCAACAAACGAGGCGACTTTGGCATCGTATTCATAGCGCTGCTTCTCACCCCAGCCGTTGAAATTGAAGTCAACACTCGCTTTGTCACCTTGCTCGGTCACGACAAAAACCGGTCCGGTGTCACGCATCCATATATCGTCGAGCGGGCAGACAATTAGCTCAACCTTGTCTCCCATCATTCTCTGGGCTAACGGCAAATCAGCTTGACGCACCAGCATCGAAACGGGCTCATACCTGGAGATCGTAAGGGCGATTGTCGCCAAATTGCGCTGCACTTCTGGCAAGTACTTCTTGCCCCATACAGCCAGACTTGCGCCAAAAGCCATCCAAGTTCGCTGGTGTCGATCACCCTCATCCGGCATGAACCATGTATTAGGTCCATTGGCCATCGCAAAGCCTCCCCTCACGCCGCCCAGCAAAGTTGCTGCAGCGAGAAGACCAGATGTTCGAATAAAAGTGCGTCGAGTGGTCATAAAGTGCCGCTCTAAGCATGGCTGCTGGTCGATTATGGTTGGGGGACTGAGGCATACCCGTAACGGCAATCACGATGGGTGTCACGCTGGCATGGCAAACTACGCCACTCCTGAATGCTGAAGCACAGAAACCGTTACGCTGAAGCGCTCATTTCCGGGCATGACGCCGTGTTCCTGACCTACCACCTCGAATCCAGCCTTTCGGTAGAGCGCGATCGCGGCGTCATTGCCCGCAAGCACTTCCGCGCTCATAGGGCCGCTTACTTCCGATAACGCAGCAAGAACAAGCGACAAGCCTACCCCTTTACCATAGCAGTCGGGGTCGACATAAAGCCAAGCCAGCTCATCCGGTGTAAATGCTACAAAACCCAGGACTTGCCCATCCACTTCAGCCACCCGGATTTCATACTCGTGAAACCCCTCGCTTTCAGCCGTCTGTTCGAGGGTTAGATATGCCGCTTCCAAACCGGCAGCCCGCAGCTCATCATGGCGTGCGGCATCATGGATTGCGCAAATGCGCTTCCAGTCTTCGGAAATGTAGTGTCGAATATTCATATGGTACCTATCAAATTGTATTAGCCCGCGGTCATTTTCATATTTTCAGTCTCAACCCTGATGCGAGGCGGAAAAACCGAGTTGGACTCAAGCACCAGCATGACCGGCAATATTCGGAGATTGTAAATGAGGCCTGCTGGCTCGAGTGCAGTCTGAATCCCCCGCTTCATCACGCCCGCACCGAAATCGCCATTTCATCTGCTCTGGGTGTGATTGGACGCACAAACCATGTGCTACTGAATTTTTTGGGGTCGGGTCGGCAAAATTATGCCCTCAGCAATCGATTTCTTTTTAATTCCCGCTTTATTAAAAGGGGGCTGAAGCCTCTCAATTAGATATGCCTCAATTGCCAATATTTCGAACCAGCATTCTCTCGGCACAGGCAAAAAAGCAACCGCCCCAGCATTTATCTTAGTGAGACCACCTTGAGAAAAGTGTGCGCCAAATCTTTTTCCAAGAATTTTCGATTGCCCAATATAGAGAAGCTGCCCTTTATGATCGAAGAATACATACACACATAGCGCTTCAGCGTATTGCCGAAGCAAACCACCATCACACTAGTAAGATTCCCACTTTCCCTCTTCGAACGTCAACGTCTGAAGTATCGTAGTCAAACGAGCCATAGAAGGACGCTGATATTTATTGTCAAACTCGTTCAATACATGGCGAAGTGATTCGATCCCACCACTCATAAATACTCCACAAATAATCAGAAAATAATTCGCACATTCAAACTAATTAATCATTTTAATTGATTTCCCCCATACAACCCAAACTCTCTTACAATAAATTAACTCAACTCTCTTCCTCGCGAGTCATTCATTGCTATGCAAATAATCGGATTGTATTAATCTCGGCACTTTCACTTTTGCGTCATATCTACTTGCACGCGACCGCGCTACTCGGAGGCACAGCCCGGAGCTTCGGTGTTCAGTGTGAGATGAGACCGCACTGACTCCATTTTTCACCTGCGCACTGCTCAGTACGGTCCTGGGAGCAGCCGCTGAGACTGCCACCAGATGTTTCCATGCTTGTCCTTCACGCCACCCTGGCGGTCCCCGTAGGGCATGTCTGTGACAGACATAATCAGGGATGCCCCAGCAGATATTGCTCTATTCATTGCCTCATCGGTGTTCTCTACATATAAGTAGTACGAAGCTGGCATTGCCGGAAACGTTGGAGATGCCTCGCTCACCATGACTGTTGAGGTCCCGAGTCGCACCTGAGCGTTTGCGATTCGATCGCCGTTCATATGCCGTCCAATCTCTATGCCCCCAGCCCGACAACCAAGAATTCAAGGAAGTCCGCTGCTTCGGCCATAAAGAAGTACGGCGTTACCGAATTGAAACCTGGTGGGATTAGCATACAGGGGTCACCTTTGCGGACTAACTATAAAAGGTACTTCCCCGTCCCGAGGTTTCAACTGAGCCGCGTCGGCATCTATGTGCCACGATGGATTTCAACCCCACCAGCCTTCTTACAAGGGAAATCCATGGCCTTGGTTTCGATTGACATCGATTTCGCCAAGCCTTTTTTGGCACCGGAGCGCAGGGCACCAAACTGAGCAGCAGGTTGGTGTCCGGTTGACTGCCTAATCAGGTACAACGGATATCCGCACTATTGAAGCGATGATGCCTGCTTCAGGGCAGACAGCATCTCTGCTCGCATCCAGGCTTCGTTGCTGGCTTCACGCGTATAGGTTTCGCACAATGATCTAGCCTCCCCATCCTTTAACTTCGCAAAGGAGCTCGACGCCGAATTCGCGCCCCATGTCTTTGCAGTGGTGATTATCATCAAGGTGCTCAAAGCAGCCTCTTTATCTTGTCGGCTTTGGGCATTGCCCAGCTTTTGATAGGCCATGCGCTCAACATTGTCAGCGGCTTGCTGGATATCGCGTAGTTGCTTTTGATTTGCCGCCCGCCATTTGGTCATTGCCTCGCTGTACTGTTTAGCTTTAGACGGTGCTCTTGCGATACAAATTTGTTCCAGAACAGTCAGCATTTCATCCGTGTAGAGCGAAGCCAAATTCACCATTTCGGCGGGCGGATGCGCAAAACATACCGTTGGATAAAGCAGGCAAAGTAATATCAGTTTCTTCATTTTAATGATCGACCCTAGAAATTTCGCACCTACGAAAAAAGGTCACCCCGCCCCGTGGTTGCAACGGAAGCCGTATCGGCATCAATGTGCCAAGATGGATTTCCCTCCAGCCTTTTGCAAGGGATGTTCTTGATCATTATCCCTATTGGTAACGATCTCGCCAAGGGCATCTTCGCCGTGCATGATCTCCTTGAGGAACGAATGAGGCCCACATACGCGGTTGAGCATCGAGGCGCATGCACGATACGACGCAGGACGCCGGTGATAGTGTCACGCCGTTTCCTGTTTCAACAGGCATGAGCGGCATGATCTGCGGATGAGATGCAAAGGGAAATCGGAAAAACAAAGGCCATGACATGCATGGCCGTGGGTCGGTTATGGTTGCGGGGAGCGGGAAGTCCTTATAGAGGGGTTAGGGCTCTCTGGGCAAAATTGAAGCAGCAGGTATCTCACGATAAATGCCTAGCAGTTTCGGGCAACGCAAAGACTCTAGAAATGCCGTTCTGATTTTCGGAATGAGGCGTTTCATGCATCCTGCGTCAGACAAAACCGAGCCTTATTCTTCGCCATTCGACGGTTCGAGAATGGCAAACTCCAGTTCTCTGAATTGACACGAACAGTACCCGCAGCGCCAAAGGGTTGAGACTGGAAAATAAGACAATGGAGGCGGATAAACGCTTTTCGTTAAGCGACTTTAAAGAATCAACGCCGCACTTAATTCAACCCAATGAAAACATTGAAATAATAACTAATTTTCTTCACCCTCAACATTAAGACCAAATAATTTTTTATCTGTAACAATAACAATTAAACTGGCCAATGTGACGGAAGCTATCCAAATATAGCCTCCAAAGGCCAAATGGTCGGAAATATTTGGCGCACCAACTAAGGATTCACAACCCATTGAAGGAATGGGAATGGATGCAAATGCTAAAGTTAAACTAAGAAATGGTACCCACCAGTACATTCCCACCTCAGGCATTCTGATTATTCGTAGCACCATCCAAAAATAAAGAATATTTGTAATCCATCGAGGATCAAGAGTAATGAGCCCGAACCACCCATAGGCTAATACTTCGTACCCTAAAAATCCTTTTGTTGAGCAAGAAAATGCCTCTTGACTCAAGCTATATATGTAAAGCACAAAGGAAATTATAAGAAAAATTACTGAGAGGAATTTTTTTGTTCTCATATATTAACTTAATATTAAAAATAACAACCCATCAGTCAGTCATAACATTATGATGATAGCGCAGAATTATACCCTTCAAACCCGCGCCATGCCTTGATCTTGCCAGAGCTGCGTCCGTATAACAACAAGATCAGTCAATCATTGAATCTGGTACACGCGTCTACGCGAAAATGACTCACATGACGAATCCTCTCTCAATCACCGACCTCAAAAGCCTCGGCCCAGCCTCGAAGCTGATGCTGGCTGAGGCCGGTATTGTGACGGTGGCGCAGATCGTCGAACTGGGGTCGGTTCGGGCTTACTATCGTGTGAAGCAGGTCTGCCCGCGCGCCAGCCTGAATCTACTGTGGGCGCTGGAATCGGCGATCACGGGTGAGCCGTGGCAGCAGGTGGCGCGGGCGCATCGGACCAGCTTACTGCTGGCTCTGGATGCGCTGTCCACCGGGGCAGACAGCGCGGGTATAGCGGGAACAGATTAAGGCAGAACAGGCGGCACCCCTGCGGCCATGGCGGCGCGCTCGGCGGTGGCCTTGCCCATCAGCGCAAAGCCCAGTGTCAGATCACCGTGCATAAATCGCGCTTTCAGGCCTTCGGCATCGGATTCGACTACCCACTCCCCTGCACTGCCCGGCGCAGCAGGAGAAACCACGGTCGGGCATGCCGGGGTTTTGACCACCACGGGCATGGCGGGATAGCTGACGCGGGTGTCGTTGCCAGCCAGCGTCGCCGCCAGTGCGCGCATGGCCTGCATGATGGGCATCACAAAAGGCAGCACCTGTCCGTCCACTTCGGCGCAATCGCCCAGCGCAAAAATCGCCGGATCGCTGGTGCGCAGGTGACGGTCGACCTTGATGCCACGGTTGGTTGCCAGTCCTGCATCTTGCGCCAGCGCAATACGCGGACGCAAACCAATGGCCGACAGCACCAAGGCTACGGTGACCGTCTCGCCATTGGCCAGTGTCACCACCACACGGTCATCCACCAGCGCCACAGATTGCGCGGTGGTGCCCAAATGAAAGGTGACACCCAGCCCTTCCAGTGCGGCTTTCAGGCGCTCACCGCCCGCTTGCGGCAGCAGACGCGACAGCGGCCAGACAGAAGGATCGACTACCTGTACGCGCTTGCCGATGGCAGAAAGATCATTGGCGAATTCGCAACCGATCAGGCCTGCGCCAATCACCAGTATATCCTCTTTGCCCTCCAGCATCTCGCGCAGACGGGCATAGTCGGCCAGATCATTCACGCTGATCACCCGGCTGCGATCACCCTGCAATCCTGAATCAATTGGGTCGGCACCCAGCGCCAGCACCAGTTGGCTATAGGCATGCTCGCCCCCCGCCACACGGACGATGCGGGCGTCACGGTCAATGGATTCGACGCGGGTATGGGTGAGCACGGTAGCCTTGAGTTCTTCGGCCATTTTCTCTGCCGATTTCATCGCCAGCTGCGCAGCGGATTTATTACCCGCCAGCGCATTGGAAATCATCGGCTTAGAGTAGAAGTCACCCGCATCCGCCGTGATGATGAGCAGGGGCGCATCGGGCGCATGCTTGCGGTATTCGCGGGCCAGGTTGTATCCGGCCAGTCCGGTGCCGATGATCACGAGCGGTGCGTTCATGGTGTGCTCCCTTCAATGTCTGCGATATCGCAGTCAGACCTGTCGATGCAGCATAGCCGGTAGTGGGCAAATACAGCATCGTATGAAAGTCGCACACGATACATTGAAACGCATGTATGCAGAACGCTTGAGGACGAAATACCTCTCCATGCAAAAACAAAGGAGCATGTTTCCATGCTCCTTTCTGCTTTACACACATCCAGCCTGCATTACAGCAGATTATGCTTCCGCGCCCAGGCGTCAAAGGCGTTTTCCAGCTGGTCGAAGCTCTCGATCACAAACACATCGCCCTGCATCTTCCAGATGTCGTAGGGACGCGCGCTGATCACGTCGAGGTCAAAGGTGTGCTTCACGGTTTCGTCGGAGAGGCTGAACAGTACTTCGCCGGGGCTGGACATGATGCCGGCGCCATAGATGCGCAGGCCTTCCGGATTGCGGATCAGGCCGAATTCAACGGTGAACCAGTAAATGCGCGGTAGCCATTCGCGGGCTTCCGGATCGACGCCTTCGCGCTCGAATGCATTGACGCCAGCGATACCGAACTTCTCGAAGAAGGCACAGAAACGCGGATTGGTCAGCAGGGGCACGTGGCCGAGCAGGTCGTGGAACATGTCCGGTGCCGGCGTGTATTCGATCTCTTCCGGACGACGGATAAAGTCGGTCGACGGAAAAATACGTGCTTTCAGCAGTTTGAAGAACTCGTAGTTCGGCACCAGGCCATCGACGCGGGTCAGCTTCCAGCCGGTCTGGCGTTCGATGTTGTCGCTGATGTCAGCCAGACGCGGAATGTGGGTGGCCGGAAAGCCGGTCAGCTCCAGCCCTTCCAGGAACTCCGCACAGGCACGGCCCGGCAGTACCTTTTGCTGATTGGCATAGAGTTTGGCCCAGGTATCGTGTTCGACGTCGGTGTAGTCAGGCGTTGGGACGTCGTGAATGTCAC
Organism: Burkholderiaceae bacterium DAT-1; assembly: GCA_019084025.1. Classification (NCBI taxonomy): domain Bacteria; kingdom Pseudomonadati; phylum Pseudomonadota; class Betaproteobacteria; order Burkholderiales; family Burkholderiaceae; species Burkholderiaceae bacterium DAT-1. The sequence continues at coordinate 153,834 of JAHRBI010000005.1, forward strand.
GATAGTCGGGAATGCATTCCTCCATGCCCTGCAATACGACCTTGTCCGTTGTGCTATTCATGATGTTATCTCCGCGAGCCGCAGGCGGGGGGGGCCGCGCTGCAGCGTGTCTCTCTGGTAAGACGCAGAATACGTGAGAAAGCGCGCAATTTGATTGCAAACTTGCGCTCAAAGCGGCGCAGCATTAGCATGAATCACCCTAAAATATGAAAAATGCGCAATATGATCGAACTGGATAAGCTGGATATCAAAATTCTTGCTACTTTGCAGAAAAATGGCAGGCTGACCAATCTCGAACTAGCCGATGAAATTGCGCTGTCTGCATCGCCTACTTTGCGACGGCTGAAGCGACTGGAGAGCGAGGGCGTGATCGCCACCTATGTGGCGTTGCTCGATCCGGCCAAGATCGGCCTCGGGCTCGAAGCCTTTGTGCGCATCATGCTGGACAAACGCGAGCGGCAATGCGAATCGTTTTCGCGCGCGGTGCAAGCCTGGCCTGAAGTCGTGAGTTGCCACGCCATGGCGGGCGAGATGGACTACCTGCTGCGCGTCGTGTTTCAGGATCTGGCGCATTTTTCGCGATTCGTGATGGATACCCTGCTTCAGCATCCCGGCGTCACCGATATCAAATCCAGTTTTGTACTGGAAACCATCAAGCAGACCACGGCCTTGCCGCTGGATCACCTGACTGGCTGATTGGCCTCTGCGGCGGCTTTCTGCAGGATTTTTTCCGCCACACGCTGTAAGGCCGGTGAAGGTAATCCGGCCTGCAAAGCAGTGTCGGCCACCCGAGCGGCTTGCCTTGCCTGCCCTGACTCCATCAAGGATACAGCCTGCCCCAGCATCCACGCAGGTACATTCGGACGAAGGGACAATGCACGCGCAAAACTCGTGACCGCTAAATCATGATCACCAGTTTGCTGCGCCAGCGAGGCCATCCAAGCAATGGTATCCGCGTCCAGCACATGACCTTGTGACAACTCGTTCAGCTGCATCAGGGCTTCGTGCAATTGACCCGTTGCGGCAAGTTGACGGATGGCCTGCACCTTATTGGCTAGATCCGGTTCCTGATCCGCACCGGCAGCATGGTGGACAAGCTGCATGCCGGATGAGGTGGGCTGCGGAAGTTTGGTTGTAGCGGGTGAAGCGGGCTGATCGTTGAGCGATGGGTGTTCAAGGTCGGCAGGAGGCGCTTCGGCCTTTGACATCACACCTGTACGCTTGCGCGCCAAGGAGGGCGCGATGGGGCCGGCTTGCGTGTTGTCGCCTGCCAGTGGGGATGCGGGCACAGAGGGCAGACGCAGTGTGCGCGTAAGCGGCGGAGGAACGGACTGCAGGTGTTTCCCCGCGTCGATCGTTCGATCAGTCGATCGCTGCGTCCAGATAAGGCCGCCTGCAATCAGCAGACCGGACAGCAGTACCCAGCGCCAGCTTACCTTAGCCTGGTTCGATTTAACCTGAATGCCGCCATAAACCTGAATCGGTTTCGCAGATAGCTGTTGTCGCGCATCCAGATCCGCCAGCATGCGGGTCAGCACGCTCACGATTGCCTCCAGTGAAGATGCGGCCATGTTCCGCGCAGCACATCCCACCATGATTGATGTGCGGCAGGCGTATCCTGCACGGCATCGGCCACTTCCTGAACATCAACCAGATACTCGCCTTTGCCATAGGCCAGCAACATGCTTTTATGCGCCAGCAAATTGATCAGACGAGGCACACCGCCACTGGCCTGATACAGACGATTCAGCGCGCTGTGCGTAAAGAGTTCACCGCCGCCATATCCCGCCTTTTCCAGCCGTGAATGCAGATATAGCGGCATTTCGTCGCGGCTCATGGGCTGTAATTGTTCCTGAAAGACGATGCGTTGCCGTAATTGGCGTATGCCGGGTAAGGCGAGTTTCTGGTCCAGCTCCGGCTGACCAAACAGCACCACCTGCAAGAGCTTGCGCTTCTCGGTTTCCAGATTACTCATCAGGCGGATGGCTTCCAGACTCTCCAGCGACATCGACTGCGCCTCATCCAGGCACACCACAATCCGTTTTCCCGCTGCTGCAAGTGCAATCAAACGATGCGACAGGGCGGATAACAAGCCATGCTGATCCAGTGAGACGGGATGCCCCGCGCCCAGCTCTTCCAGTAAGGCCTGCAAGATCGCACGCGGCTCCATACAGGGATTCGGCAAATAGGCCGTAACATAGTCATCGCCCAACGAAGCCAGAAATTTTCGGCATAGCAGCGATTTGCCGGTACCCACTTCGCCTGTTACTTTGATAAAGCCATCGCCTTCACTCACTGACATCAACAGGGTATTGAGTACGGTCTGATAGCGCGCAAAGGGAAAGTAGAATGCCGTGTCCGGGGTGATGCTGAATGGCAATTCCTGCAGACCAAAATGATCAAGATACATGCTTGCCTCCGTCCTAGCGCAAGGCGTTGAGGTGATCGCGGTCGAGTAGAGACTCCAGCCGCTTCTCGTACTGGCCGACCGTATCTGACCACACCAGACCCGAATCCACCACCGTGGGTTTAATCAGAATAACCAGCTCGCGCCGCTGAACCTGCTTGTTATTGCTGCGGAATAAGTGCCCCACAACCGGCAAGCCGCCTAATACAGGCAACTGATCGGCATTGTCGACCAGTGATTCGCGGATCAGTCCACCCAGCGCAATGATCTGACCATCACGGCCACGCACCACGCTATCGGTTTCACTGACGTTACTAGACGCAAGTGGCAGCGAAATGGTTCCCTGCGAGCCTAGATTGATCTGCTGATTCACCGTGCTCACCTGCGAGATGGACGGATGCACGTGCAAGGTCACCTGCTTGTCGGTATCAATCACCGGGGTCACATCCAGCGAAATGCCGGAAAAGAAAGGCTGCAGCGTGACGGAAGGCGTTGAGGTCGTGGCGGTACCCGTCGTTGTCGTGGTGCTGACATTGGTGACGAAGAAATCGTCCGTGCCAACCTTCAGCACGGCAGGCTGATTATTGAGCGCCGCAATGCGAGGGCTAGACAGCACATTCACCTTGCCCTGCTGCTCCAGCATAGCCAGTACGGCCGAAAAATTATTGCTCTGGAACACCACCCCAAACAGGCTGCCTGTCGTTGCGTTGGTGAGTGTTTTGCCTGCCATTCCAGTCAAGGCTGAGCCAGTGGTGGCACCTGTATTGCTGGTGGAAACACCCGCTTGCAGCATCCCGCCCGAAAAGCCGGTACCGGGATTGCTGCTATGCCCAAACGCGGCCCAGTTAATTCCAGCCTGAAACTGGTTATTGAGCTGAACTTCCATGATCTTTGCTTCGAGAATCACCTGCCGTTCCAGCGCCAGCCGCGATGCCCGGATAAACGCCTCGACCGATGCCAACTCGCTGGGCAGTGCCCGCACCACAATGACTCCGGTTTGCGGATTCACCACCACCTTGCGCCCCTCACCCTCCCCCACAATGGCATGAATCGCACTGGAGAAGTCGCCCCAGAAATCCATCCTAGCTTGAGTCACCACCCTACTGGAAACAAAGTTGCTGGCCGAATTTCCCGAATTATTGCCATTGTTTGCCGGCACATTGCCGGGCGTAGCGGATTGATTCTGCTGAATGCCATTACCGGCATTGTTATCACTCATGGATCCGGACAGTACCCGTACCTCGCTACTGGCGCGCCGTTGTACATCCAGATAGCTGATCTGCATCACCCGCGTTTGCAGCGATTGCGGTAGCACGGCAATCCGATTGCCTTCAATCCGGTACTCAATGCCATAGACCTGGCGAATCGCGCTGAGGGCTTCCGGCACCGTTACATCGTGAAGATTCATGCTGATCTTGCCACCGATATCTGGCGGAAGAATCATCGAGTAGCGTGTGCCTTCCACCATGCCCAGCAAAACTTGTGCGGCAGGCACCTCGTTGACCACCACATCGAAACGGGCTTCATTCACGGCCGTGGACTGGGCAGGCGGTGGCGGCGCGGGCGGTGTCAGAGCCTCGCGCAGCGCAGCCTGCTCTTGCTCGGACAACCACGCAGCAGATTGTCGAGCCTCTCGCATTTCACTGCGGACAGCATCGGATGGTGTCCGAAAAGAGGCGGGTTGCGATGCACACCCAGACAGTATCTGAAGCACGCAAAAGCCGGTCAGCATGCAGCACAGTCGGGTAATCATTGCGCCCCCTTGCGATGGATAAGTTCAGCTTGATGCCGATTGCTCGCACGTTTGATATCTGAAAAAACAGTCAGGGTGAGCTTGCTTTTACCATCTGACAATTCAGCCTGGCCTGAGCGGATGGCGATCACCACATACCCGTTCACCTGATCACCCTGCTTGAGGTGCTGTCCATTGATGACGGCAATGCGTTTCGCACCATTCAATAGAACAGACTGCAGCACCAGCACGTCCGCTGGATTCGCCACGTTTGCATCAGCATGCTTGCTGACGGCCGCAGGTGGTTGCATGGGATCAGGCAGGGTACCCGCCTGTGTACCGACCATGCAGATCAAGGCAAGGCACCATCGAGTCAAAGCGTGAGCCATACGTCATCCGCACTCAAACTCGCAACGGTGATCGTTGCTTCACACAGTGGGTAGTCAGTCGTGTGTACATTTAACTTGTCCCAGTAAATTCGCAAGGGTGTGCGCTCAACCTGATCAAGCCACGCCACCAAATCCGCAAACGTACCGCGTATGCGAACCTCGACGAGATGACGATAGACCTGCCCTGCCGCCTTGATGTTTGGAGCACGCGCATCGGGTACAGGCGCATTGCCCGCATCAAGGAGCGGGCGTACCGAGAGGGTTCGGACGCCTAATATTTCAATGCCCTTAGGTGTACCGACCAGGGTCGCCAATTGCTTAGACACACTTTCCCGTTCGCTGATAGCCGACTGCACTGTCTGGATGTGATTCACCAGGGCAGCGTTACTGGCGTGCATGTCCGTGATCTGTCTTAGCAAGGCCTCCATCGGGCCGGTATGCGCCGACTGTTCGAGCATGTGTCTTTCCTCTTCCAGACGTATGCCCTCTTGCTCGATTAACCGAATCTGAACCTGCAGAAGCTCATGCTTTTTCCAGCCCGGTTCCAGTACGCTTCCCCACCAAAGTGCACTTCCGACAAGTACGGCAGTCAGTGTCAATATGATGCGTTCTCGACGCTTGAGGTTATCGAAGCGATCAGCAAAGCGACGCAAGTAGCGCATGCGAGCGCGCAGGGCGGAGTACAGGGCATGGCTGGAAAGCATCATTTTCCTCCCTGCACAGGAGAACTCAGCTCGAACTCGAATAGCGACTCGCCAGAGAGCGGCTCCTTAATCCGCTTCATATCGATACCCCCCAACTCAACGCCGCGAAGACTCTCTAAGGACTGCAGAGACTGTACAAAGACAGGAATGCGATTTTGATCCAGTGCGCGCCCGCGAAACGCTGCCCGGTTGGATTCGAGCTGTATCTCTGTCAGCCAGACGCCGTCTACCTTAGCGACAGCCAATTGTTTGAGCGATGCGGAAAAGCCGCCCTTGGAGCCAGCGCCAAACCCGGATAGGGCACCATCAAGTGCGAGTAAACGGCGATGATCTGCCTCAAGTAGTGCCAGTTTGTTTTGCAGTTCGTGATCGCTTGGCACCTGTTTAGCACTGAGATTCATTTTGGCGACGGATTGCCGCAATGGATGCAGCGCCTGATCGGCTGCGCGGGCAGTCTGTCTGTCGGTTTCATTCTGGTAGAGCAAGGGTATGGTCAATACCAGCCAGAATGACATCACCCAAACCAATAAGCGGCCCAGTACGGAAAACGTAAAATCCGGATCGGGCGGAATCAGTGCCGGATCAGCCAGATTGATGTCGATCTTCATGCTGACTCCATTGATCGCATCGCCAGGCCGAGTGGCAGGAAAAAGGAGCCTTGCACATCAGGATCATCCGGAAACCGCAGCCCGCCGAGATCAAACAGACTCATCAGGTCAATCGATTTAACCGGGATATACACCACATCACTCAGCAGTTGCTGCAGGATGTCACGATCACCGAACGGCGCTAGCCAGAGCGCGCTCAGGGTCACATGCCCCCATTGCCGATCAAGGACGTCGATCGACCGCTGCACCTCTAGCACCAGTCGTCCAAATGCACTGGCGCGATCTTCATCCCCATCTCTGACATCATCAAACCCAATGTCGATTTGCCGGGCAAATACCAGCGCATGATTCATGCTGACGGTAAACAGCGTATGTCGCGGATGCACAGAGAGCACGGCGACAGGCTTGCCCTCGCCTAGCATGCGCGCAATATTGCGTTGCGCCATTTCGGGTACGTCAATGACCACCACACGCGCATTAAGATTGGCGTATTGCGTCATATATCGCCGCAACACCATACTGTCTGCGGCGATGACAAACCCTAATTTTCCTTTCTCTCCCAACGCCTCCGAAGGCAGAGGCATAATGTCCAGAAAGGTATTCACTAGATCGGTGCGCAGCATATCCCGAACCTGCCAGCCGACTGCAGCATTCATTTCTTCCGCTTCTACATTGGGCAGATCAACCTGCAGAATCTGGTATTCGCCTGGCGACAGAATCGTGCGTACATCTGCGCCCTTCATGCCCAAATCCTGTGTCCATGGCAGCAGATTGCCCGATTGAATCTCCAGCCGCTTGGCCAGTGTCACCTTGGGTGTATGGCGATTGCGTAATGAACTGCGCGCAATACGCGTAGCAAATATCTGCCCCCCCTGCGTGACCAGATTGATCATCTCACCAGGTTTGCGTCTAAACAGCCGGTCGGTCAGGGACTGATGTCCGGGCGATTGCATACGCGTACGCTGCTCCAATAGAACCAACTTGAATCATAGACGCTGGTATTAAGGATGCAGTTTTAGCTAAGGGAACAGTGGGTTAGGTGCGCAACGAAATGCAAGGAGACGGGACATGCTGCCCGCGGAGAAAAGTCAAGCAATAGGAATAAAAAGCGTACCGGAGACCAATCAGCCTTTCGTGGCAGGCGGCCTTCGGCCGCCCGCTCACATCAGGCTTACCGCAGGCGTACCAACGTAGATTTTAGCTCGGTGTATTTTTCCAGCGCGTGCAGCGATTTATCGCGGCCATTGCCAGACTGCTTGTAGCCACCAAATGGGAAGTTCATATCCCCCCCTTCCTCGTAGCAATTCACCCACACCGTGCCCGCACGTAAACGACGTGCCGCATCGTGAGCGGTGGCCAGATCAGACGTCCACACCGCTGCACCCAAGCCGTATTCACTATCGTTGGCGATGGCAATGGCTTCATCCAGCGTATCGAAAGTAATGACAGACAGCACTGGCCCGAAGATTTCCTCGGTGGCAATGCGCGCTTTTGGCGTATTCACCTCGAATATGGTCGGCTGCAGATAGTAGCCGCCGGTTTCAGTCAATGTGCGTTCGCCACCGCACAGCAGACGTGCCTCGCCCTTGCCGGTTTCGACATAGGACAGCACGCGATCCAGCTGAATCTTGTCGACAATGGCGCCCATCGACGTATTCGGATCAAGTGGATGCCCTGGCTTCCAGCCTGCTGCGGTCGCCACCAGCTTCTCGATAAATGCATCTTTGATGGAACGATGCAGCAACAGACGCGAACCCGCAGTACACATCTCGCCCATATTGTAGAAAATTGCACCGGCGGCGGCGGCGACTGCACGATCCATGTCCGGACAATCCGGCAGCACGATATTGGCCGACTTTCCGCCCAATTCCAGCCACACGCGTTTCAGATTGGACTGACCGGCATACTGCATCAGCTGCTTACCCACAGCGGTCGAACCGGTGAACGCCAGACAATCGACATCCATATGTAACGCCAGCGCCTTGCCGGTATCACCAAACCCCGGCAGCACATTGAATACGCCCGCAGGCACGCCCGCCTGCAGCGCCAGTTGCGCCACTCGGATGGCGGTCAGCGGCGACTTTTCCGAAGGTTTCAGGATCACACTATTGCCCGCAGCCAGTGCCGGCGCAAACTTCCACGAAGCCATCAGCAGCGGGAAGTTCCACGGCACCACCGCTGCGACCACGCCGATTGGCTCGCGTGTTACCAGACCCAGCATATGGTGATCGGCAGGCGCCACTTCGCCCCCCACCTTGTCGATGGCCTCGGCGAACCACTGCACACAGTAGGCCGCAGCCGGAATATCCACGGCCATGGTGTCGCCAATCGGTTTGCCCGCATCAAGTGTTTCCAGCAGCGCCAGTTCTTCGGTATGTTCACGGATCAGCGCCGCCCAGCGCAGCAACACCTCCTTGCGCTTGCGCGGGTTCATGCCCGACCATTCGCCGCGATTGAAACTGGCGCGCGCTACAGCAACGGCACGATCAACGTCAGACTCACTGCATCGAGCCACTTTAGCCAGAACCTGACCATCAATCGGACTGATGCAGTCGAATGTCTCACTGCTCAGGGCGTCCGTCATTTCTCCATTGACCAGCGCCCGGCCATCAATGGTCAGCTTGCTGGCAGCGGCTTGCCAGTCGGACAGGGTACGTTGCTGCTTGCTCATCTTGTCGTCTCCACAGGGTGCAGATCCGCCGATTATGGCGGACATGCGTCGGGTCATTCTAATAACGATACCACGCCACATACCCGAATGTGTCGATTATATTGAACAATTGGTTGATTTAATATTCACCCACAGCAAGCCATCTATTTCGCCATCTTGCTTACGTGGCACACTAAGCGTATTGCCTGACTTTCCTGAAGCCGCTGATCATGGATGCCAAAACCTACGCCCATATGCCCGATTTGGATGCCTTATGGATGCCCTTTACAGCCAATCGCCAGTTCAAGGCCGCCCCCCGCATGCTGGTGTCAGCCGAGGGTATGTATTTTAAAGACGACCGGGGACGGCAGATTCTCGATGGCACGGCGGGTCTGTGGTGCGTGAATGCCGGGCACAATCGCAAGCCGATTGTGGAGGCCATTCAGCGGCAAGCCGCGACGCTGGATTACGCCCCGCCCTTCCAGATGGGACATCCGGAAATGTTCATGGCGGCAAATGCACTGGCTGACATCGCACCAACAGGCCTGGATCGGGTGTTCTTCACCAACTCCGGCTCGGAATCAGTCGATACCGCACTCAAGATTGCACTGGCATGGCATCGCGTTCGCGGCGATGTCCATCGTACCAAACTGATAGGCCGCGAGCGGGGCTATCATGGCGTCAACTTTGGCGGCATTTCCGTCGGTGGCATTGCTGGTAACCGCAAACTATTCGGAACCGGACTGCCCGGCACCGATCATATTGGTCATACCCATACACCCGCACAGAATGCATTCTCGCGCGGCGAACCAGAGCACAATGGCGTTGCCATGGCCAATGCCATTGAATCGCGATTACTGGCACTTCACGACCCAGCCACTATCGCTGCGATTATCGTCGAGCCAGTGGCTGGCTCGACAGGTGTCCTGATTCCACCCAAGGGTTATCTACAGCGATTGCGGGAAATCTGTACGAAATACGGCATCCTGCTGATCTTTGACGAAGTCATCACCGGATTCGGCCGAACGGGTAGCGCATGGGGCGCGACACGTTTTGATGTCACACCGGACATCCTGACATGCGCCAAAGGTCTGACCAACGGTGCGGCGCCAATGGGGGCGGTGCTGGTGCGACGCGACATCCACGATGCCTTTATGTCTGCCGCCGCAGAAGGAGTAATCGAACTGCCGCATGGCTATACCTACTCCGGCCATCCACTTGCCGCGGCGGCAGCAACTGCAACCATTTCGCTGTATCGGGATGAGCAGCTATTTAAACGCGCGGCCGAGATGGCGCCTTATTGGGAAAGTGCAGCACACGGGTTAGCAGATTCACGCCACGTGAAGGACATCCGCAATATCGGACTAGTGGCAGGAATCGAACTGGAACCCATGCCCGGTGCACCTGGAAAGCGCGCATTCGCCACGTTCCTCAAGGCATGGGACGCCGGGATCCTTATTCGAGTCACTGGCGATACGATTGCACTCTCTCCCCCGCTCATCATTGATCAGGGGCAGATCAACCGGATTTTCGACACCTTGCGCAGTATCTTGCAGTCGCTGGATTAATTCGATTTATTAAACGATCCGTTCAATATCATCAACACCTCATCCTTCGGCACACGAGCCACCGCAAAATCGAATGATGATGCGTGGCTCTTATCCGCCACCCGCCCGCCTTGCGCGGCATCCGTACAACATTACCTTGTTTAGTATATTGAACAGAAGTAGACTGAACTTGGGGCGCTACGCTGCTCAGTGATGCGCGCGTCCCACATTTGTACGAGTAAGGGAGTCTTCAAAAGCCGTCACAGCTCGCGGTTTCCTTGTGACAGGTTTCTGAAGACACCTCATTTCGGTCAGTACCAACCGGTATTAAATGAGGCATGTCATGACGTATATATTGAACTGGTTACAAGAGCATCGCATTACCGAAGTTGAATGTGTCACTGCTGATTTCACCGGCATTGCGCGCGGCAAAATTGTCCCGAAGGAAAAATTCAGCGCCGAAGAAGGGATGCGCCTGCCCGAAGTGGTGCTGCTACAAACCGTCACCGGTGAATACGCCGAAGGTATTGTGCCCGCAACCGACCCGGACATGGTGCTGATTCCCGACCCCGATACCATCCGCCTTGTCCCGTGGGCCAAAGATCCGGTCGCGCAGGTTATCCACGATTGTTTCCGTTTTGATGGCAGCCCGGTTGAATTCTCGCCGCGCTATGTGCTGCGTCGCGTACTGAAATTATTCGAAGAGATGGGATTCGATCCGGTGGTAGCCCCGGAAATGGAATTCTACATCGTCGATATCAATCGTGATCCCAATGTCCCGTTGCATCCGCCCATTGGTCGTACCGGTCGAGCCGAAACCGGCCGGAAGGCTTACTCGATCGATGCGGTCAACGAATACGACGACATGTTCGAGGACATCTACGACTATTGCGACGCGCAGGGTCTGGCCATTGATACCCTGATCCATGAAGTGGGTGCCTGCCAGATGGAAATCAATTTCCTGCATGGCAATGCGCTTGATCTGGCCGATCAGGTGTTTCTATTCAAGCGCACCGTGCGCGAGGCCGCCATCCGCCACAATATGTATGCCACCTTTATGGCCAAGCCGATGGAGAACGAACCCGGCTCTGCCATGCATATTCATATGAGCCTGCTGTCGCGCGAAACCGGTAAAAACGTCTTTTCGAATGAGGATGGCTCACCATCCGACATGTTCCTGCATGCCATTGGCGGCATGCAGAAATATTTCCCGCAAGCCATCTCGCTCTTTGCGCCATTTGTGAATAGCTACCGGCGTCTCACTAAATACTGGGCGGCTCCGATCAATGTGCAATGGGGCTACGACAATCGTACCTGCGGCATTCGCGTGCCGCATTCGTCCCCGTCGGCGCGCCGTATTGAAAATCGTCTGCCCGGCGTCGATTCGAATCCCTACCTGACGCTGGCCACGACACTCGCTTGCGCCTATCTCGGCATCCGCGACAAGATCAAGCCGACCGAACCGCTAACTGGCGACGCGTACAACCTGCCGTTTGCTTTCCCGCGCAGCCTCGATGACGCAGTGGAAACACTCGCAGCCTCAAAGGAGCTAGCCGAGGTGCTGGGTGAAACCTTTGTGCGCGCCTATTGTCTGGTGAAGGAAGCGGAATACATCGAATACTCCCGCCTGGTCACGCCGTGGGAACGGAAGCATTTGCTGCTGCACGTCTGATGAACGCTCACTCCCGAGCACGTGACAACGCCCGGCAAGCCGGGCGTTTTTCATGGTGATTTGCAGCTTCGCTTATTCCGAGAAGACCACTTTCACCGAACTATCAACCGCCGATTTTTCGATGTAGCTGATCGTATTCGGATTGGACGAAAGCAGCTTTTTGATTTCGCCCGAGCCAGCAATTTCCTTAGGTGGCTGTCCACGACCCGTAAAAATCACCTTGGACCAGTAGGCCTTGATCTGAATCGAGGATTTGCCGAGCACCTTGGCGCTAAAATCCTCGCGGATAGGCGATCCATCTTGCTGATCTATCGGAATGGCAGGCGTCCCATTGGGGAAGTTACCTGTTTTTCCCAGGAAAATCTGCGATACCTGCTCGCCTGTCAGTTTGTCGATAGCGGCCTTGGAGCCTACCACTACCACAAAATCACCTGCCAGGCAGACCGGCGCCAATACTGCAATTAGAAGTGTCATCAGGGACTTTTTCATGTTGGTCTCCTTAGAACACTACGTTCCACGACATGGATAACATATTCGCATTACCGGTGAATCCATATTGCGAACGATCGTCGAGATGATCATATTGCAGCTTCAACGCTTGACCCTTGCGGAAATCCCACCGTGCTGTTGCCGATGTGGTGACATGAATTTCCGATACGTCATTGGCAAAGCGCTCCTTGAAACGGGACCAGCTCACATACCCGCTCCACTCGGGAGTAAAGTGATAGCCTGCAGAAAACAGATAGGACATGTAATTGTCCTTAACACTCGGGCGGGTAAAGTAATTCGCTTCACTTCGCCAGATGAATGAATCTGTATCTACATTAAAGGCCAGGCCATAAAAGCTCTGAGCCACGTTATTCACTTTTAACTCGGTCACCCCGCCAAATGTCGCATAGCGTTCAACGGTGTTGTGCATGGTGATGGCTCGGAAATCGTAAACGTCGTTACTGATATCCAGATAGCCGCCGACAATGTTCTTCCACTTTTCGTCGATGGTTTTACCGTAATAAATCAGGCCCAGCTCACGGTTATCCGTGTCGTGCTGTTCACCCGCCCAGACATTACCGGTAATGGCCCAGTCACCCATCACATCCTTGTACATGGCATTCACGCCATTGTAGGAATACACCTGCCAGCCATACAGGTCGGCGGAAGGACGCACCCACGGGTAGGCGTAGCCCACATACATGTAGTCGGAATAGTTATAGATGGGAAGACGCTTGTGACCGGCCTGAACAGTCCAGTGACCGTTCAATTCATAGCCCAGATACGCCCAGTCGATATCACCCTTGTAACCATTTGCTCCACGCGCCACCATCTGCACGGTCGCGGTCAATTGCGGGTCGACTTTGAACTGAGCTTGTAGGCCAAATGAACTTTCCGGGGAGAATGTCCATTCATGGTACTGATACATCCCCGCATATTCAAAGTTACCGACAAAACACGGGCACTGATATTTCACAGCGCCATTGTCCGAATTGGGCTGGTATGTAAAGGGCGCTTCCGTCCCTGCAGGATACTGATCGGTGGCACTGCCACCCATCACCCGACCAGCAGTGACATTGGCAAAGCCGCTGATCGTGGTTTCCAGCGCCCATGCGGGTGCTAGGCCGGCAAGCGCCAGCAGACACAGAACAACACGTGGTTTCATGCTCACCTCACACCGGAAGTATCACAAAATCGTGACTGATGGTGTGGGTATAGCCTACATGTCTGAAAAGAAAAGAAGTGGTATCAGATTTTCGATCAATATCGCAACACTTCCAGAACTTCCTGATGCAATTCCGGATGAACGGTCGCCACGACCTGTCCTGTCGACTCTTTGTCGAGTGCATGACCTTGCCAGTCGGTCATAACCCCCCCGGCTCCGATCACCACTGGCGCCAGGGCGGCAAAATCATGCAGCTTCAAGCCACTTTCCACTACCACTTCGAGCCCACCCGTCGCGACCTGCGCGTACAGATAGGCATCGCCCCCCCATAGCGTAAAGCGCCCCTTCGTCGCCACGCGATTGAAGCGTTCCAGCGTATCGCCGGCCAGATACTGTGGCCCGGTCGAGCCGACACGGGCGCGACTGAGTTGCTGCTCGTTGGAAACGTGGACAGGCTCGCCATTCAGCCATGTCCCCTCGCCCACGATGCCGACCCAGCGCTCACCCAGCACCGCCTGATCAATCACGCCCAGCACCGGCTTGCCGAAGTGCAGCAAGCCGATCAGGGTACAGAAAGTCGGGCGGCCACATACAAAGCTCTTCGTGCCATCCACTGGATCGAACACCCACACCCACTCGGCCGCTTCCCGTTCGCGACCAAACTCTTCGCCGATGATGCCGTGCTCGGGCAAACGGGCGTTGATCATGGCGCGCATCACCTCTTCCGCGCCGCGATCTGCCAGTGTCACCGGACTGGCATCGGACTTGTCGTCGATGGCCACACCGGTCCGGTAGTGCGACAGAATCACCTTGCGGGCGGCGTCGGCCAGTTCGTTGGCAATGGCGAGAAAAGCGCGTGCGTCGGTCATGATGTGCTCACTTCAGGAGAAAATCAGGCGCAACCTGCTGGCTGCGCCCAGTATCGGTCAGGGCGGGTTCTATTTCGCGATTACGTCACAACTGTCGGCTCGGTACGCCCCGTCAGCCCGACAATATCGGCCAGATAGTGCGCGACAGCAATCACCGATGCCAGCGCGATCTGGGTATCCAGGCTATGCCTGGCCGGATCAGCCTCGAAGCGTTCCAGATAGACACGCAGGGTCGCGCCTTCGGTTCCTGTACCGGATAGGCGGAACACCACACGGGAGCCGTCCGCAAACTCGATGCGGATACCCTGACTGCGACTGACAGACGCATCGACAGGGTCGGTATAGCTGAAATCATCCGCCAGACTCACCGTCAGACCATTCAGCCTCTTGCCCGGCAAATCAGCCAGCGCAGCGCGCAGACGCGCCATGATGGCATTGGCCCCCTCAACTGGCAGCGCCTCGTAATCATGACGCGAATAGTAGTGGCGACCATATTGCGCCCAGTGATCCGCCACAATCTCGGCCACCGACTGTTTGCGCACAGCCAGCAGATTCAACCAGCACAGCGCTGCCCATACGCCATCTTTCTCGCGTACATGGCTGGCACCGGTGCCGTAGCTTTCCTCGCCGCACAGGCTGATTCGGTCTGCATCCAGCAGATTGCCGAAAAACTTCCAGCCAGTTGGCGTCTCGTATACCGGAAACCCCTTGGCTTGACCGACCACATCCAGTGCTCGCGACGTCGGCATGGAACGCGCCGCACCATGGAAAGTACCGGCAAATTGCGGGATCAGTGCAGCATTGGCCGCCAGAATGGCGAGACTATCCGATGGCGTGAGTACACAATTGCGACCCAGAATCATATTGCGATCGGCATCGCCATCAAATGCGGCTGCAAAATCCGGCGCGTCCGGGCCATTCATGCATGCCACCAGATCAGCTGCATACACCGGATTCGGGTCAGGGTGTCCGTCACCGAAATTTTCCAGCGGCACACCATTGACCACGCTATCAGCAGGCGCACCCAGCAGATCGCAGAATACATGGCGGGCGTAGGGTCCGCCTACCGCATGCAGGGCATCCAGACGGATACGGTGCCCATCCGCCAGCCAGGCGCGAATCGCATCCATATCGACGAGGCTTGTCATCAGTTCGCCATAGGCATGCACAGGATCGACAACCTCGACCGCCATCTGGCCACGCGTAAAACTGCCAGCAGCACCCAGTGGAATATCGTCGCCATCGGCGATCAAATAGCGCGTCAGGGTTTGGGTGAGTGCGTACATCTGTTCGGTCAGTGATTCAGGTGCCGGACCGCCATTGGCTGCATTGAACTTGATCCCGAAATCCCCATTGGAACCACCCGGATTATGGGAGGCCGACAGAATGATGGCGCCCGCTGCACCCGATTTGCGCACCAGATGCGACGCCGCAGGCGTAGACAACAATCCATCACGTCCCACCAGTACACGCGCCACACCATTCGCTTGCGCCATCGCCAGAATGATCTGGACAGCTTGACGATTGTAGAAGCGACCATCCCCTCCGACGACCAGCGTCGCGCCCTTCAAGGCGGGCACCGCGTCGAATATCGCCTGTACAAAATTGTGTAGATAGGGGGCAGCCTGAAAGACGCCTACCTTTTTCCGCAATCCGGATGTACCGGGCTTCTGACCTGCGATCGGCTGGGTCGCTACTTCACGAATCACACCTGTCATTCCCTGCTCGCTATTTAAATGTTTAAATTTGAATCTGCAATAAAAAACGGGGCGCCTGAGCGCCCCGTGCATGGTATCGGAAGCCTTATCGCGGCGCCAGACGGATCGCACCATCGAGGCGGATGGTTTCACCATTCAGCATGGGATTGGCAATGATTGCCGCTACCAGTTGCGCAAACTCGGCTGGCTCGCCGAGGCGCGACGGGAACGGCACCGCTGCGCCCAGTGCATCCTGTACTTCCTGCGGCAGACTGGCCATCATCGGCGTTTTGAAGATGCCCGGTGCGACAGTCATGACGCGAATGCCGTTACGCGACAGATCACGTGCCATCGGCAGCGTCATGCCGGCAATACCAGCTTTGGACGCGGTATAAGCGGCCTGTCCCATCTGCCCGTCAAACGCTGCTACAGATGCTGTATTGATGATCACGCCACGCTCGCCTGTTTCCTTGGCGGCCTGTTTGCTCATTTGCGTGGCTGCGAGACGCGACATGTTGAAGGTGCCAATCAGGTTCACTTCAATCACGCGGCGGAAGGTATCCAGCGCGTGCGGGCCTTCCTTACCCACCACCTTCTCGCCATGAACAATCCCGGCGCAGTTCACCAGTACATCAATACCACCAAATGTGGACACAGCAGCCTGCACAGCAGCCTCGGCACTCGCAGCATCGGACACATCGGTGTGTGCAAACACAGCATTGGCACCCAGTTCCGCTGCCAGGGCTTCGCCACCTTCGCGATTGCGATCTGCAATCACCACGCGTGCGCCTGCTGCATGCGCCATGCGCACCACCGCAGCACCCAGTCCGGATGCGCCACCTGTTACGAGAATACTGCCTTTGCTGATATCCATGCTGTTGTCTCCAGTCGTTGTGGATGAAGTTTGCTCGCAGCCTTACATGCCCGCGACAAACATAGCACCGGCGAGGATCGCTCGCCGGTGTCGTTTTTATTTTCTTAGGAAAAGATGGCGCTTATGCAGGCTTGCGCAGTACCAGCCCGAGCATTTTGTCTGCAAGTTCGGTCGGCGTCGCGCCGCCTTCGGGCTTGTACCACTGCATGGTCCAGTGCAGACCACCTAGCAGCAACTTGCGCAGCAGGCGGGTATCTTCGTGGATCAGACCGGCACGTGCGGCCTCGTCCAGTGTATTTTGCCAGTCGCGCTCGTAAGCATCGCGCATGCGGATCAGTTCGTCCTGCGCCTTGTTCGAGAGACTGGGCCATTCATACAGCAGCACGGACAGCGCGCCCTTGTCATCGCCCAGCAGCGTTTCCAGATGCACGCGGAACAGTGCGCGCAGCTTATCGATCGGTGCGCTTGCCTTGGCCAGTGCATCTTCGAGACGATCTGTCAGCTCGCCGATTCCAGCAGCCATGACGGCAACCAGCATTTCTTCCTTGGTACGGAAATGGTAGAACAGACTACCTGACTGCATCCCCACTGCCTGTGCGAGGTCGCGCACGGTGGTGCGTTCATATCCCTGCTCTTTGAACAAACGGCTTGCAGCAGCAATCAGTTCGCTACGACGTGTCTTTTCTTCTTGCGTGGTCATTGGCTTACCCGGGTAAAAACTTGGAATTCAATCGTTTTTTGCGTGCTGAAATCGGAAGCAAACTTCACAGCGCCCCCGAGGTGAACGAACCGATTTTTGTTATGAGCCCGCATGACAATTTCATGCAAGCGCTTGATCGTATCGCATTGAAGCTGGATTATTCTAACGCCAACCAGAAATTTTCGCGCCGTTATCAAACGAACTAACGACAGTCATCGACGTTATATGACACCTTCAACACCACAACAATTATCACAAAAGCGCTTACATAACAATGTGTTGAAGTTTGTTTTCAATCAATTCCCGTGCATTCGGACAGGCAATCCGGGGTACAACGCAACATGGATAAAAGCGTTGCAGCAATCGTACAGGGCTTATCCACCCTCCCCGATTCCACAAAAGAATCTTGTCCGTCTCCCTCAATTTATCGGTTTCGCTGCCGATGAACAGGATGGGCGTGTAGAGACCAGTGCGCGAGCAGTAGGCCACAGGTTGCGCTCAATGCGTGTCAGCGGTTTCGTGCAATCTGCCCTGTTCACGCTACTATTGAATTGAGCATCTTTACTCAACACTGACGACATCCATCGGAAAACTGAGTCCGCAATGAATGCCAGACTGTTATTCTTGACCCTCTGCCTGAGCCTGTGCGGGTGCGAGAAATTTACAGAAATCACCAATCAGGCCAAGTTCAATGGCCGAGCCATCGGTGCTGCCTGCCGCCAGAGCGGCCGCTCACTGGAGGACTGTTTCCAGCGCAATCCGCGGGTTGCGCGCGCGGATATTTTTTCTGGCTGGAAGGAAATGAATGAGTACATGATGGCCAAGAAGCTGGAGATCATCCCGCCTCCGCCAGATAAGCCCAAAAGCGAGCCCGAGCCCAATGTCGAAATCAATGCGGGCGAAGACGCATCGTCCGCCAAGGACGACAAGCACGCAAAGGATGACAAGGCAGAGTCAGGCGGTAAGCAGGACAAGGGTGATCACAAAAAGTAGGTTCCCTGCCCTACGTTGCCAGCATGAACGCACCTTGCCGATGGCACGTTCACCCTAGAACGTGCCATTAATGTTCAGATAGACCTGTGCCCGTCCATTATCACCCTGACCCACCCCGAAATATGCTGGCCCGAAGCGGGTATCTCCCCCGACAAATAGGGTTGCAGAGGTAAAATCTTTCGGCGATTGCTCCTCTCCCGACATCTTCCACAAGCGCGCGGCCTCAAAAGACATCCCCCAGAAAGCGCTCTCCCCAAGTAGCGGAGACAGATGGGCAAAGTCCCGGCTGAATACGACGCGACCAAACGCAGCACGCTGCGCCCGCAGTTGCCCCTGCCCATATCCGGATAAGCGGAACATGCCACCATACGACGCCCAGTTGTATATCGGCGCATCTTTGCTATCGAACACCTCTGCGGCACCTCGCACCACCCAGCGGCCTCGCGTCATGGCAGCATCGGCTTCCATCTTCAGGGTGTGCCAGGAGACCTCATTGCCCCACTGTACCGGATTGACCTGATAGTACAGACGCAGTGCATCGCCATTGCGGGGGATGCGTGCATTATCCAGCTGATCATAGGCCAGACTGATGAGCATGCCGGCATTGGTATCGGTACCACTCTCGATTTCGCTGGAACCAATCAGCTGGTGATACTGGACTTTCCCCTTCACAATACCCACACGCGCCTCACCAAATTCACCCTGATTGGAACCAACATCGAGTTGAACCTCGCGCCGAACCAGCTGGTAGTCGCTCACATGATGATTGCCCACCCAGGCCTGCTCAGGTACACCCAGAAAGCGCGCACTCGCTGACGCAAACATGGTGTGTCCTGCACCCACCGGCTGGGTCAGGAAGGTCTCTATCCCGCGCTTATCACCTGCCCATAAGCGCGTCTTCCAGTCACCGCCCGCATCATTAATCCAGGTTCGACGGTACTGTGCCAGCAAAGTGAAATCAGATGTTTCCGAGAAATTTGTACTGAGTGCCAACCCGAAGTTGAGATAGCCGGGGCCCCACTCTTTTTCCTGGGGCAGGAGAAGTAGTACATCTCCCCCGCCGGGATGCGGCGCCAGACGATAGCTGATTCGGCTGTAATCCCCGCGCGCATAGGCCTTGTCGAGCGCCCTGGCTAGCTCATCCGCATTCAAAGGACGATCTGTTTCCGTATGCGCCGCCTCTTTCAAGCTTTCCGGGCTCACAAATCGCGTCGGCTCCACTTCAACCGCACGTATCATCGGATTGGATGGCTTACGTTGCTGTCGGGACATCAGCCAAGCCTGCCAGCTTGCATCATCCGCCTTGAGCGCCTGCAACCGTGGCAAGACACGTTCGGTCGCCGCCTTTCCCTGCTCAATCGCCCAGGCAACCTGATTGAAATCTGCCGAAGACATATTTCCCAGTACAGGACGAATCAGCACATCCTGCCACGCCAGGGTAGCAAGTTGTTCATCCACATTTCGCTGCACCATCAGGCGTAGCGTTTGGTCGGAAATGGCAAGGGCATCAGGGATGTCCTTGCGCGTCAGTAACGGCGAACTGATATCTACCGCAATCACGACATCACCACATACTTGCCGGCCCACATCGACAGGCAGATTGCGCGCCAGCCCTCCATCCACCAGAACACGCGTTTCGCGCTCGACCGGCGCAAACACACCGGGTACCGCCATACTTGCACGCATGGCTTCGGCTAGGTCACCACGTGAAAGCACAACCATTTCGCCCGTTTCAAGATCGGTGGCAACGGCTCGGTAGGGCAAGGGCAATTCATCAAAATTCGCGTTCGCATTGCCTGCCAGCGAACGGATCATGAGATCGACCTTGTGTGTGCCAATTGCACCCTTGGGTAGTTTCAATTCGCCGGCATCCGAAATGCCCAGCTCGAAATCAACGAAATTCAGACGGTCATCCACCTTTTGCCGGTAATCCAGCAAGCTACGCGGCGGGCGGTCATTCAGAACATGATCCCAGCGTGTTGCGCGTACCACGCGCTCCAATTCGGCGGCGGTCATCCCTGAGGCATATCCCCCACCCACGAGCGCGCCCATACTGGTTCCCACCACGCAATCGACGGGTATATGGGCTTCTTCCAGTGCTTTTAGTACGCCAATATGTGCCAGTCCTCGCGCACCGCCGCCCGACAATACCAGCGCCACACGAGGTCGATCGGCCCAAACAACCGTACTACCCAGCAGGGATAGGCCGAACATACACACCGCCAATATCTGTCTTGATCGCGCAATCATAGGTGCCACTCGTCGGGAATCTCCGGCGCGATCATCCAGACTTGTGGGGTGGCTGGCAAGCATTCACACTACAGTAAGACTAATTGCGATTACATGAACAGATTCAAGATGAAGATTCTCGCTCACCGTGGCTGCCACCTCGACCATCCGGAGAATTCGATGGATGCCTTTGCTGCGGCGGTTTCCCGTCGATTCGATGGCATCGAAACCGATGTGCGCGCCAGCACCGACGGTCAAGCAGTTCTGATACATGACCGCGTCCTGAAAATGGGTGTAGCTGTCAGTGATTTAACACATGCCGAACTATCGCATGCCTGCGGATTTACCATTCCAACGCTGGAAGATGCACTCGATGCTTTCCCCGGCATCCTGTGGAATATTGAAATCAAGACGGTCGAGGCCGCGGCACTGGCCTGGCCCATCTTACGGCGATACGCATCGAGCCGCAGGCTGTTGCTCACCTCGTTCCGGCACGATGTCGTCATTCAGTCCTTAAGCGAGATCGCTTGTCCTGCGGGCTTTTTAATTGCCAGCCATCCCTCCGATATCCCGCATCTGATCTCCGCCTGTAAAACCCATCCCTTGATCTCTACCGTTGTCTGGGATTTCGAGATTCTGGATAACCGCACACTCGCCATGCTGTCCGATGCAGGCATTCACAATGCTGTGTACGGTCCGCGTACGCGTGCCGAGCATGAACGGCTAGCGCCACCCTTGATTGACACTGTCATTACCGATTTCCCGGATTTTTGTGGTCTTTAGGCAGCAAACTGCTCCAGTTTGACCATCGCGGCCATCTATTGCACTGGCGTACTCAAGATTGGCCTTCTATGGTGAGTTCAGGCATATCCAAAGAATGCATTTGATTTGTGCATGTTTTGCCTGAACCCATTGATGGAAATGGAGCCAAAAGATGATTGTGCGCCTCACCCCTCTGGCAGGAGCCCTACTCTTTGCCACCCTTAGCACTGCATATGCTGACGATGCAGGCAATATGTTCAAATTTTCTGGATTCGGCACGGTGGGTTTAAGCAAAACCAGCACCGACGAAGCCGAGTTCAGAACAAGCTACCTTACCTCGACCGGTACAAAGAAGAGTGCCGATTTCGGGCCGGATACCAAGCTGGGCATGCAACTTGAAATTGCGCCAACCCAAGGCGTGGTAGGTACCATCCAAGTGCTGTCCCAGAAAAACCGCGATGGTAACTACACGCCCGAAGTTGAATGGGCAAATGGAAAGGTAGCCATCAATAGCCAGCTGACTGCCCGTGCAGGTCGCATCGGTGCACCTGTGTTCATGATTTCCGACTTCCGCAGCGTGAACTACGTGAATACCTGGGTTCGCCCACCGATCGACGTGTACGCCCAAGTGCCCATCTCATTTTTTGATGGTGTTGATTTACTGTGGAAGCAATCCGTCGGCGATGCTTTCTTGACGATCCAACCTTATATGGGTCGCTCAAAAGCCAAGGTCAACTTCGACATGGATGTCGATCTCAAGAATCTTCAAGGGATCAATGCCACGCTGGAATATAACTCGTGGTCATTCCGGGCAGGCTACACTCAGGGCAAGATTACCGCGCATAGCCCTCAGCTGGATCAGGCGTTCGGCACCATGCACAAAGTGCCTGTCCCGGCCGTTCAGGACACTGTCAGCCAGCTCGAAGCTGTCGACAAGAAGTCGAGCTTCTGGGGCTTAGGTGCAACCTACGATGATGGCTCCTGGGTGGCGCAGAGTGAATATACCCAGCGTAAATCCGATAGCTTTCTGTCGAATTCAAAGGCCTGGTACCTGAGTGGCGGCTATCGCATTGGCGACTTCACGCCCTACGTCGTCACCAGCAAAGTAACGTCCGAACCGAATCTGGTGGGTGTCCCGCTTCTCTCCAGTCCGTCGCCTGTGTTGCAAGCACTGGGGAAGGCCTCTATGGCTGTACTGAGCGCCCTGAACCAGCACACAAACTCGGTAGGGGTGCGCTGGAATGCGGCGACCAACCTCGCGGTGAAAGCGCAGTATGATCGTATATCAACCGATACAGGCGTTGGCTACGGCAGCATTTTCACCAACCGTGTGAATCCGAACTTCCAGGGAAGCGCTGTCAGTGTGTACAGCGTCTCCGTGGATTTCCTGTTCTGAGGGGGTGAATCATGATGCGCATTGCAAAACTTCAATTGATCGCGACATGTCTGATCTCCGGTGTGGTCTGTGCTGAGTCACTGGTGGTGATTGTCAATCCAAAGGCAGCTGTCACCTCCATGACTCAGGAACAGGTGGCCAATGTCTTTATGGGCAAAGCCAACGATGTGGGTGGTATCTCGCCCGTGTCACCAACGGACCTGAAGAGTGAGGACAGCAAGAACGAGTTCTACACTAAGGTTCTGAAACGTGATAACGCTCAGATGAAGGCGTACTGGGCAAAGATGAGCTTTACCGGTAAAGGTCTTCCGCCCAAGGAGCTCGCCACAAGCGACGAAGTGCGTCGATTTGTTGCAGCAACTCCCGGTGCAATAGGCTATATCGATAAGAGTGCTGCAGATAGTTCCGTGAAAGTGGTATTGAGCGTGAACTAGTCGGGCCGCCCTGCAGGTGTGTACTTGCAGGGCAGATTATCCTTCGGAGTGAAATCATGACGATTGCCAAGCGTCTCATGTTGCTGATTTCGGTTGCGCTAGCCGGGCTTCTACTGGTTGGCGGGGCTGGTATGCTGCAGTTCAAGCGAATGAATAACCTGGTCGGCGTCATGACCGATGAGTCTATCCCCGGGCTTATCGCCATCAACAATGTCAGTGAAGCGTATCGTGATATGCGGACCTTGATTCTCAGCTTCATGGCGGAATCGGATCCGGACTTGCGCGGTGGATTCAAGGGCAAGATTGAAGAGGCGCGCAAGAATGGCCAGCATGCCATTGATAACTATGTCGCCCTACCGACACCAGATGAGGACAAGGCCAAAGTAGCCTCACTCAAAGCCGCGTTCGACAAGTATCTCAAAGCCTTTAACGGTACAATCTCCAAAGCGGAAACCGGCAGTACCGACTTGGCTCAGGCAGCCTTGTATGGCGAAGTGATGCCAGCCGCTGCGGAAATCGAGAAACAGCTGAAAGCTAGCCAGGAGGCTAAGCTGAAAGCACAAAGCTCCGCCTCGGAAAAGCTGAACAAAGCTTACAGTAACTCGATCATTGTCATGCTGATCGTGATCATCGGTGGATCAGCCTTACTGCTAGTGTTCAGTGCACAGCTGAATCGCTCCATATCCGGGCCACTGGGGTCCATGAACCGGACAGTGGTTTCGATTGGCAATAGCCTCGACTTCACCAAGCGCGTTCCGGTGTCCAATACCTCGGATGAAGTCGGACAAACTGTTGAAACGTTCAACAAGCTGCTGGATACATTGCAAACAAGCTTCGGGCAGATTTCTCAAGGCATTCGCGGCGTCAGTGGCTCTGCCAACGCAATTGACGGGTCTGCCCAGCAAATGCAGCGCAGTATTAATACCACCAGCGAATCTGCATCGGCGATGGCGGCAGTGGTCGAACAGGTCACCGTGATGGTGAATCATGTAGCCGAGCGTGCTGCTGATACGGAGTCCCTGGCCATGAAGTCAGGGAAGATCGCAGATGATGGCGCGGAAATTATTGAAGCTACCGTGCAGAATATCGATGAGATCGCGTCTTCGGTGAAAGAAGCCGCCGCGATTATCGAAGCACTGCAGCAAGAAAGCTCAAAGATTAGCGTGATGGTCACCGTGATCAAGGAAGTGGCCGATCAAACCAATCTACTGGCACTCAACGCGGCCATTGAAGCAGCCCGCGCGGGTGAACAAGGTCGCGGGTTTGCAGTGGTAGCGGATGAAGTACGGAAGCTCGCCGAGCGCACGTCGCAATCGACTCAGGAAATCAGCAAACTCGTGGGTAGCATCAGCACTGCCTCCGAACAGGCAGTATCTGGCATGAAGCAAGCCGTGACCAGTGTCGAAAACGGCGTGGTCAAAGCCAAGGAAGCGGGCAATGCAATTGGCGAGATTCGCTCGGGATCGCGCACACTGGTCGAACTGGTGTCGGATATTAGCCACGCCATTCGCGAACAGAGTGCGGCCAGCTCCAGCATGGCAGGACAAGTGGAACGCGTAGCGGAAATGTCGGAAACAGCAAGTGCCGAGGCCAGCCACACAACCCATGCTGTGAGCGAACTGCGCCAGCTAACCAATCAGATGCAGGATGTAGTCGGTCGCTTCCGAGTCTGACACACGCTTTCACGCATTCTACCCAGGGGTGAGCACATCATGCTCGCCCCTTCTTCTTTATGCCCCTGCCGCACCCCAGACAAAGAAAAAGCGATCCATCAGGATCGCCTTTATTGGCTAGCAGTCTATCTAGCAATTAGCCTTCGGAAGCACGCATTGCGCGCTTGCGGTCATGCTCGTTCAGGTGACGCTTGCGGATACGGATGCTCACCGGTGTAATTTCCACCAGTTCGTCATCATCAATAAATTCCACAGCGGATTCCAGGGTCAGCCTGATCGGAGGTGTCAGACGCACGGCTTCATCGGTACCCGATGCACGCACGTTGGTCAGCTTCTTGCCCTTGATCGGGTTCACGATCAGATCGTTATCACGGGAATGGATACCGATGATCATGCCTTCATACAGCTTGTCGCCCGGATTCACGAACATACGGCCGCGATCTTCCAGATTCCACAGCGCGTACGCCACGGCTTCGCCATTTTCCTGGGAGATCAGCACGCCATTGTGACGACCCGGCAGATCTGCCTTCACAGGACCGTAGTCATCAAACACGTGTGACATCAGACCGGTACCACGGGTCATAGTCATGAAGTCGGACTGGAAGCCGATCAGACCACGTGCAGGAATGCGATATTCCAGACGGGTACGACCCTGGCCATCCGATTCCATATTGGTCAGTTCGCCACGGCGACGACCAATTTCTTCCATGATGCCACCCTGGTGTTCATCTTCCAGATCGATGGTCAGGTTTTCGTATGGCTCGCACTTCTCGCCATTGATTTCCTTGTACACGACGCGCGGCTTGGCCACAGCCATTTCGAAGCCTTCGCGACGCATGTTTTCCAGCAGAATGGTCAGGTGCAGCTCGCCACGACCGGATACGCGGAATACGTCGGAATCTTCTGTGTCTTCAACGCGCAGCGCCACATTGGTCAGCAGTTCCTTGGTCAGACGATCGCGGATTTGACGCGAGGTCACGAACTTGCCTTCGGTACCGGCCAGCGGCGAGGAGTTCACCATGAAGTCCATGGTCAGGGTCGGCTCGTCTACGGTCAGCATCGGCAGACCAACAGGCGATTCCTGATCACAGATGGTGACACCAATACCGATTTCTTCCAAACCGGAGATAATGATGATGTCACCGGCTTCAGCGCCTTCCACCGGCACGCGATCCAGACCCTGGAAGCCCAGCACCTGATTGATACGGCCCTTGGCAACTTGATCTTCGTGGTTCATTACCACCACGTTCTGGCCCGGCTTGATACGGCCGTTCAGCACACGACCAACCCCGAGACGACCGGTGTAGGTGGAGTAGTCCAGCGCAGCGATTTGCAGCTGCAGCGGTGCATCCGGCGAACCCGGCGGGGTCGGCACATGGCTCAGCACGGTTTCGAACAGCGGACGCATATTATCGGATTCGGCAGCCAGATCCAGCTTGGCAAACCCGTTCAGACCGGAAGCGTACACAATCGGGAAGTCCAGCTGCTCGTCTGTGGCACCCAGCTTGTCGAACAGATCGAAAGTCTGATCCACCACCCAGTCAGGACGTGCGCCCGGACGGTCAACCTTGTTAATCACCACGATCGGACGCAGACCCAGAGCCAGTGCCTTCTTGGTCACGAAACGGGTTTGTGGCATCGGGCCTTCAACGGCATCCACCAGCAGCAGCACGCCGTCCACCATACCCAGCACACGCTCAACTTCACCACCGAAGTCAGCGTGACCCGGGGTGTCAACGATATTGATGTGCGTGCCTTCGTAGTCGATCGCGGTATTCTTGGCGAGAATCGTGATGCCGCGTTCCTTTTCAAGGTCGTTG
Source organism: Burkholderiaceae bacterium DAT-1 (assembly GCA_019084025.1). Taxonomy (NCBI): domain Bacteria; kingdom Pseudomonadati; phylum Pseudomonadota; class Betaproteobacteria; order Burkholderiales; family Burkholderiaceae; species Burkholderiaceae bacterium DAT-1. Next base: position 180,644 of record JAHRBI010000005.1, read on the forward strand.
CTATCCATCACGCGTTCGTCGACTTGCTGGTTTTCACGGAAGGTACCGGATTGACGCAGCAGCTGGTCCACCAGAGTGGTTTTGCCGTGGTCAACGTGGGCGATGATGGCGATATTGCGGAGTGCGCGGCTCATGTGACGTCTCGAAAAATCAGATTGTAAATCGGAGAATTTTGCAATTCTAACACGGCAAGGCAATTTCTTTGCACAAAAACTTGCATTTTTCCTTTGATTTCAGGATAATGCAGCGCCTCACAACCGAATCCTTGAATTAGGGAACCGGTGGAGAGTTTTCATCGTCCTGACCCTTGCGCCGAATTGCCTGTGTCTCAGTACGGTCAGCCACTTTGTGGCATCCAACGACTGTATAGAACATAAATGCTCATGGCGCGCTGTCACGGTAGCACTGCTACCTTGCCTTGTTGGTTAGCGTCGATGTTGGCGCTGACGATCCGCGATTAACGGCCGGGCCCTTCCCTGCCGACTCTGTCTGATCCAGCTTTGTTTGGCCGCCCGTCGGATTTGCGTGCTGCGGCCCCATACTTCAACCCCGAACCCGCAATTGAGCGGGGTGGCACTCATTTTGCCCGCGACTACGCCGTCGCACAGGGGTTGCGCTTCATGCGCCGCACATTCATATCGAATCGCGGCAGGATGATGCACTACTCAGGAAGACTACTTTGACTCAAGTTACATTCGCCGACCTCGGACTCGCTCAACCCGTTCAGGATGCACTGGCCAACGCAGGCTACAGCAACCCGACACCGATCCAGGCCGCTGCGATCCCCATGCTGCTCGAACGCCGTGACGTCATGGCCTCCGCAGCAACGGGTACCGGCAAGACAGCAGCGTTCATGCTGCCCGCCCTCAATTTCCTGACCACGAAGTCTGAAAAGACTGGCCGTGGCCCGCGCATTCTGGTTATGAGCCCGACTCGTGAACTGGCTGCCCAGATCAAGACCGCTGCCGAAAACTACGGCAAGCAAATCCGTCACGCCAAAGTGGTGAGCATCGTGGGTGGCATGCCCTACCCGCTGCAGATCAAGCTGCTGTCCTCCCCGTTTGAAATTCTGGTGGCGACACCGGGTCGTCTGCTTGACCTGATCAACCGTGGCCGTATCGATTTCTCCCGTCTGGAAATGCTGGTGCTGGACGAAGCCGACCGCATGCTGGATCTGGGCTTCCGCGATGACATCGCCGAAATCGCCACCAAGCTGCCAACCGAGCGCGTAACCGCCCTGTTCTCCGCTACGCTGGACGGCGACATCGCCCGCATCGGCGCATCGCTGCTGAACAATCCGGAACGCATCGAAATCGCTGCACCGGAACGCCGTCAGGAACAGATCGTTGAAAAACTGCACTACGCAGACGACATCGGTCACAAGACCAAGCTGCTGGATCGCGTACTGGAAGACGAAACCGTCAATCAGGCCATTGTGTTCATCGCCACCAAGATCGATGCCGATTCGCTGGCCGACAAGCTGCTGGCCGATGGCAAGAAGGTTGCCGCACTGCATGGTGACATGCAGCAGCGCGAGCGTCAGCGCACGCTGAACCGCCTCAAGAAGGGCGAAATTGATATTTTGGTGGCAACCGACGTTGCAGCCCGCGGTATCGACGTGGCCGGCATCACCCACGTGGTGAACTTCGATCTGCCGAAGTTTGCCGAAGATTACGTGCACCGTATCGGCCGTACCGGTCGTGCCGGTCGCGAAGGTGTGGCGATCTCGTTTGCTGCCAAGCACGAAGTGCCGGCACTGCGCCGCATCGAAAAATTTGTTGGCCGCAGCCTGACTTCGTTCAAGTACGAAGGTCTGGAATCCCGCTTCGAGCCGCGCGCCGGTGGCAGCGGTAGTGGTGGCAAGGGTGGCCGCTTCGGTGGCGGTGGCCGTCGTGAAGGTGGCTTTGGTGGTGGTCGTCGCGAAGGTGGCTTCGGTGGCAACCGTGGCGGCTTCGGCGGTGATCGCGGTGGTCGTTTCGATCGCGAACCGCGTCAGTTCGACGGTGAACGCAAGTTTGGCGATCGTCCGCAAGGCGAACGCTCTTTCGGTGACCGTCCGTTCGGTGATCGACCGCAAGGCGAGCGCAAGTTTGGTGACCGTCCGCAAGGTGGTTTCGGTGGCGAGCGTCGTGAACGCAGCTTCGGCGGTGAGCGCTCCTTCGGTGGCGAACGCAGCTTTGGCGGCGAGCGCAAGTTCGGCGACCGTCCTCCGCGCCAGTTCGACACTCCGCGCGCCTCTGCTCCGCGTGATCATCAAGGCGATGCAGATGGCAACCGCCGCGACATCCCTCCGACACACGAGCGCCGTTCGGTAGGCCAGTTCGACGATAACCGCCGTCCGCGCTTCCAGGGCGACCGCGCCGGTTTCGGTGGTGATCGCAAGCCGGGTGGTTTCGGTGGCGAGCGTCGCTTCGGTGATCGTCCGCAAGGTGATCGCAAGTTCGGCGACCGTCCGCATGGCGACCGCAAGTTTGGTGATCGCCCGCAAGGCGAGCGCAAGTTCGGCGACCGTCCGCAAGGCGAACGCCGCAGCTTCGGCGAAGGCCGCAGCAGCCGCTTCCCGAGCGCCGCTGACTTCGAATAATCATCGGGCCGGATAACCGGCCTGCTGGTTCGAAATAAGAAAAGCACACCTGAGAGGGTGTGCTTTTTTGTTTGACAGCGGACTTGTGTGCGGCAAGCTGTCCAGATGTTACTTTCACAGCATGGAAATGCGATTGCCTGAGACGTTGAAAGCCATCAAATACTTATCGAACAATCGGGCGCACATCACCGCAACTGCTACCCTTCCAAATTGCACGTGCCTCCAAGGATGCTTGAATTTTGGATGTACCCGCTGGAGCACCCACGATATCCCCAGAAGAGACGGCGTGGAACGTCCACTCTTTCTCGCTCTTAAGCTCAAGTTCGCCCACTGCATGCTGCGACCCGCCATTCGGTGCCGTACACGTGAGATCGTATTTCGCGCCACGCGGCGTTACGTTCAGTAAACGTGCCTGGCAATTCGGGTGGTCACTCTGTATCTGCTGACGCATTTTTTCGGTGTCCAGTCCCTGAGCTACCGCTTCGGGCGTAATGCATTCGAGATGGCGGCCAGCACTACTTCCTTTGGCTTTCATGTGCTTGAGCATAATTTCGCGCTCTTCAGGCTTGGCCTTGGCCAGAATCTGTTCCTGCATTTTATTCAATGCAGCCTCCATATTCTGACCATTGACGGTGGTATTGCTTGTGCGCTCCCACAGGCCTGGCTCGATTTTCGCGTGGATCACCTCAGCATGACTTTGAAAAATACACAGCAGTGCAGTAGTCATCCCAACAGCATGTCTGATCTTCATGAAATCTTCTTCCCGTAGATGCCACATATTTCGATGTGACAGTTTTTTTCATATATTGCAATAGGTTGCATGCATTATTCATATAGAACAATGGCATATCATATTGTAGCGATGACATGCAATCAAGTCGACGTTTTCGAGATTTCCCCAGTGCTTTCCCGTGTTCGCTATAACAAGTATGGGTTTGCATAAACGATGATGGGTTCATCGGCGAAGCCCGCAGCAGCCGCTTCCCAAGCGCAGCTGACTTCGAATAATCATCGGGCCGGGTAACCGGTCTAATGATTCGAAATGAGAAAAGCACACCTGAGAGGGTGTGCTTTTTTGTTTTTGTCGGGGTGGAAGGTGTGGCGGTTATCGACCCAATTCAGTCGTTCGAACTGGGTGGGAGCGGACGTTCAATGTTGCAAGTTGAACCTCGAATGGCAGCCCGCCGACGCGGGTCGGCTCAAGAGCAGCTTAGGAATCTCGCGGCGAAATTGAATCAGCCGGTTTCTCAAGATAAATGCCTAGCAGTTTCGGGCCACGCACCAGACTTTTGAAAGGCCGCTAGGATCTTCGGAATGAGGCGTTTCATGCATCCTTCATCAGACGAAACCGAGCCTTGCTCTTCGCCATTTGACGGTTCGAGAACGGCATAGCTCCAGTTCTCTGAATTGACACGAACTGTACCCGTCGCGACGGCAGCGTGAAAGCGATCTGGGAAGAAGCGATAGACCGCATACCCGCCCTGATTCTCGATCAGATGGCACTCGCAGAAGAACATGGTCATGGTAGGGGCTCAACGTGGGAATATCCGGCGGCGTGACATTCGCGTAAATTGCGAAGTTAGGCTTACCATTTTTACCAGCTTAATTTAGCTTTCCATTGTTATTTCTTCGACATGTCCATCAACGTCAAAACGAACACTTATAACATAGTCCGTTACTTCTTCTGGCAATGTGAAATCGAATACGCAATCATCATCCCAGTGGCTTTTTAGCTGAAGTATGTTCAATACTTCTCTAGGATCTGGAGTAGCTGTTCCAAAATGCTTTTTCCAATATTCCGCTTCAATTTCTTCTAGATGATGAGAAACAAATAACGTACCGCCAAATTCATCATCTTCTGTCCCAAACGCAGCCTTAATCGCATCAAGCGCCAGTTCTTCTCTTTTTTTAATCTGCTCAGAATTCATAGATAATTCCTGTTTTGCCTTACAGTGATTATACGTGCCCCTCGGTCAGCATAATAATTATTATTAAAGCGTCAGACTATATCACTACAACCCGCATCCAGGCTCGATTCATGCAGTGCTGGGTCCGTATAACAACACGGCTATTCAATATGCATGACTAGATAACTGTACAAGCTGTGATTCCTAACTGACAGGCAGCTTTGGAGACACTTACGGGGAGGTCCGCTCCTGGCCGCAACCAGACTTCGCTCGTCATACCACAACTTTAATACCCACCCGCGTCAGCCCCGCAGCCACGCCCGCCACCACCCACACAAACACCACCGAGCACATCACCCCTACCCCACCCTGCATCCAGCTCACCGGCCAGTTCACTCCAGTGACTTGCATCCCTGCTTCGACAAAAAACGGAATCAGATACGCCAGCAACGGGACCTGTGCCAGCCTACGCATGCCGGGCACCGCGAGCAGGCCGCGTGATAGCGGAGTCACTGCCTGAATCAAGGCAAACACCGCAATACAGATGGCTGCACAGTACAGTGCCCAGCTGGGCGTTGCATGGATTTTCGAGATGGGATAAATCGAATGCACAGCCACGGCCGCCACCAGACACAGCAGCGCAAACGCAAACAGGCCGACCCGTTTCGCCCGTGCAGGCAATTCGCTCAGTGCAATGCGTGTCGTCACAATACCTGCCAGAACGAGCAGCACATGCGCACAATGCAGCGACTGCGTTCGCAGCGCACGAATACCGGGCGAGGCGCTCAATGCCGGACATTCAAGCACCGCGTATATCAGCACACAGCCTGCCATCGCCAGCAGCATAGGCAGGATACGACCACGACCAGCTAAATAGACCTGAGCAGACAAGCAGCCCGCCCAGCCGATCAGACCGAGTATCCCCCACCAGCTGGTCTGCATGGGCAGGTTGCCATCCGGGCCGCCACGATAGATCGCAAAAAGAATCAGTAATCCCGATATGCCAAGGGGCCTTGCCCAAGCTGGCGTTGCATCGTGCCCTGCAGCCGCATGCAACCGCCCCCATATCAGCACCAGACAGATCAGCGAAAGCACGTTCCAGACCGGCAGGTTGATGCCAATCGCGGCAAAGCCCTCCTCCGCATTGACCATAAACAGACCCATCACAATCAGCGCCAGCGCACGTTTGCCCTGATCAAGCTGAAGTTGCCAAATTGAAGCCCCCCGAATCACTTGCTGCTGTAGCGAGAGCGGCATGGACAGGCCGGAAATAAAAAGAAATGCCGGGAAAATCACATCCGGCCAGGTCATGCCATCCACATGGGCAGGCATATGGTGCATCCAGTCCGGCATACCTTTTACGCCTGCCAGCTGATTGATGAATAACATGAGTGCCATCGTTAACGCCCGGCAGGCATCAATGGCAGGCTGGCGGCCGTGTGCGGCAAAAATGAAGGACTGCATGAAGGGGCGTCCGGCAAGACAAAATGCGAGTGTGCCGGCTTATTGCATGGCGCACCACTGTTGGAAAGTGGTCTGATTCATGTCTGACACAAAAGTAGAATTATGTCCGCAATGAATCCTGAGCTAGGCGGACTAAAACACTTAACTCCGGGAGATCACGCTGAACTGTTTTCCAGACAATTTGCAGATCCACGCGGTCATAGCCATGAGAGACGCGATTGCACATCGTATACATCACCAGCCACGGGATATGCTTATTGTGCTCAGCAAATTCTGGCGCTTGCCGGAGAATGTTGTTGGATGCCTCTCCGATGATTTCGATGTTCCGGATGACCGCATCCTGAACAAGTTCACTCCCAAGAAATCCAGCCTCATCCATGTCGGCAGTGTAGCGCCCGATTCGATCATTGCCTTGAGAATATGTTCAAGATAATCATGTGCGCGAGCGTCTTTTGTCATACGGGTACGGCCTCTGACAAGACACGATGACGAAATGCCTCAGGCAACGCCATGGGCGTCAACACATCAACGGATACGCCTAGAAGTTGTTGCAACTCAATCTGAATTGCCGCTACATCCATCAGGGAAGTGTCAGGCGTAGGGTCAATCAGAATATCGAGATCACTGTCATCGTGATCGCACCCATGGAGGACCGAACCAAATATCCGTGCATTGCTTGCATGGTGGGTTGCCACTACATGCCGAATCGCTTCTCTATTTGAATCAAGTACGTCAGAAGGTCTCAATTCCATTCCTTCCATGCTGTCGCCAGACATCATGATAATCGTAGCAAGCTGTGAGTGCACCATGCATTTGTACGATGCCTATAAACGCAAAAAGCCACCTGCCGAAGCAGATGGCTTTTTAATTCAGATGCCTAGAATTAGGCAGCAGCAGCCGGAGCAGCAGCCTTCTTGGCGCGGGTGGTCGCAGCCTTGGCCGAGGTTTCGGCAGCAGCAACGCTGGCTTCTGCGAAGTCAGTGGTGACCTTCTTCACAGTCTTCACAGCGGTGTCGTATGCGGATGCGGCAGTGGTCACCGCGTTCTTCAGGGTGGACACAACTACTTCGGAACCGGCCGGAGCGGACTTCACTGCGCGATCCAGTGCGGACACCAGACCCTTGTTGAACTCAACCACGTTTTCTTCAACGAGCTGGCTCAGTTCGGTTTGAGTGCTGCTGGCGGCTTCGTACACGTGACGGGCGATGGATAGCGCCTTGTCAACGGACGGCTGCGACAGTTGCTGTTGCAGCGCGACCAGACCTTGCAGGTCCTTCACTTCGCTCAGTTGGCGCACGTTGCTGGTGTTTTCTTCCAGCAGCTGGCGGGCCAGATCGATCTGCAGGCTGACCAGACGCTCGACGCCGCTCAGCGCGATGTTGGACAGACGGATGGATTTTTCGAGTTGTGCTTGGCTCAGGCCAGCGAAATCTTGGGTGTTGAACATTTTTTTCTCCAGTTTACGGAAGCGGATGGTATCGAGCGCTACTGCGCGGCCACCAATATTGCGCCGCAACATGACTACATTATGAATGTGCAAAAAAACGTCTGTCAACCTCTTTTTTGTGCACCGCACAAAACAGGGATACTCAAGTAAATGACCAATAAATCATTTACTTGTATACACCCTGACATTTGTTGATTTTGCGACAGCGAATTGCTTCAAAGGCAACATCGCGACGCAAAAAAGCCCGGATTGCAACCGGGCGACTGTCAAAAATGACAGGTAAATGCGATGAAAATTCGGGCAACCTTCCGTCACATTTTTACGACATTGCCATATCTTCCTTGGCAATTTCTGGCGCCACCAGATTGCCCAGCTCGGCGAGTGGCGGCAGTTCGGTTCGCGATTTCAGGCCCAGATCGTCGAGAAATTTGCGGGTGACATTATACAAACCGGGACGGCCGGGCGTTTCGCGATAGCCGACCACTTCAATCCAGCCACGCTCTTCCAATGTTTTCACGATCTGGGTCGACACGGCGACACCACGAATCTCTTCGATTTCGCCACGCGTCAGCGGGCCTTTGTAGGCGATGATCGCCAGCGTTTCCATCACTGCCCGCGAGTAGCGAGGCGGCTTTTCCGGACTCATGCGATCCAGATAGGGCTGCATTTCCAGCCGCGCACGGAAGCGCCAGCCCCCCGCCAGCTTGATGAGCTCGATGCCCCTGCCCCGCCAGGCAAGTTGAATTTCTTCCAGCAGCGGATTGAGGATGTCCGCATTCAGCTCTTCGGCGAACAGCTTCTTCATGTCATTTAAGGTCAGCGTCTCATTTGCGACCAGCAGGGCGGTCTCCAGCACCATTTTGACGTGCTGTGCATCATGAATGGCGGGCTTCATGCGTCTATTCCGGTTTCAATGGCTGCAGATGAATCGGCGAGTACAGCATCGCTACCCGCCAGTTTGACGTATATAGGTGCATAGGGCTCGATCTGGCTGACGTCCACCAGCCGTTCCTTGGTCAGTTCCAGCACTGCAATAAAACTGACCACCAGCAGCGGCACGCCGCGTGTGACATCGAATAGCTGGGTGAATTCGATATAGGCACCGGACTTGAGCTGGCGCAGGATATCACCCATCTGCTCGCGTACCGACAGCTCGTCGGGTCGCACTGTGTGGGATTTATGATGTTTGGCGCGCGCCAGCATGCTCATCCACGCCTGCTTCAAATCAACCGGGGAGACTTCCGGCAGCTTCACCACCAGTTCGCGGTCGAATAGCACTTCGGCCCAGCTGAAATCGCGCCCGGCAACCGGCAGCTGATCCAGCTCGAATGCGGCGAGCTTCATCTGCTCGTATTCCAGCAGGCGGCGGACCAGTTCGGCGCGCGGGTCGTCCACATCTTCGGCTTCGACTTCCGGACGCGGCAGTAGCATGCGCGATTTGATCTCGATCAGCATCGCAGCCATCAGCAGGTATTCCGCCGCCAGCTCGAACTGCGCAGATTGCATCATATCGACATAGTGCATGTACTGCGCAGTGACGGCAGCCATGGGGATGTCGAGAATATCCAGATTCTGCTTGCGGATGAGGTAGAGCAAGAGATCGAGCGGCCCCTCGAAGCGATCGAGGAGCACGCGCAGTGCATCAGGCGGGATGTAGAGATCCTGGGGCAGCTCGTTGACGGGCTGCCCGAACACCATGGCCAGCGGTTCAGCGGGTGTGTTCACGCGATCAGGATCTCGCTTGGAATGGAACGATTAGAGTAAACGCGTCACCATCGCGCCTTCAAGGCCGGATGGCAGCGGAATACGCACAGTATGCCCGACTCCCGGCGCCACTTCGATGGTATTGCCATCCAGGTTTTGCATGCTTGCAACGTCCACCATACGGTTGCCGGACGGGTGAATCACTTCCAGCTTGTCGCCCACAGCGAACTTGTTCTTCACCTCGATCACCGCGAAATCGCCCGACTGGCTCAGCACATCGCCGACATACTGGCTCTGCTTGGACTTGGAATGCCCGCTGAGATAATTCTGGGTTTCGTGGCTGTGATGGCGCTGATAGAAACCATCGGTGTAGCCGCGATTGGCCAGACCATCCAGATCGGCCAGCAGCGCCGGATTGAACGGACGACCGGCGACAGCATCGTCAATCGCCTGACGATAGGTTTGCGCGGTACGCGCCACGTAGTACTTGGACTTGGTCCGGCCCTCGATTTTCAGCGAATCCACACCTATCTTCACCAGACGCTCGATATGCTCCAGCGCACGCAGGTCCTTGGAATTCATGATGTAGGTGCCGTGTTCGTCTTCACTGATTTCCATCAGTTCGCCCGGACGATTGGCTTCTTCGATCAGGTAAGGCTTGTCGGCCAGCGGATGACGCGGCGTATCCCCGGCGCTGGCAAAGCTATTTTCGGCTTCGCTCATCGCCTTCTTGAAATCGAACTGGATGACCTGCGACTGACCGGCTTCGTCTTCAAAGGCATCGTGCACTTTGTAATCCCAGCGGCAGGCGTTGGTGCAGGTGCCCTGATTCGGATCGCGGTGATTGAAATAGCCAGACAACAGGCAGCGGCCCGAATAGGCAATGCACAGCGCGCCGTGTACGAATACTTCCAGCTCCATATCCGGGCATTGCTGGCGGATTTCTTCGATTTCGTCGATGCTCAGTTCGCGCGACAGAATGACGCGCTCCAGACCCAGCGATTTCCAGAACTTCACACCGGCATAGTTCACGGTGTTGGCCTGCACGCTCAGGTGGATGACCTGTTCCGGCCACTTTTCACGCACCATCATAATCAGACCCGGATCGGCCATGATCAGTGCATCCGGTTTCATGGCGATCACTGGCTCCATATCCGCCAGATAGGTTTTCACCTTGGCGTTGTGCGGCAGGATATTGGAGGCCACAAACAGCTTTTTGCCACGGGCATGCGCTTCTTCGATACCGGTCTTCAGGTTTTCCAGCTTGAAGTCATTATTGCGGGCACGCAGCGAGTAGCGCGGCTGACCGGCATATACGGCATCGGCACCAAAATCGTAGGCAGCGCGCATGCGCTCGAGGTCACCTGCAGGCAGGAGCAGTTCGGGGGCTTTGATCGTCATGATGATTCTCCGGCGATGCCGCTGGCAGGGCCACATCGCACAAGGCTAAAAAATGCCCCGCTGTGCAGCGGGGCCAAGGGGAGAATTCTATCATGCGAACCAGAAATTCACAGCGAAGCAGATTGAAGGTCAGCCATTGAAGTGCACATTGCGGCCGCGAACATTTCGTTCAGCAGGCTTGCCATAGATATTGATTGAGCCGGAACCGTACATCCCTGCAGAAATGGCATTGGTCACCGAGGCGTAAACGTCACCGGAACCATTCACTTCGATGTCTGCGTGATCTGCGACCAGCGCACCGAGATCAATCTTGCCAGATCCGTTGATCATGGCAGTCAAGCTAGCCACCTGACCATTCCCCCGGATTCGACCCGAGCCATTGATATGTGCTTTCAGCGTCGCGCCCTGCACCCGCCCGAAATCAACTACGCCGGAACCTGCAATGGCAGCGTTCCCTTCAGCAGACACTAACGCAGCTGCGTCTACGGTTCCGGAACCGGCCACTCTTGCCTCCAGACGGCCTACGCGTCCCTGTAGCCGGATATCTCCCGAGCCGGCGACATTGGTATCAAAGTAGTTTGAATCAATGCCGTTTACAGTAATCTTGCCCGAGCCATTCAGGCGCGCAGCTGTTGCTGCTGGCGTCACGACACGCACTTTCACACCATGACTGGCACGATAGCTGCCCGGCAGGTAGACATGCAGTGTGTCACCATTGGATTCAGTGATCACCTTGGGGAGCAGATTACTGTCGGTCTCGATCTGGATCGAAGGCTCGTTGCCGATTTGCTCGTCCACTTGAATCGAGCCATCCACGATCAGCCGGGGTGCACCGGCAAACGTACGGTTTTCCGAGCGCACATCACCATTCCCTGCAACGGTGTTACCCAGCACGGTTTGCGTCTCTATATCGCCATTCGGATTGATCACGATGGCACATCCACTTAATGCGCCCAGGCAGGCAAGTGCAATCAGCGTTTTCTTCATGTGTACGTCCTCCACCCTGCATTCAATGTTCTTGCATTTAGAATACTCGCAAGTATGTTTACTTGCAATTGTTTTACCTACTTTGCTCGCCAGTGTTTGACAAATGCCGAAAAACGCGTAGAGTGATACAAAAGTGATATCACTTTTATATCAACCAAGGAGGCAACATGAATCACGGTATTCAGGAGCATGACTACAACAGCCAGAATGGCTATGCGATGATCGGATTGGGTACGGTGCTGCTATTGCTCTGCCCCATTGCAGGTGCTGCCATGAAGAGTGCGGCAGTCGCCTTGGTGATCATTTTTCTGATCGTCGGGGCAATCGTGATGTTCTCGGGTTTGTACATGGTGAATCCGAATCAGGCTGCAGTGCTTACGCTGTTCGGCCAGTATCGCGGTACTGATCGCAATGCAGGTCTGCGCTGGGCCAATCCGTTTCTCAACAAACAGCGTATTTCTCTGCGTGCCAACAATTTCATTTCCGAGCGCCTGAAGGTAAATGACAAGCGCGGCAATCCGATCGAAATCGCGGCAGCAATCGTCTGGCGTGTATCCGATACCGCACGCGCCAGCTTCAACGTGGAAAACTACGAACAGTTTGTGCGTGTACAAAGCGAAAGCGCCGTACGCCATCTGGCGAGCAGCTATGCCTATGACGATATGGAGGAAGGTCATCACGCCGGCGAAATTACTTTGCGTAGCGGTGGCAAGCAAATCATGGATGCATTGCAGCGCGAACTGGCCTCTGCCATGGAAGAGGCGGGTATTGTGATCGATGACGCACGACTGACACACCTCGCCTATGCGCCGGAAATTGCCGGTGCAATGTTGCGCCGGCAGCAAGCAGAAGCAGTGCTGTCTGCCCGTCGAAAGATTGTTCAGGGTGCGGTTGAAATGGTGGAATCAGCACTCAAGGCACTGGAGGAAAAAGGCGTGGTCGACCTTGATCCCGAACGCCGTGCAGCCATGGTGTCCAACTTGCTGGTGGTATTGGTGGGCGAACGCGAAGCGACGCCAGTCATCAATAGCGGCACACTGTACGGTTAACCCAGTCTGATGGCCAGTCCGGGAAAAAAGGCCTATCCGCTGCGTATTGACCCCGCTCTATGGGACACCCTGGAGCGGCTGGCGGCTGCCGAGTTTCGCAGTGTCAATGCGCAGATCGAATGTCTCCTGCGGGAGGCGCTCACCGCCCGGGGCATTCGTCCGGCAGAAAAAAAGCGACCCGTTGACGGGGTCGCTTCCGATCCTCTGCCTGACAACGGACATCAGGATGGCGAATAGGCCTGTTCCAGCACCACGATGCCATCCTCATCCGAATACACGTAGTGCCCCGGTGTAAACGTCACACCACCAAAGTGCACCGCCACATCCGCTGCACCATCCCCGCGTTTGTCGCTCTTGCGGGGATTGGTGCCCAGCGCTTTCACACCCAGATCAAGCTGATCGAGCGCCACCGCATCACGTACTGCACCATTGATAATGACGCCGACCCAGCCATTCTTAACGGCGCTGGCACCAATCATGTCGCCCATCAGCGCGCTGTGCAGCGAGCCTCCTCCATCCACCACCAGCACGCACCCGTCGCCGGGCGTGGCCAGTATCTGCTTAACAAGGGCATTGTCGCCCAGTATGCGCGCGGTACGGATTTTGCCGCCGAACGCCCTCTTCTGGCCGAACGGGCGAAACTGCAGGTCGCAAGAAGGGGCGTCTGGAAAGGCGTCCATCAGGTCGCTGGTCGGGAAACTCATCTGTGCTACTCCGCAAAATGAAATGAAATCGGGGATACGGACACCTTAGCCTTCCGGCTTCCACTTCAGGCAGTAGCGATCGTAATTGGTCTCGATTGCCTTGGCGCGAGCTTGCATTTTGTCCAGCTCCCACGCACGTACGCCCATCCGCTTGCGCGTTTCCATGAGCTTCAGTTCATTGATCATCTTTTCACAGCGCGCTCGCTCGAACGGCTGTAAATGCTCGATCATGATGGGGGTGTACTTGTCCGGCAAGGTGACGGGCATCTCCTTGGGTTCAGGTGCCTTGGTCACTGCGGGCACCGAAGTGCATATCAACCATGCCGCCGCTATCCGAATCATCATGCCAAACACTGAACCGACTCCTTGCCTGCGTATTGCTGCCATTGCTGCTGCCATTGTGACATCCGCGTATCGGTCTGCCAGCGTAACGCATCACAGGCAATTACCGGAACCGGACCAGCGAGACTGTTGCACAAAAATACACACTCCGAGTCGATCAGACTTGACCAATCAAATGCTTGCTCTATTACTCGAATGCCCGATGCCGCCAGAATATCCAGCATCACTTCGCGACTCACACCAGACACCCCGCAATCTTGCAGCGGATGGGTATAGATTGCGTCGTCGCGTACGATGAACAGGTTCGAGATCACGCCCTCGACCACTTCTCCACGTGCATTCAGCATCAGGCCATCAAATATCGCCGGGTTCTGCCACTCGCGGCGCGCCATCACCTGATCCAGTCGATTCAGATGCTTGATGCCTGCCAGACCCGGCTGAATAGATAGCGGCCAGTCGCATCGCCGTACGCTGACACCTTGACGTGCATGGCTGTAGTCCGGAAGCGGTGAAGTGGCGACGATGCGGGTCGGCGTGGCCGCCGCATCTACTGCATAACCGCGTGCGGATACCCCACGGGTGAGCGTTAGTTTGATCGTGCAGTCACCCTTGGCAAGCTGCGCGATCTCGCGCATCCAGACCGCATCATCTGGACACGCAATGCCCAGCCGAGCCGCATCGTGACGCAATCGCCGCAGGTGGCGGGCGAGAAACTGCACCGCGCTGCCTTCGCAACGCATGGTACGGAATACACCATCACCAAAGGCCAGCCCGCGATCCCGTGCAGACAGGGATTCAGCCGGCAATCCGTTGATCAGCATCATCAGCCGCCCTGCCCGATGGCGCGTAACAAGCCACGTGCTTTGGCGCGGGTTTCATTCAATTCACGATCCGGATCGGAATCGGCCACAATGCCGGCGCCCGCCCGGAAGTAGAGCTGACTACCGGTTTGCATAAAGGTACGTATCAGAATATTCAGGTCCAGCGAGCCATCGCGGTTGATATAGCCGAGGCTGCCAGTGTAGGCACCACGTGGCCTGTCTTCCAGCTCGCGGATAATCTGCATGCAGCGCACCTTGGGGCAACCCGTGATGGTGCCGCCAGGAAACAGCGCGCGTACCAGATCGGCCACCGTCTGCCCGGCACGAATGGTGCATGACACGGTCGATTCGATATGGTGCACATAGGTATAGCTGGTGACATCCATCAGAGCGTCGACCTTTACCGTACCCGGCACCGCAATCCGGCCCAGATCGTTGCGTTCGAGGTCGATCAGCATGATGTGCTCGGCGCGTTCTTTGGTAGACGCGATCAGGCGAGCTTTCTGGGCTTCGTCTTCGACCGGATCAGGTGAGCGCGGGTGGGTGCCTGCAATCGGACGGGTCTCTACACGGCCAGTGTCATCCACGCGCACCAGTCGCTCGGGCGATGAACTCACAATCGCATGCTGCGCATCCAGCCGAACCAGTGCGGAGAACGGCGCCGGATTGGCTTCACGCAGGCGGGCAAACAGATCATGCGGGCCGACGTCATCCGCCAGCGTGGCATCCCAGCCGCGCGACAGATTCACCTGAAACACATCGCCATCGCGCACATAAGCTTTGCTGCGCAATACGCCATCGAGAAAGCATTGTGGCTCATCTTCGTTCAGGTGCCGGATGCTAACTGGCTGGCGATCAAATGCGGTGGCGGCAGCAATCAGACGATGCAATTTAGCCAGCTGAGCTTCGGTTTCTGCCACCAGCCAGGCCGTACTGGTCTGCCGGTTGACCACAATGGCAGCTGGCACGCGCGCCAGCATCCCCAGAGGAAATGTCTGACCGTCACGATCAGCAACGGTTGGCTCTAGCGCATGCAGCACCTCGTAGCCCAGATAGCAGAACCAGCCGCCATGAAACGGCAGATCCGCATCCACGCGCACAGGCTGAACCGCAATGGCGGCCAGATCCTGCATCAGCGCTCTGCCTTCATCGGCTGCGTAGCAACGTATGGATTCGGGCAGCGCAAAGAGCATATCCCAGCCTTCCAGACCAGACGATTGCAGCGCAAATGGAAAGGCCTCAGGCCAGGCAGCACTGAGGGCAATGAGATCGGGAACCGCAGGAAGCGCTTCCTTGAAAACGGACAGGGTAGACATGCGCGAATTGTACCGCGTTCACGGAAATTTGCCTTACATCAAAGTCAGGTGCGCTGACCATCCGGCAAACACCCTACTGCCAGACGGGGTTTGATCCATATCAAGGCGATTGTGGCGTTAAAGGCGTTCAATGACCTTATCAAACATGCACTTGGAGACGATCATGAATGTTGCGCTGAGCGATCTGTTTACGACCGATATCGGTATTCTGAGCCTGATTACGATCGGGGTGGTGCTGGTTATCGGTACCTATATTTACTTCTGGGTGAAGAAGCAGATCCGCCACGATGTGGAAGCGCATCGTCACGAGATTGAGGCCGCAAAGCACTCGCATTGATTCGGGTAACCTCTTCCAATTGAAGCCCGCCACGCGCGGGCTTTGTTATTTTTGCATAGACACATTAGAATACGATCGTTCACCAAATATCAGAACACGTCTTCCCTTGTGCGCAAAATCATCCATATCGATTGCGATTGTTTTTATGCATCCGTAGAAATGCGGGACAACCCGTCCTTGCGCGGTCGTCCGGTTGCCGTTGGTGGCAGACCGGAGCAGCGTGGCGTCATTTCCACCAGCAATTATGAAGCGCGCAAATTCGGGGTGAGATCTGCCATGGCCAGCAGTGAAGCACTTCGCCGCTGCCCTGATTTGGTCTTGCTAAAACCAGACTTCACCCGCTATCGCGAAGCCTCGCGTGCTGTACACCGCATTTTTCGAGAGTTTACCGATCTGATCGAGCCACTTTCTCTTGATGAAGCCTATCTGGATGTAACGGGTGTGGAGCACTGCCAAGGGAGCGCCACGCGCATGGCGCAGGCAATCCGTGCCCGGATTGAAGCTGAAGTTGGCATTACCGCATCAGCAGGCATCGCACCCAACAAGTTTGTCGCCAAGGTCGCCAGTGACTGGAATAAGCCAAACGGACAATTTTTGGTGGTGCCTGAAGATGTTGACGGCTTTGTCGCTGCCCTACCTGTCGCCAAACTGTGGGGAGTAGGCAAGGTAACTGCGGGCAAACTCAATCAACTGGGTATCCAGACCTGTGGCGATCTGCGCCAATGGGCACTCCCGCGATTGGCGCATGAATTCGGCAAGATGGGCGAACGGATGTGGGAAATGTGCCGGGGCATCGATCATCGCCCCGTGAGCAATGATCAACCCAGACGCTCACTTTCGGTCGAAAACACCTATGTCGATGACTTGCGCACGCTCGATGCCTGCACTCAAGCACTTGATGAATTACTGGCTGACCTGCGCATCCGGTACGACAAACTGGACGATGCGCCACCGCTAGCAAAAGTATTCATTAAATTGCGTTTTTCGGATTTTTCCCGCACCACAGCAGAATGCACCGCCACCACCCTCACGCGCGAGGACTGCGTGCGTCTTCTGTCGGAGGCGCACCAACGCAGTCATCTACCTGTTCGACTATTAGGCGTCGGGATTCGCTTCAGCGAACAACATGCAGCTATGCAGCTCAGCCTGTTCTAATCAGCCTGTTCTAATCAGCCTGTTCTAATCAGCCTGTCCTACATAGATTCGGCCAGCGTTTATCAGGCATGCGCCAGGTTGGCATGTATCCGTTCAAGCCACGCACCTGCAGCAGATTCGCATAAGTCCAGCACCGCCTCGAAGCCCGCCTCTCCGCCATAATACGGATCGGGGACATCCTGCCCTTGCTGCATTGGAAGCGCATCCGTAAACATTGCAATGCTGGCGCGGCAACCCGCAGGTGTCTGGCGCACAAGCTCGTCGTAATGTCCGCGATCCATTGCCAGTATGAGATCGAAATGATGGAAATCCTGAAGTCTGAGCTGACGGGCACGCAAAGCACTTAACTCATACCCGCGCCGCCGTGCATGCACTTGTGACCGTTTGTCCGGTGCCTCGCCGACGTGATAGTCGCTTACACCACAGGAGTCGACTTCGATCTTATGAATCGACTTCTGCTGATCGACCTTTGCCCTGAACACCGCCTCCGCGGTGGGTGAGCGGCAAATATTACCCGTACAGACCATCAGCACACGGTAGCTCGATGTCATCTTTGAATCTCCATGCAGTAGCGGCATCTCGCCATATTACTACGCGAGTGGGACTGTCCGCTTGGCGGGACAGCAACCGAAGGTGCTTCCAAACGCCAATAATAAAGGCAGGAAATCGGGAATCACAGTCATTCAAATATGGCTGGACGCAAAGGTCGCATCATCATGAACGCCCGTACAGGACTCCACTCTCGTCGAATTCAGCCCGAGCAGATTCGAGCAGACTTGCTCAAATCAGCTGTGATTGCGGCATTCTGGCTAGGCGCTACCCTCCTCGAGTCTTACCTCGTCCCCTCAGGATTAGGCATGATCAGATGGATCAGTGGCGCAATTATTATCGCCACCGGTTTCCTTTACGGTCCCCACGTTCTTTTGCCGGTCTTTTTCATGAAGTTGTTGCCTCCCTGGTTCCCAGAGTGGTTTCCGAGTATGACGCACTCTTTGTTCGAGCCGGCGCTTGTGCTGGTATGCGCATCGATCTTGCCTTGGCTGAAGGAGCGCAGAGACTTTGACCCTTTCTTGCGGCATCGCCAGGACGTACTTTTACTGGGTGCAGTCGCAGCTATATTCGCAGCCCTGCAAGGTACCTGCCTGAGCACTGGCGATGTCCGGCAATTTGCACTGGCTATCGTGGTTCAGTGGGCAGGCATTATCATTTGCACACCCGCTATCTTGAGCGCACTGATCCGCTCCGACAGCTATCTGAGCCCGTCCCCCAAACAGGAATCCCACATTTCGCATTTGACTCAGGGCGGGGATATCGGCGCATGGCACATGATTGCCGTGAATGCGGGTAGTAGCTTGCTAATTGTTGTACTGGCCTGGATAAACCCGGTGGTGATAGGCGGACTGCCCTTGCTCGCGCTGTTCCCGCTGCTATGGACTGCACTGCATTGTTCGCCGTCCCGACTGTACGAATCGCTCCTGATTCAGGGGAGTACCGTATTGAGTGTGATCATGATAAATATGGGTCATGCAACACTCGCCCCAGATCATGTGATCTGGGAAATCGCCGAATTACTGATGGCTGGCGGCATTGCTCTGCTGGCCGGAAGCGCGATCTATGCGCAGCGTCTGCTCACACACGATTTACTCTGGGATGCATCCCATGATCATCTCACCAAACTGATCAACCGCGCTGAACTGGAGCGACAGCTAGGCGAGATGCCGGAACGACCCGACAAGTCTGATGTGCAAGACGCATTTTGCCTGATCGACCTCGACAAATTTCGCATCGTGAATGATACATTCGGGCATCGGGCGGGCGATTTACTGATTACGGCACTGGCTCGCCACCTTAAAATCCAAACCCGCCCGCAAGATAGCCTTGCGCGGATGGGCGGCGATGAGTTCGGTATTCTGATTCGTCAGATCGATACTCAGGAGGCCATTGCAATTGCCGAACGCTACTGCGATGCGATCGAACACTTCCGTTTTCACTGGGAAGGTAAACCGATCAGCCTCGAAGCTAGTGCGGGCTTGGTCATGCTGGAAGGCCAGCGACAACAGGCGCACCCGATTGCCGCAGCAGATACGGCCTGCTTGCTTGCCAAACAGGGCGGTACCCATCGTTTGGTTGTTTATACCGATGATAATGAAGATCTCATGCGACACCGCGCCATGCTGGCCTGGGTACCGCAAATACGTCAGGCATTGGCCGACAATCGCCTGAAGCTGTACTGCCAGATCATTTCCCCGATTCAACAGGGGCATGGCACGCTGAGTTTCGAAATACTGGTGCGGATGTTCGATGAAAAAGGCACCATGATGCCGCCCGGTGACTTTATTCCGCCAGCTGAGCGCTTTGGCATTATGCCTGCGCTGGATTTGTGGGTGGTCGGTGAAACGCTGGGATGGCTCAATCGCTGGCCGGTGCTGTGGCCACTGATCGAACACTGCAGCATTAATATTTCGGGGGCATCCATTGGCGAGCCGGATTTCCGGAATGCCTTCACACGACTGATCAGCCAGCCGGGCATTCCCCGAGAAAAACTCTGTTTTGAAATCACCGAAACAGCTGCCATATCGCATCTCGAGCGTGCAGCCGAATTTGTCGGCACCTTGCGTGAACTGGGTGCGCGCACCGCACTGGATGACTTTGGCGTGGGATTATCTTCCTTCAGCTACCTGAAACATCTGCCCGTCGACTTTATCAAAATTGATGGCTCTTTCATCAAGAACATTCTGGATAGTCCAATCGACGATGCCATGGTGAGATCGATCTTCCAGGTTGCCAAGGCAATGGGCGTTGGAAGCATTGCCGAGTATGTCGAAAATGCCGAGGTGATGCAGCGTTTGCGCAATATTGGCATTGAATTTGGTCAGGGCTGGCATTTCGGCAAACCTGTGCCCATCGACGAATTCTTTGTTACGGCAATGGAAGGAGCCATTCTGGGACGCGCCGCTTAATCCTTTATGCCAGATCAATCCGTCGCGTAAAGCAAAAGGGAGCAACTTTGCTCCCTTTTCAGATTGATACGTGCCGGGTTTACGTCGTAGTTGGCTCGGATGGCCCGGCAACTTCAAGCGTAATCCCCATTTCTGCCGTCAGCAGCTGTGGTTCCTTGGTGGAAAACACCAGTGTCTGCCGCATATACCCTTGAAACAGACTGACACCAATCGAGCCGGTCAGCTTATCCCAGCGCGCGTGGTAGCCCTGCTCTTCCTTATTGTTTTCAGCCAGCAGCGTACCCGGCTTCTGATAGATATCACCCAGCACGATCCGGTAGCAATGTTCGCTCTGATCGGCTTTTCTGACCACTTCGGTGATATCAAAATCGCGTACGATCAGGGCTCGTCCTGCACGCTTTTCGCTTTTGCTCGCTTTGCAGTTGACCGAATCATACGGTTCTTTTTTGCCGAAACCGAACATGGCGAGCCCCTCCGATTGCGTTAACCCTCGCGAGTGACCCGAATCACCTCGTCCCAGGTAGTCTGTCCAGCCAGTACCCGCTCGATTCCATCCTGACGCAGGCTTTTCATGCCGACCCTGGTCGCATGATCACGTACATGCGCTTCAGCCGTACCGTCATGAATCATACGGCGGACTTCATCATCTACGATCAGCAACTCATGCACACCCGACCGTCCCTTAAATCCAGTGTAGTTGCAATGTGCACATCCGACTGCGCGATACAGGGTAAAAGGCGACGAAATGCCAAGTTGTTCGCACTCGGCGTGATCCGCTTCATAAGGCTGACGACAAGATACGCACAACGTACGGAACAAGCGCTGCGCAAGGACACCAATCAGTGAGCTGGCCAGCAGAAATGGCTCCACACCCATATCGACAAGACGGGTAATGGCACTGGGCGCATCATTGGTATGCAGGGTTGCCAGCACCAGGTGCCCTGTCAATGAGGCCTGAACAGCGATCTGCGCAGTTTCCACGTCCCGGATTTCGCCGATCATGATGATGTCGGGATCCTGACGCAAAATCGAACGCAGGGCTCGGGCGAATGACATATCAATCCGGGCATTGACCTGCGTCTGTCCCACCCCATCCAGATCGTACTCGATCGGGTCTTCCACGGTCATGATGTTATTGGCAGTGGCGTCCAGAGAGGCCAGGGCTGCGTACAGGGTGGTGGTTTTGCCTGAGCCGGTCGGACCGGTCACCAGCACAATCCCATGCGGCTGCGCAATCAGCGACTGCATGCCTTCCAGTGCTTGCGGTGCCAGTCCGAGTTTGGCCATATTGAGACGGCCAGCACTCTTATCCAGCAAACGCAGCACAGCCCGCTCGCCATGCCCTGTCGGCAGCGTAGATACGCGCACATCCACCGGTCGGCCGGCAATACGCAAAGTAATACGGCCATCCTGAGGCAATCGCTTTTCCGAGATATCCAGGCTGGCCATCACCTTGACACGCGAAACCACGGCAGAGTGAAGTGCCCGCTTGGGTTCGATCACATCCTTGAGCTTGCCATCAACGCGGAAACGCACCACCGATCGCGTCTCGAATGGTTCGATATGAATATCGGATGCGCCCTCGCGCAGTGCCTCGGTCAGCAAGGCATTGATCAGACGAATGATAGGCGCATCGTCTTCGGCTTCCAGCAAATCTTCGATGCCGGGTAAATCCTGTGCCAGGCGGTTGAGATCGAGATCCTGCGCCAGATCTTCCGCCACTTCGGCCGACTGACTGTCGCTGCGCGCAAAGAGCTGGGCAAGGCGCTGGTCGAATTCTTCCCGCTTCACCTGCTGCACATTCACAGGTTTGGCAACCATGCGGCGCAGTTCCATCAAACCCAGCAGATCTGCCCCTTCGCGCATCAGGACGTCAACCGAACCATCCTGCTCGCCCAGATCGACCACACCGCGCTGACGCGAAAATCCGTAATTACAAACGCGTGCATAACTCATGGTTTAGGGGCACCTGACGCTGCAGCCTCTTTGGACTGACGCAAATCGAACAAGGGCAACCCCGGCTGAGGGAGATCCGGCAACAATGCACGTGACTGCGGCGCGTTCGTATCCTGCGTATCCTTGAGCAGCAGGTAACGACCCTGAGCCAGCGCCTTCGCGCTTTCACCATCGCGAATGACAACCGGGCGCAGGAAAATCATGAGGTTGGTTCGGTCGTTCTGACGACCTTCGTAGCGGAACAGATTTCCCAGAATCGGAATATCGCCCAGCAATGGAATCTTGCTGATGCTATTGGAGCTATTGTTGGACAGCAAACCGCCCAGCACAACGATATCGCCATCATCGACAATGACCCGGGTATCCAGTGAACGCTTGTTGGTGACCAAGCCCGTTCCGCCTGTCAGCTGGCTGCTCTTGGTATCAATGGCTTGAACCTTCTGCTTCACGTCCAGCGTGATTGCACCGCCATCGGAAATCTGCGGCTTGACTTCGAGGCTGATACCGATGTCTTCACGATTGATGGTCTGGAATGGCACAGCCGTGGTTGAAGACTGCTGCTGCGAGCCCGTTACAAACGGTACATTCTGCCCCACGAGAATGCTGGCTGCTTCATTATCCACTGTCACCAGATTAGGCATGGACAGCACAGTACCGCCGCCGTTGGACTCTATTGCTGTCGCCAGTATCCCTAGATTAGCGACTTTGCCGCCCTTGAGCGCGCCATTAATGATGCCGATTGTTCCACCCGACGGCAGAATCGTCCCGCTTGGTGTCTTGCCCTGTGCGACCTGCTGCAGGTTGTATGCAGTTGTCTGGATATCTGTACCACCTGAAACGGCGCCACCCAGCGAGCTACCGCCAATGGCTGTCACCTTGTCATTGCCCGCGCCGATCATCCATTGCACGCCAAACTGACCGCTTTTGCTGACCGACACCTCGGCAACCATCGCCTCGACAAAGACCTGTGCGCGACGCATATCCAGCTTGTCGATCACTTCCTTGATCGGATGATACATAGAGTCTGGCGCATTGATCAGCAGTGAATTAGTCGCGACATCGGCAGATACCCACACCCCCGGCATGATCTGACCGCCAGTGCTGTTCGTCGCATTCAAATCTGAGCGGCTGATCGCATTCATGCCCTGCAATGCGCTGCCACCCGTACCCGACTGATTTGCAAGCTGGTTAGGCTGTTGCTGCATGGTCTGGGGAGTATTACCTTGCGTGCTACCGGTTCCCTGACTGCCGCTATCCTGCCCTGTCAGCACACCTTTCAGTACACCGACCAGCCGCGAAGCATTGGCATTTTTCAGGTAGACGATATGAATGGAACCCGTAGCCGCACCGGGCCGATCCAGATCACCCACTACATTTTTAATCTGGCGTAAATGCGAGGGTGCTTCGGAACGCACCAAGAGTGTATTGGCTCGTACATCGGGAATAATGGATGAGCGACGGACGCCTTCCTGACCAATGACCGACTGACTCTGCACGGCAGGTGTGGTGACTTCAGGCATCAAACGGGCAATGGTCTGCGCCACATCGGCAGCTGCCGCATGGTGCAGCGGGATAGATACAATCTCGGCATCCGAGGGCTGATCTATGGTGCCGATGATGTCGGAAATACGTTTGACGTTATCGGCATAGTCCGTAATCACCAGCGAGTTCGAGCCCGTGTAGGCAGCAATCTGATTATTGACCGTCACCAGCGGACGCAAAATTGCCAGCATCTGCACGGCGGATTCATGCTTGAGCGGATAGATCTGGGTAATGATACGGTCACCACTTGCAGCAACCTTATCTTTACGTTTGTAGGTAGGGCTGTAATGCGTCTTGGCTTGATCTTCGGGAATGATCTTGGCGACGCCGTTCGGCATTTCTACCACGGTAAAATTCAATTGGCGCAACGCAGCCAGAAAAATAGGATAGGCATCCTTTTTATCTACCGGACTGCTGGAAATCACATTGAGATTGCCCTTGGCTCGCTGGTCGAGTACAAAATTCTTGCCTGTAATGAGGCTAATGGCCTTGGCAACTGATTCGAGCGGCGTGTCCACGAAATTCAGCGTGACCTTGCTGGCATCGTCAGCGGCAAACGTCACGCTACACGACAGCAACAGCGTCAGCAGGAGCTTGTTTATTGTTTTCATGTCAGGGCTTGATCCGATAAGTGAGCGTAGTAGGCGAACCGTTCCGCAATACGGTTAGTTTGACCGGCGCGCTTCCCGAGAAAGCGTTATAGAGTTGCGATACATCTTGAATTTGTCTGAGCGGCTGCTGATTAACGGCCTGAAGCACGTCATCCGGGCTGAGTTGCAGTAGGCGCATAAACGCCTGATGCTGCGGGCCCGATACGCGCACGCCCTGATCGTTGACCTCGACACCAGCCTGCGAAGCGGTGGCCGCATTCATTTGGAGTGTCTGCAATAAGTCGTTTCGCCGTACCCCTATGCTCGCCTCATCACTTACGGGGCGCGGATGCATTCTCATCGGCCCCGGCATCGGCCCTTGCACAGCAGGCGCTGAAGCAGGCACCGCCTCGGGCGTAATGACATTGGGAGGGGGGGTGAGGTTGACCCCTAGATCCGCAGCGGGCTGCTCCTGTAACTCCAGTTTTTCGCGACGCCCGTTGTTATCGACAATCACGTGCTTGGCTGCAACCTCGATCAGCGTGGCGCCGGGCATGAGCGATTGTCCCACTTTAAAGGCAACATCCTTGCCATCGGCACCGGCAAATATCGCAGCGGCTTCGCGTGGGTCACGGGATGCAATCACGCCCTTCAATTTAAACGAAAGCGTACTGGCTTCCGCGCCCTCACCCTGATGAGGTCGGGAAAATAGCCGCTCAAGCGCCCCCATATCGCGGACAGTTGCTGTCGCCTGTGAGGCAGGTGACGCAACCGGCAATCGCGGGCTGGGCGAGAATATAACCCAGAAAAGCGCAGAAAGTGCCCAGGCAAGCAGTATCAGCAGCACCGCATTCAGCACTTTGTAAGGCCAGGACGATGCTGGAAGGGAAATCATCATGGTGTGTGTTTATCCGCCATGTATGAAGGTTTATAGGAATTGGCGACAAGGCGGCATTTATATCAGGAAGCGCTAACGACCGCCATGAGAGCACACCTGAAATCGGTAAAAGTATTCTCATCAAAAAAATTTTGCGCAAAAAATTTGACAGACGAATTTCACTATGTTTAAATGCGCGCCTCTTCGCTGCAACGCAAGACACAGCAAGGTTCGGAGCGGTAGTTCAGTTGGTTAGAATACCGGCCTGTCACGCCGGGGGTCGCGGGTTCGAGTCCCGTCCGCTCCGCCAAACCTACAAGAGTTTCTGTTGATTGTTCGAAAAAATTGATTGACAACAGAAAACGGTGCGATTAAAATTCGCGCCCTCCGAAAACGAAATTATTCGGATTTCGGGCGGTTAGCTCAGGGGTAGAGCACTGCCTTCACACGGCAGGGGTCACTGGTTCGATCCCAGTATCGCCCACCAATTTGATGTGCTGATGTATCAGCATATTGGAGCGGTAGTTCAGTTGGTTAGAATACCGGCCTGTCACGCCGGGGGTCGCGGGTTCGAGTCCCGTCCGCTCCGCCAACACATGAAAGCCCAGTCTCAAGACTGGGCTTTTTTTATGTCGCCCGACAGTCATTTCACCCATCCGCACTACTCATTCTGCCCTGTCTTATCCATTCATCTGGGGTACGCCAACCGGGTGAATCTTAACAATACCCATCCTCATCACTACCTAATCCGGTCATTTCATTACCAATCTTTACAGTAGCCCCGTGCGGAGAATACGCCAGTCGATGGCGATCGACAACTTTTGTCCGTCAAAAAGTGTTTCGGCCATGTTTTTTACGACAGCATCGTCTGAAATTGCAACAAGCCACTGATCGAAAAGGCATTTCTCGTCATACTGCGTCGCACTTTGTGATGAACTGATCTCGCTCGCCCCCAAAAAACTCTGATGTAACAAGCACGGGGACGCGCACTGTCCAAGCATATGCTGACCCATATGCCTGACAGGATCATTCATTCAACAAGGAGATACTCCAAGTGAGCAATGCATCCAAGCGTTTACTCAACGCCACTACCCTGACGGCCATGTTATCGGCGGTCGGCCTGAGCTCTGTTTCATTTGCCGCAGCCCCGGAAATCAATCCTGAATCACCCCGCTACGCACATCCATGGCGCCACGGGGTTGTGCCGACACTGGAGCAGCACGGTAAGATGCAGGCATGGCGTCAGCTGATGCAATCTACAAAGGGCATTTCTGCCGCAGCGACAAACAGTACAAAGACGCTTAGTTTTAACGGTGGCGTTAATGGTATCGGGGTGACATCTGGCACGCCGAAGGTGTATCTGGTTGTATATGGCAGCCAGTGGGGTGCAGCCAGCACTGATGCAAACGGTAATATGAAGCTGAGCGGCGACTCGCTGGGTGCGGTTCCCTACCTCCAGCAAATGTTCAAAGGTCTGGGTACGAATAATGAGCTGTGGTCTGGCGTCATGACCCAGTACTGTGATGGTCCACTGGTGGCAAAGGGTGCAACCACCTGCCCGTCCGGCGCACCGCATGTGGGCTACCCGACAGGTGGCGCGCTTGCAGGTATCTGGTATGACAATTCCGTTGCTTCGCCTTTCAACGCCACTGCTGATCAACTGGCAGCTGAAGCAGTAAAGGCTGCTGCCCACTTCGGTAACACAACAGCCGCATCCAACCGTTACGTCCAATACGTGATTCTGTCCCCCACAGGCATGCATCCGGATGGATTTAACACCTCCAGCGGTAACTTCTGTGCATGGCACGACTACACAGGCGATACCAATACCTCTTCCCCGTATGGCGATATTGCATTTACCAATATGCCGTATGTGGCAGATGCAGGTTCGAGCTGCGGCCAGAATTACGTCAACAAAACCAGTGGTGCGCTCGATGGCTTCTCGCTGGTTGAGGGTCATGAGTACGCGGAAACGGTTACCGATCAGAATCCTGCAGGTGGCTGGATCAATCAAATCAGCGGCTCTTCCTTTAATGGCGAAGAAAATGCCGATGAATGCTCGTGGATTTCGTCCGGTCAAGGTGCATCTGCCAACCTCACCTTCGCTACCGGTACATTTGCCATGCAATCGACCTGGTCGAACGATACCAACCGTTGCGATCTGACTCATGCGATTGTTACCGGAGGTGGCAGTGGCGGCGGTACCCCGGTTGCCAACTTCACGTATAGCGCAACGGGTCTGAGCGTAGCGTTTACCGATTCATCCACCGATACCGGCGGCACCATTAGCGCCCGTTCGTGGAATTTCGGTGATGGCAGCACCTCGACTGCAACCAATCCAAGCCACACCTATGCTGCAGCGGGCACCTACACTGTCAGCGAGACTGTAACCGATAGCGTCAGTGGTACCACCAATACCAAGTCGCAATCTGTTACTGTCAGCAGTGGTGGCGGTGGTGTAACTCAACTACTGGTCAACCCCGGATTCGAGAGTGGCGCAAGCGGCTGGACGCAATCCAGCACCAGCATCATTGGTGCAGCAACATCCAAGGCACCAGCTCACGGTGGCACCTACTCCGCGATCCTGGACGGCTATGGCAGCACCCACACCGATACCCTGTCGCAAACCGTGTCGATTCCTGCGGG
Source organism: Burkholderiaceae bacterium DAT-1 (assembly GCA_019084025.1). Classification (NCBI taxonomy): domain Bacteria; kingdom Pseudomonadati; phylum Pseudomonadota; class Betaproteobacteria; order Burkholderiales; family Burkholderiaceae; species Burkholderiaceae bacterium DAT-1. The sequence continues at coordinate 208,433 of JAHRBI010000005.1, forward strand.
TAAGACCAGTGCCACACTGACATTCTGGCTGTACATCGCCACCTCGGAAACCACCACCAGCAGTGCGTATGACAAGCTCACGCTGACAGGTGTATCGGGTGGTACAACCACGACGCTCGGCACCTATTCAAACCTGAACAAGGGCGCATACAAGCAATACAGCATCAATCTGAACAGCTACATCGGCAAGACTGTCACCCTGACCTTTACCGGTAAGGAAGACACCACGCTTGCTACCAGCTTTGTGCTGGATGATCTGGCACTGAATGTTCAGTAATCCCCCCTGCTGATGCGTGACGGTCAAGAGGCCAGCCTAGCTGGCCTCTTTTTTATTTCCAATGGATATTACTTCATTCCATTTCAATCTATTGATTCTGACGCTACAATCCGTGCATTCTTGCAATTTCGTCTGCACTCGCAATGTCAGTCCAACTCCGCTTGCCTGCCTGGATAAGGCACTACCCCAAACACGCGCTCAGTTCGGACGTACTGGCGGGGTTGATGGTCACCATTTTGGTGCTACCACAGAGTCTGGGACTCGCACTGGTAGCGGGTTTGCCGCCACAGCTCGGGCTTTACGCAGCATGTTTTCCGGTAATTGCGTACGCACTTATTGGTAGCAGCATGGTGCAGGCGGTGGGGCCAGTCGCCATTACCGCCATCATTACCTTCTCGGTGCTTCACTCGCTTGCGCCTGCGGGATCTGCTACCTATATAGGACTGGCGGCAGTGCTGTCGCTTATGAGCGGCGCACTCATTCTGGCCTGTGGCGTATTCAGACTGGGATTTCTTTCGCAATTATTGAGTCGCCCGGTGGTAAACGGCTTTGTAGCTGGATCGGCCATCCTGATTATCATCAGCCAATTCAAATACGTACTGGGCATTCATCTTTCAGGCAATCAACCCCTCGATACATTGCGTTTTCTGCTCAGTTCGTCTGGCGATATTCAGTTTTATGCTGCCCTGCTAGGCTTGGGTGCCATGGCCATACTGGCAGCGGGCCGTCTGCTTTTGCCCAAAGTACTGCCGATTCTGGGCATCCCAAGCCAGTACATTCAATTTCTTGTTCGCCTGTTGCCACTTGCGCTGGTCGTGTTCAGTACCGCGCTGGTTGCCCATTATCAGCTCGACACTCGATACGGGCTCAATGTGGTGGGCCCCATTGCCGCAGGTTTGCCGGGGTTTAACTGGCCGGATCTGAACCTGATGCAAATGCGAGCCCTGCTCGTGCCAGCCTTGATCATTGCGCTAATTGGCATGGTTCAAAATATTTCCATGGCTCAGGCACTGGCGGTAAAGCGTCAGGAAAAAGTTGACCCGAATGCAGAGCTGATCGGATTGGGTCTGGCCAATCTGGTTGCGGCCGGGTTTGGTGGCATGCCTGTAGGAGGCGGCGTATCGCGATCGGCAATCAATGTGGCGGCTGGTGCCCAGACGCCACTCGCGAGTATCGTGGCCGGACTGTTCATGCTCGTACTTGCGGGTGGCGCAGCACAACTGTTTGAACATCTGCCGCTGTCTGTGCTTGCGGCCAGTATCATCGTTGCGGCAGCGACCATGATTGACGCGAAAGCCATGATTAGAACATGGCGGCACGATCGCGCAGACGGTGTGGCCCTTTTTCTGACGGCTGGTGGTGTGCTGGTATTTGGGCTCAGTATCGGGATCGCCCTCGGTGTGCTCCTTACGATCGCCACCTTGCTATGGCGTGCCAGTACGCCACATATTGCGGTGGTAGGTCGGATTTCCGGCAGCGAGCACTTCCGGAATGTTGAGCGGCATGCAGTTGAGACATTGCCGCATGCCTTATTCATCCGAGTCGATGAGAGTATGGTGTTCAGCAATGTGGCCGCCATCGAGATGCGCATCCAGCAGGAGCTGGTTCGGGCGGAAGCCACACATGCAGGCATGCTCAAGCATCTTGTACTGGTGATGACTGCTGTCAATCAGATGGATGCAACGGCCATTGACGCGCTGATTGAATTAAACCGGGAGCTGAGCGCGAGCGGTATCGTACTGCATCTGGCGGAGGTCAAAGGGCCGATTCAGGATAAGCTATCGAGAACAGATTTCTTGCAGAGTCTGACAGGGCAAGTCTATTTATCTGCGCATGCAGCGTATGACACCCTGTCAACCGAAGGTGCACCAGGGGCGCACCCTCAACAATAAAACAGTGCCCGATCGATATGATCAGGCACCGTCCCTGACCGGCTTTCAGCCGGATACATCCCTAGTTGATGCTTGTCCAGGATGTGCTGGCAGAGAGATTGGCCTGGCCACTGATACGCACAGACTCAGCACCTGCATCAACGCTGATCGCCCATGCATAACGTGCGCCAGTCAATTCGAGCTGTTTGACGACCTGTCCGTTACGATAACCAACCAGTCCAATGGACATGCGATTATCCATGTAAGAGAACGGCCAATATTGAACGCCATCAAATGAGACCACCGGGCAGGCATTACTTAATGCAGTCGAATTTGCGTCTGTAAAGCACGCCAGCTTCATACCAGATGGCGGAACCGGTGCATTGGCAGTCGTCACTTGAATCACAACAGGTACGGGATTAAATGGCTGACGCACATCTCCACACAGCCAGCCCGTGCGATTACCGGGTTTGCCGCCCCCATATGATTGATCCACCGTTTGTTGCGTCAACCCCATGTCGATATAATTAGGATCAGCTCCAATTCCACCATTACCGCAATAGCCTTGGCAATAGCAGCCTTTTGGTCCGTTACTCCCTCTGACTTTCGCGGGTGCCACACATGTCCAGCCCGTGTTTGGATTGGTTTTGAAATACTTGTTAACTGTACTGCGATATAAGCCCACAAACAGATCGCCTTGATTACCACCAATGGCGTTATTGCCGCACGCAGCGCCTGTGCATGAGCACGTAAGGCTTTCTGCATATGCCGGGGTCGTGGCTGCAACACCCCATAAGAGCCCCGAAACAAGGGCAACCATTTTCATCCATTTCCTAGCTGTTTTCAGCATCATGATTTACTCCATATTCATACTGATGACATATTTACGGTTCGCGAGACAATGTATCCAATTGGTATTCAATTATCTCGCTCACGCAGATACAACAGACAACCTTTCATCATTTCACCATCTATTTTCACGAAAAATTTTATGACGTATCCACTTCATCCTCCTTTATCATTTTTTAGTAATATTTAGAAAGACTGAGAGTTCCTCCCCCTCAATCCATTATTAAATTCAGTCACTTGCTAATCACCATAGCACACACTTTTGAAACAACCAGCCAAATCAATTGAATATTTAAATCAATCAATTTATTTATATAGCAATTAAATTCCCACATATTCAAATACACTGAAATAGTTAAAAGGAACCCACGACATGAATTAACTCACCGCAATGGCACGCCACTGGCTGATATACGCTTAATTTGGGATGATCAGGGTAGCATTGCGGTACAATGCCGGTTTTGCCGTTTCTGTGTGCCTTTTGGGCGCTGTAAAGCCATCATGCAAAACCGTTCTGCCGACGCCACCTCCCCTCGCCTGCCGCTTGAAGCCTGCCTGATCAAGGATCGGCATCATTTGCGGCAAAAGCTGCGCACGCTGAAAGAAAGGCGTGCAGCCGGGCAAGCGGCAGACAAACTCGAACAGGACATTCAAGCCCACTTCGAGCGCTCGAAGGCGCAGATGGATGCACGTCTGGCGCGCTTACCCAAACCCCGCTACGACGACGCCTTGCCCGTTAACCAGCGCCGCGATGAACTATTGAAGGCAATTGCCGACAATCAGGTGGTCATTGTGTGTGGCGAAACCGGCTCGGGTAAAACCACGCAGCTGCCCAAACTCTGCCTGGAGCTGGGGCGCGGTGTGGCGGGCATGATCGGCCATACCCAGCCGCGCCGTCTGGCTGCGCGCTCGGTGGCGAGCCGCATTGCGCAGGAACTGGATAGTTCGCTGGGTGATCTGGTGGGCTACAAGGTGCGTTTTACCGATCAGTCGTCCGAGCTGAGTCTGGTGAAGCTGATGACCGACGGGATTTTGCTGGCCGAGACTCAGACCGACCGCTATCTGAATCAATACGACACTATCATTGTCGATGAGGCGCACGAACGCTCGCTGAACATCGACTTTCTGCTGGGCTATCTAAAGCAGCTCCTGCCGCGCCGCCCCGATCTCAAGGTCATCGTGACCTCGGCGACGATTGATGCAGATCGTTTCAGCCGTCATTTTGATGGTGCGCCGGTCATCGAAGTCTCGGGCCGGACCTATCCGGTCGACGTGCGTTACAAGGAACTGCGCTCCAAGGATGCGGACGACGCCGATTTGGAAATGGAAGAGGCCGTTGTCGAGGTGGTGCAGGATCTATGGCGCCACGACGGGCTGGGTGATGTGCTGGTGTTTTTGCCGGGTGAACGCGAAATCCGCGAAACCGCCGAAGAGCTGCGCAAGGCCCGCATCATGGGTGCGGAGATCGTGCCGCTGTTTGCACGGCTCTCGGTGGAAGATCAGCAGAAGGTGTTCCGGACGTCCAATGGGCGGCGGATTGTGCTCTCTACCAACGTGGCAGAAACCTCGCTGACTGTGCCGGGCATCCGCTACGTGATCGATTCGGGTCAGGCGAGGATCAACCGCTATTCGCCGCGCGCCAAGGTCGAACAGCTTCAGGTGGAAAAGATTTCGCAGGCATCTGCCCGCCAGCGTTCCGGTCGATGCGGCCGGGTGTCGGCTGGTGTGTGTGTGAGGCTGTATTCCGAGCAGGATTTCAACGCCCGCCCTGCCTTCTCCGATCCGGAAATCATCCGCTCTTCGCTGGCCGCCGTGATCTTGCGCATGCAGGCGCTGAAAATCGGTCGCGTGGAAGATTTCCCTTTTATCGAAGCACCGTCTGGCCGCCTGATTGCCGACGGCTATCAATTGCTGCACGAACTGGGCGCAGTCGATGAGGAAAGCCGCCTGACGCGTCTGGGGCAACAACTGTCCCGCCTGCCGATTGATCCGCGCATTGGCCGCATGCTGCTGGCCGGTAAGGACGAAGGTGTGCTCGACGAGTTGCTGGTGATCGCCTCGGCACTGAGTATTCAGGACCCGCGTGAGCGTCCCTTCGAGGCCCGTGATGCGGCGGATCGAGCACAAGCGCGATTCGTCGATGAAAAATCCGACTTCCTGACGCTGCTGAATATCTGGGACTTTTTCAGCGCCACCCTGCGCGAGAAGAAGAGCAATCGCCAGCTGGTGCAAACCTGTCATGACCATTTCCTGAGCTACTTGAGACTACGAGAGTGGCGCGAGCTGCATGCGCAGCTTAAAGAAATCGTCACCGATCTGGGCTGGAAGGTTGCCGAGAAGGAGGCCGAAGAAGACGCGCCTGTGTCCCGCAACCCAGTGAAGGCAGAAAAGCAGCGCAAGGAAGCCGAACAGAAGCATTACGACGCCATTCACCGTGCGCTATGTACCGGCTTGCTTGGCCAGATCGGCATGAAGCAGCCCGAAGCTGACGAATATCTCGGCGCACGCGCCATACGCTTTTCGATTTTCCCCGGCTCTGGCCTCAAAAAGTCGCGACCGAAGTGGGTCGTGTCCGCCGAGCTGGTGGAAACCACCAAGCTCTATGCGCGCTGCGTGGCCGGAATTCAGCCGGAATGGCTTGAACAGCTGGCCGGGCATCTGGTGAACCGTGATTATTTTGATCCGCACTGGGAAGAGGGTCCGGGGCAAGTGGTGGCCAGCGAGCGCGTGACGCTCTATGGTCTGCCGATTATTGCCCGTCGCAAGGTGCATTTTGGCGCGGTTGATCCCGTTGAATCGCGCCGCATCATGATTCTCGAAGGACTGGCCGGACGCCGCATCAATAGCCGTGCGCCATTCTGGCTGCACAACGAGAAGCTGATCTCGGAAGTGGAAGAGCTGGAGCACAAGGCCCGCCGTCAGGATGTGCTGGTGGACGAGCAGGTGCTGTTCGATTTCTACGATGCGCGCCTCCCGCAGGATGTGTTCAACCAGCAGGGTTTTGATGCCTGGCGAAAGCTGGCGGAAAAAGACAACCCGCAGCTGCTCTTCCTGAACCGTGAAGATCTGATGCGCCACGCAGGCGAGTCGATCACCGAGGCACAGTTCCCGCCCAGCCTGGCGCTGGCGGGCAACGACATCACGCTCTCCTATCGATTCGAGCCGGGCCATGCGCTCGATGGCGTGACGGCGCATCTGCCGCTACACATGCTGAACTCGGTCAATGGCGCGGTGTTTGACTGGCTGGTGCCGGGTCTGTCGCGCGAGAAAATCACCCATTTAGTGAAATCACTCCCGAAGGCGATTCGCCGCTTGTGCGTGCCGGTGCCGGAGTTTGTTACCAAGATGATGGTGGAGCTGGACAAAGCCGACCGAAGCGCCCCGCTGATGCCGCAGCTCGCCCACTCGGTAAGCCGTGGCGTAGGGCAGCCTGTGCGCGTGGAAGACTTTGATGGCAGCGATTTACCCACACACTTGCGCATGAACTTCCGCATTATCGACGAAGCGGGCAACGAACTGGCCAGCGGCCGTGATCTGGTGGCCTTGCGCGAACAACTGGGTGAAGCGGCGCAGATGACTTTCCGCGCCGTGGCATCCACTCAAACGCCCCCACCTGCCGGTAAATCCGCCAAGGGTGCGCCGCAGCCTGACAGCAAGGGCAAAACAAGCGCACCTGCCGCGACTGCCCCCTCTGGCAGCGCCGCATCCGTCGAACGCGACAACATCACCAGCTGGGACTTTGGCGATTTGCCGCCGAAGCTGGCCTTCGAGCGCAATGGCAGCAAGCTGGTGGGATATCCGGCGCTGGTGGCGGGCGAAACCGGCTGTACCATCCGGCTGTTCGATACCGAAGGGGCGGCGCTGGTGTCGCACCGTGCCGGCGTGGTTCGGCTGATGCAGTTCGAACTCAAGGAGCAGGTCAAGCAGCTGCCCAAGTGTTTCCCCAATTTCAATCAGACCGCCATCCTGCTGCGCAATTTTATGGATAGCGACGCGCTGATGGATGATCTGGTCGCCTGTATCTGCGACCGCGCGTTTGCCGGTGATGACGAACTGCCGCGTGACAAAAAGGCCTTCGATGGCCTGAAACAGAAAGCCAAGGCACGTCTGCCCGCAGTACGCGATGCGGCCTGGCGTGCGGTTCAGGAATTGACAGCAGACTGGCAGCAGATCAATCCCGTCCTCAGCCGGCCGGTGCGTCCGCAGGCCGAGATGAAGCAGCAGCTGGGCCGCCTGATCTACAAGGGTTTCCTGCGCCAGACGCCGTGGGAACAACTCGCCCACCTGCCGCGCTACCTCAAGGCCATGCGCATGCGGCTGGATAAATTCAACGCCGCGCAAGACCGCGACGCCCAGCGCGCCGCCGAGATCGCCGCGCTGTGGCAGCGCTGGGAAACCGAACAGGACAAATGGCGCCGCGAAGGCCGCGATATCGCACCATTGCAACCGTTCCGCTGGATGATTGAAGAGCTGCGTGTGGGCCTGTTCGCACAGGAATTGCGTACGCCGTATCCGGTGTCAGTGAAGCGGCTGAATAAGGTGTGGGAGGAGTTGGTGAGGCGGTGAGATAAGCGCATCCAATTCAAAACACGCTTCGTCTTGACAGAAGGCCTGAGTGGCATAGCCGATGTCAATCAGGATGGTTTCATTACCACCGCTGAACTGACGAGCTATATCGATGAAATGATCCCCAGACTCGCACAGAAAGTATTTGGCAAAGAACAGTTCCCGACCGTAAATAATGGCAGTCAGATTTTTCCGGTGGGACGGGTGCGTTAAAAGTCAATCGCCGGGATCGCAACGAAAGATCCCGGCACCGTCATTCTCCACTCCCAAAGCTGCTTCGAAGCGATTTTGCGTGATATATTGCGGGCATACCTTGTGAACTGAGTTGGATTGAAAAGAGTGATCGATCAATTCACAACTTAATATATCATTACTTTCATTTAGGAGGAAAAGCCACATGCAGTCCATGCCCGGAGGTGTTAAACAAGCCATTCTTGCAATCTGGATCACAATCGGACTTTCGGCAATTGGCGATCTAATTGCAAAATTAATTGGAATTGCCAGCTTTGGCGATTTAATCGGCGCTATATTTTTCAGTGCACTGCTTTGTATCATTCCATACAAGCTAAGCAACCGTAGCAATGCCGCACGATATTTCTATGCAGTTATCACAGTGGCTTCACTTATCCTGCTTGCCTCCGGTAGCGTCCCGCTTAACAAAATTGACTATTTCGTATCCATTCTATTCATTCCGGTAGAGATTTTTATCATTTATCGGCTATTTCAAGCAGAAGCGAATAGCTGGTTTACGGCAGCGCAAGAGTAATGATACGGGATGCAATAGTGCATCCCGTCTTACTTGAACATTTGGCCGCCATCTCCCTCCCACTGAAGCTGGGGCACATATTCGGTATCGGTGAAGCGTCTGAATAAGGTATGGGAGGAGTTGGTGAGGCGGTGATTAATTGATCGTTCGCCATGTCAAGAAAATGAACACAAACTTTTTTCGGCAATTCACTTTCCGCACCAGCATCGGTTTGATCTTGCTCGTTCTGTTCTCCAAGCTGCTGATGTGGCTCCTGCCAAATTGCAGTCCGAATCCATATGCAGTTGGCAAGTGTGCAGGTTCTGCTTTGCTCGCAAACCTGCTACTCCTAGCTGAACTCGGAAGCCTCTATTTGCTTGGCGTGGTTGTAATATGTCTTGCCATACCTCTGACCGTCACCTCATGGATTTTTCGCATCATTCGGCGGGCACGACGATAGGCCCGCCCTCTTGACCTCCAGTACACTCGAAGTTTTAGCATGATCATCATGACCAGCAAGGTACTGACGATTGGCGAACTGGCCAGCCTGAGCGGCTTGTCGGTGTATACGCTGCGCTACTACGAGGCAGAGGGCATTCTCAATCCGGCGGCGCGGGCGAGTAACGGGCATCGCCGCTACCGACCTGAAGATGTCCGTTGGCTAGAATTTGTGCTGCGGCTCAAGCTCACGGATATGCCGCTTGCCGATTCACGGTGCGCTCAACGTAGGCTGTACGCGTGAAGAGATCGTGGAAATCATCATGCAGATGGCCGTCTATGCGGGGTTTCCTGCTGCACTCAATAGCCTGTTCACTGCGAAGGAAGTGTTTGCGGAGCGGGACGGCGCAGCAATCTGATGCGAGAGTGCTCACCCGCTCTATGCCGACGTGAACACTGAAAATAAAAACGCCCGAATAAATCGGGCGCTTTGCATTAACCAGCAGCATTATCCTTTTGAGCCTGCACATTGGAAAATTGAAAGCCACCAGCTGCACAATCATTTTCATTTTCCTGAGCGTCACTCTCATTCGGAACAGACATCAAACCACCTCGCAACGTCCTCAATACAGTTCGTCCGCACATATATTGCAGCACCTGCGCGCGTTCAACTTGAGAACTGTTGCCAAGTCCATACTTCACACTCCGCATGGTTTGAGGTAACCAGTCCTGATGCGAAGCATCCCGATAGGCAATCGTATACGCTTCTGCAGCCAGATTTGCGGCAATATCCTTTAGATTCTCACCTGCATTATTGCGCCAGAATTGACTAATCGGATCATGACTAACTCTGCCAGATACAATTCTGATGGTTGCCTGGTATACCGGCTTTTCTTTCGAATCGCCTAGATAAATCGAAATGAAATCATCCAGTACAACCGCTCGCTGATCCTGAGTAAGTGAAAAGGTCGGCTGGCTAGCAATTAACAGGCCACTCACATCGGTAATATCCGGCTCGACAAAACTCAATGAGCGGTTACCAATTTTTTTTCTTACGCGCTGACCCAGCTCCTCATATTTAAAACCGATCAGTTCGGACAAATACGGTGCGATGATCAAATCCGCCTTGCTACGGAGCTCCTGTTTCTGCTTTTCCTTGGCAGAGTCAGCAATGACGGCGTGTGTAGCAATGGCGGCGAGTAATCCGACCACATTTGGCGCAGGATAGAGCATACCGTTGGCTGCAATACCTGACTGATCATAACTGACCAGACCATGGTAGCTTACCTTATCCTGCGTGGCAAAACGCACCGCCCATGGCAGTTGATCAAACTGCGGTGCAGGCAGGGTGCCGCCTCCCTCAGCCAGACATACGGGCAAACACATGCAGATCAAGCTATAGAAAAAATATAGCCGCTGTCTCAATTGGATACTCCGACTGCCGAAGGCTTCACTTCCGCAGTCTGATCAGCCTTATTCTTAGCACTAACTGTCGATGCGGATCGGATTGAACCAATTAGCATGTCCGAGCCATTTACAAGCGCCTGATAGAACGCATTGGTTAACCCTGGATATTTTGGTGCTTCATCCCATTTATCTTCTGCCGCTTTCTGAACATTTACAGGCTGGTACCATTGCAAACTATTGGTGTTCAGATCAACCATCATTCCCGTTGCTTCAAAATAGCCCTTAGGGTCACTTGTCGGAACATATGCCGAGTAATTTCTCAGAAAACCAACATTTTTCACATCAACAAAAATAATTCTGTCGATTCCGTACTTAGATTTGAAAGCGGAAAGATCATATGGTGATTTCCCCACACCACCCTGGGTTTTTTCAAGTTTATCAACCTTAATGGCTTCGCTGATAATCACCGTTTTCACACCATTTTTATTGAGCGTTCCTGCAATATCTTCTTTCAGGTGATTCAAATCATCTGCAGCAAGCGTTCTTGCGTGGGTCGTCAGTGTGGCATTCATTGCACTTGCCGCCGCATAGCACAACAAACAGCCTGCGCCTGGAAAGAATGTATCAGTAACAGGCACTGTGCTCATGGCGATCCCAACCACACCTCCATCGGATTTCAATGATCCTGGTGTCATAGGCACAATGGGTGTGACAGTCGCACATCCAGCTAACAGACTCACGATTAATCCCAGTACTGCGATTTTACTCTTGATCATTTATTTTCCTCATTTAAGGTTTTAATATTTCAATTGCCGCCAGGTAAAGTCGGGCGGGCGTGATTCTAGCGGGTCGATCCTCATGCTTACAACCACGACGCAATCAAAACGAGAAAAATATAGCAATCACAAAAAATTCGACCATGCATAAAATTAATTAATAAATTAATCATTGACGGAAGTTATGTAAAGCTCATTCATACACAATGGAATTGCAATGGAGTTAAAAGGATTGCAGTGCTCTCTGCCACATTCAATAAGATCTGCTCTCTGTAAAAAAGTATCTGCAGAACGGGACCGCGAGGCATGCTGATAGAGGGGGCGTCACCCCCGCCCCATCTCCCTTACTGCCGACGGCGTCCCCCCCGACCAGCGCCGGAAGGCTCGGCGGAAGTTCTTGTCATCATTAAAGCCCAGCGCCAGCGCGATATCGGTGATCACCATATCGGTTTTGCAGAGCATCTGCCGGGCGTGCTGGTAGCGCACCTCATCCAGTAGCGACTGGAACGATACGTCAAGCGCCTTCAGGCGACGGCGCAGGGTGCGTTCGCTCAGGTTGAGGCTGGCCGCCACTGCAGCAATGGTGGGGTTGGACTCGATGTGCGCGTGCAGATAGGTTTTGATCGATTCGACCAGATCGGGATGATGATCGATCGGGGTCAGGAGCTGCGCCAGCTGGCTCTGGATGATGTCTTTCATGTAGCGATCACAGGTCGGCAGCGGCGTGGCGAGAATCCGGGCGTCGATGATGGCCTGATTGCGGCCTGTATTGAAATGCAGCGGACAGCGAAAATGCTGCGCATAGGCCTCGCGATGCGCGGGCTCGGGATAGGCCAGCGACACGGACAGCGGCTCAAAATCGTTCCCGATCAATGAACGGATCAGGGCAATGCCGCTCGACATCACTTCTTCGACAAAAAAGTGTTCCAGTTCGGGATCGTGGAAGCAGGTCGTGATATCGACAACAAAGTGCGGTCCGTCAATCGCGACCTCAGTTTCGGTAAAGGCACCGGCATCGGTTTGAAAGCCCAGCAAATATTCGAGCGCTTCGCCCAGCGTCTCGCACGTCATCATGCCCAGTCCCGGCAGACCGAACGACACCAGTGTCTGCTGACCGCCAACCTGCACGCCCATGCCCGGATTGCCCAGCAGCTTCATGGCGCGCAACACCACATTGCGTGTCTGACGATAGGACACGCGAAAATCCAGCGATTGCAGGTCCTCGAAGGAAAAGCCCAGCCCCCGGCATAGCTGCACCGGATCATGTCCCATACGCGCCACATGATTGGCCACATGGCGGATCACATGCGCCGGCACACTGGCCATGTACTCGCCGGGCATCAGTCGATCATTCATGTTGTTCTCCATGTGTGGCGATACGCCAACAGTTTGTACACCTCACCCGCCATTTCTACGCAGGCCCACTCCGCTCTAGCGCTTGATTTTCAGGCGATTACAGCAAGTTGGCCCGAATTCGCCCCCCTGATGGCCGGATTGCACCCCCTGCCCGATCAGCAGCCCTCCCTACCATGTGCTGCATCCCGCGTCAGCCGCACTGGCGGCGTTCATCATCGCGCGGACCGCTGCCAGAGGGGAAGCCGGACATGCATTTGTCGCATCGACTGTCGTATTACGTACTCGCCTGGGCATTGCTCAGCCCATCCGCTGAGGCCGGCACGCTCACGCCGCGCCAGACCCAGCTGCTCGCCAATAACTGCATTCAGTGCCATGCGCGGCCCGATATTGGCGTGCCCATCATGGGCAAGGAAGCCGACTGGCTGGATCGCCGTCGGGTGGGTGAATCCGCCATGCTGCTCAATGTGGTGCAAGGCGTGCGCGGGATGCCGCCACTGGGCTATTGCACCGCCTGCAACGAGCAGGATTTCCGCGCAATGATCCGCTTGATGGCCAATCTGCCCGACCCAGTTGTGACGACGCCGGCCACGGGAGGTAAAAAATGAGCCGCCTGCCCGAACAGCCGCAGATGCCACGCCGCCAGTTTCTGCAATCCGCAACGGCGATTGCCGCCGCCAGCCTGCTGCCGGGATGTGGGCAACAGGGCACCGAGCCTCAAAGCCCGGTGCCCTTCACGCCGGGCAAGCCCCTACCCTGGGTGAACTGGGCGGGCAATCAGAGTTGCCTGCCCGCTTTTCGCGCCGCACCCGCCAGCGAGGATGAACTGGTCAGCGTGCTCAAATCAGCCAAAGGGTGTATCCGTGTAGTCGGGGCCAGCCATTCGTTCAGCGCCGTGGTGCCAACATCCGACACGCTGGTGGCGACCGATTTGCTCTCAGGTGTGATTTCAAGCAAGGCCGATACGCTGGAAACCGAGATCTGGGCGGGCACCCGCATGCATGCACTGGGGCCGATGCTGGCTGCGATTGGTCAGGCGCTGCCGAATCAGCCCGATATGGACTACCCGGCCATGGGCGGCGCCATTGCCTGTTCGGTGCATGCAACCGGTTCGACCTTTGGTTCGATGTCGTCCTATGTCACCGGGCTGACGCTGGCAACGCCAACAGGCGAACTGATCGAGTGCAGCACGACGCAGCATCCCGAGATTTTTCAGGCAGCTCGGGTGTCGCTAGGCGCGTTGGGAATTGTGTCGCGCATTCGCCTGCAAAACGAACGCGCCTTTGATCTCACCGAAATCAATGCGGTCGAAAAAACCGAAGATGTGCTGGATGACTTCGAGGCGCGTTGCAAACAGCATCGGCACTTCGAATTCATGCCGCTGCCGCATACCTCGATGAGCGCCACGATCGCCACCGACCTCGCCAAACCAGGCGATGCGTCTTCCGGTACCGATGATCCGCAGGCAGTGAATACGCTGCGCAAGGTGTTTCAGGGCACCGCGTGGATACCCGGTCTGGGCGAAGCAGCTTACGAAAAAATTCTCACCATGGCACTGGGTGGCGAGGCCAATCAGGTGCGCACTGGCAAATCGTACGAGGTGTTCCCGCATGTGCGTGTGGTGCGCTTTCGCGAGATGGAATACACCGTACCAGCCGAACATGGCCCGGCCTGCGTGCGCGAAATTCTCAAGACGATTCGCGACAAAAAACTGCCGATCTGCTTTCCGCTGGAAGTGCGCCGTGTGAAGGCGGATGACATCTGGCTGTCGATGTTCGAAGGCCGTGATGGCTGTTCGATCTCGGTCCATCAGTTTGGCGACATCGATTTCCGGCCCTACTTTGCCGCCATCGAACCGATTTTCTGGAAATACGAGGGTCGGCCGCACTGGGGCAAGATCCACACCCTTACCCACCAGCAGCTGGCGGCACTCTATCCCCGTCACTGGCAGGATTTTCAGGCCGTGCGCCAGTCGCTTGATCCGCATGGCCGCATGCTCAACGCCCATCTCAAAACACTATTCGGAGCCTGACATGATTTCCCGCAGATCCGTACTGATCGGCAGCGGCGCACTGGCTGTTGCTGCCGTCGCGGCCAAACCTGGCGATCAGGGAGGCCCGTACCCGCCCTATTTTGCCGACCTGAACCAGACCCTGCGCCGACATGGCATCGACCGGCCAGTATTGCTGATCGACCTCGACCGGCTGGACCGCAATATTGACCGAGTGCGCCAATCGATTGCCAAGGGCTCGCCCAAGCAATACCGCATCGTGGTGAAATCCATACCCAGCCCGGCGCTGGTCGACTATGTAGCCAAGCGCAGCCAGAGCACGCGGCTAATGTGCTTTCATCGCCCCTTTGTGCAGGCCATGGCCCAACTCAGGCCCGATGCCGACATTCTGCTAGGCAAGCCGATGCCTGTCGCAGCGCTGCATACCTTCTACAGCACGCATCAGGGGCCATTTGATCCCGCCAAGCAACTGCAATGGCTGGTGGATACCGAGGCGCGCCTGCACGAATATCTGGCACTGGCGCAAACCATGCGGGTACGCCTGCGGGTCAATCTGGAGATCGATGTCGGCCTGCACCGCGGCGGCCTGAGCGACCCATCACAACTCGGGTCGATGCTGAAGCTAATCAGCGACCATCCCGATCATTTGCAGTTCGCCGGCTTCATGGGCTACGACGCGCATCTGATGGGCCTGCCCGGCTTTCTGGCCCGACGCGAGCAACCGCGCGTGCATGCCCGCTACGAAGCCTTTGTGGCCGCACTGAAACGCGATTTCCCCAAGCTCGTTACGCCCGACCTGACTTTCAATGGCGCGGGGAGCCCCACCTTCCGCGATTACGAAGGCGAAACGGTACTGAATGACATTTCGGCGGGCACCTGCCTGCTCAAACCTTCGCATTACGACATCGACAATCTGAGCGACTTCGAGCCAGCGACCTACATCGCCTCGCCGGTGCTCAAGCGTCTACAGGGCGGCAATCTGCCCGCGCTGGAAGAACTGGGGCCACTGATTCGCGGCTGGGATGTCAATCAGGCGCAGATGTATTTCGCCTACAGCGGCAACTGGCTGGCCGATCCCATCGCGCCGCCCGGCGTACATCCGCACTTTGCCTACACCAGTTCCAACCAACAGGGCTACACCGCCTCCGCCCGTGTGCAGATGGACGTGAACGATTTCCTGTTCCTGCGTCCCACGCAATCCGAAGCCGTGCTGCTGCAATTTGGCGATCTGGTCGCGGTGCGCGGCAAGGAGATCGTGGATCGCTGGCCCGTACTGCCCGTTGGCATCTGATTCGCATCCCACCATTCAATAACAGGAAAAGACAACATGATCACACGCCCCCGCCCCATTGCACTCAGCCTATCGCTGATAGGCTGCACCCTTGCGAGTCTGCCACTTGCATCGCATGCCGACGATACCTCTGCGACCGAACAGATTACGGTTACCGCACAAAGTCGCAGCCAGCAATCCCAGGCCGTACCGATTGCGCTGCAGGTTGTGACCGGCGAGCAGATCGACAAGCTCAGCGCCAACAATCTTGCCGACATGAATGGCTATCTGCCGGGCTTTCAAGTGAATGGCGAGCAGGCCACCCAGCCTTTTTTCTCGCTGCGCGGGCTGGGCACCATGGACTTCGGCATCGGGACCGATTCGCCACTGGGGATTTACGTGGATGGCGTGTATACCGGCAAAACCGGTGGTTCGATGCTGACGTTTGACGATGTGCAGCGCATCGAAGTGCTGAAAGGCCCGCAGGGGACGCTGTTTGGCCGTAATAGTGCGGCCGGTGCGATTTCAATTGTGACCAATGAACCCGACCCCGGCGCGCGGCGCGCGGAGGCGAAGGTCAAGCTGGGGCAATATGGTCAGCGCGACGCCCGCCTGCTGTTTAACCAGCCGCTTAGCGACGCCAGCGCCTTCCGCCTGAGCGTGACACGGGTCGGCAGCGATGGCTGGCTGAAAGACGCGGCTACAGGCGAATCCCTCAACAGCACCCATGATGTCGGCGCCCGCGCCAGTTTCCTGAGCAAGCTGGGTGAAGGCAGCAAAGTGATGTTCAGCTGGGAGCACGAAGAGCTGGGCCAGCCCTCGCGTCCGGCCATCGGCATCGTGCCTGCCCCTGCGCCCGGCAGCTATCCTGCATTCCCGATCAATCCCGCCACCCTGCTCGATCCGCTCACGGCACCGGCCTACAATCAGTCTGCACTGAACCATGAAGGACGGATTTTTGATGGGGCGACGCTACGCCTTGAAGTGCCACTGACGGGCAGCCAGTTTCAGTCGACCACAGCCTATCGCCGCTTTCACAGCATCAACAGCGAAACCGACGATGGCACGCGCCTGGCCGCGTCTTACCTGACCATCGCCAATCTGGAAAAAAACCGGATGCTGCAGCAGGAATTCCGTCTTTCCGGGCAAACCGAGCGCATCGACTGGGTGGGCGGCATCAGTTATTTCCAGCAAGTGGCCGACCAGACCGCACAGGTCAATACCACTACCGACTCGCTCGACAATCTATCGGCCAATATGGCCGGCATGCCGATCTATTCCACCATCAACCAACTCAGCGGCGTGAACTTGCTCGGTAATAGCTGGCAGGAAAACATGATCAACCATGGTCGCAATACCGCTGTGGCCGCGTATGGCGATGTGATCTGGCATCTCGATGACCGGACTAATCTCACCACCGGCGTGCGCTTCACGCGCGACAGCAAAACCTTCAGCTGGTTTCAGCCCGCCCGTGCCTCAGCGGCTGTAGATGCCGGATACGCCGCGCTAGGCGCAGGTGGATTCTTTGATGCCGTCGCCCAGCAGATGGGGCCGGAGGTGGCGCAAGCGCTGCAGGGTTTCCTCACCCAGAACCAGTTGCTCGCCAGCCAGGGTGCAAATGGCGTGCCGCTAGAGGTAAGCAATAGCTGGCGCGATGTCAGCCCGCGCTTGGTACTGGACCACACCCTGAGCCCCGATCGCATGGTGTATGCATCGGTATCCAAGGGCTATCAGGCAGGCGGCTACAACACGGTGTCGCAAGTGGGTGGCAAATTTGATCCGGAAACCGTGTGGAATTATGAAATCGGCAGCAAGAACACCTTCCGCGATCTGCATCTCACGGTGAACGCCTCGCTGTTTGCATACCGTTTCACCAATCTGCAGGCGCTGAATCTGGTCAATATCAATGGCAGCGGCATGCCGGTGTATCAGGTCACCGTGGGCGACCAGAAAGCACACGGCGTGGATTTTGACATCCGCTGGCAGCCCACCCGCAATCTCCGTCTCTACACCACCGGCGAATATCTGAACCAGACCTATGGCCAGTACAAGCAGGCAGATGGCCCCGACCTGAGCGGCCAACCTGTTGGCGCCCCGCTGTGGACGGTGGCTGGCGGCGTGGATTACACGTGGCAAGGCGTGCTGGATGGACAGTTGATGCTCAGCTTGCAGGATGCATGGCAAAGCAAGGCACGCTGCAACGATGATTCCGCCCATCAAGGCAACTGCCTGTCGGTGCCCGCCTTTACGGTGGGCAAGGCGCAAAACCGCGCCAACCTGCGCCTGCGCTGGGATAGCGCCGACCGCCGCTGGCACGCCGCGCTGCTGGTCAGCAATCTCTTCGACCAGCGCTACGTCAATCGCGTCGGCACCGAAGCCACCGTGCTGGGCGCGCAATACGCCACCATCAACGCCCCGCGCATGACTGCGCTGGAGGTGGGGATGCGGTGGTAGGCTGATTGGTCGGCTTGAACTCATTGGAATGACGCTGTATGCCCCCGGTGTGAGCCGGGGGGCAGGCCTGTTGGGCATGGTATAGTGTGCAAAACACGCACAACTATTCTCGTCAAGATTCAAATAAATGAATATTTTTAATTCTAATAAACGAAAAGCACAAAACCTTCATCAATCCGCTCAGGAGCTGCACGACAAGGGGGATGAAGACGGCGCACTAAATCTCTACAAACAAGCAATTTCCCTGCAGCCAGATAAGTCTGAGTCTTATTACAATATTGGCTTGATTTATAAATACCGCTCTGAATGGGAAAATTCTCTCGAATACAATGCTAAGGCATACCAAATATCACCTGATGATGAGGCTGCTCGCTGGAACCTTGCCATCGCTGCCACCGCATTGAGGAAATGGGATATCGCCCGCAAAGCGTGGGAAGATAATGGAATTAAGCTGACAGGCACGTCCGGCCCGATTGAAATGAATTTTGGCATCACGCCCATTCGGCTCAATCCGGATAGTACAGGCGAAGTTGTCTGGGCGCAGAGAATCGATCCCGTCCGAGCGGTGATCCAAAACATTCCACTTCCAGAATCTGGCTTTCATTTTCAGGACATTGTTCTGCATGATGGTGCTGCTGTGGGATACAGGCAATATCAGGGGCGTGAATATGCAGTATTTAATGTGCTTGAGCTGTTTGAATCATCTAACCAGCAAACCATCGTTATCCATGCGCAAGCTTCAGATGAAGCTATTCATTGGCTGGATACCGCTTTAACTGAAGTAGGTGGTGCACTTGAAAACTGGAGCAGCAGCATCCGTCAGTTATGCAAAGCTTGTAGTGAAGGCAGGCCTCATGAAAGCCATGATCACGAATTGGATGAGATTGCGACGGTTGATAGAAAACTAGGTGTTTCCATTCCAGTAAATATTGATATCCAAGAAATAGTATCTGAATGGAAATCAATCCATTGTGTAGACATTCAATCGATTGATAATTAACTACATATCATTAATCATCCGCCGAATGAAAATCAGTCTGTTCACGCTGAATAGCATCGTTCTCTCCACCCTCGCATCGGCCTCCCCCGCCTGCATTCCCTACGGAAAAGCAAGCATTCATGGCACACTCAATCGTCATACCTTTTATGGCGCACCCGGCTTCGGAGAAGATCCAGCACATGACGCGAAAGAAGCCGGGTTCTATCTCGACCTGCCTACGCCAATTTGCACCATTGCAGGTGAAAATGAGAATGAAGCCAAGCAAGGTGTGCGACGAGTGCAGCTAGTACTGAATCAAAAGGGCTATGACACGCTGCGCCCGAAGCTGGGGAAATCGCTTACATTGAGAGGCGAGCTATTTGGTGCATTAACCGGTTATCACCATGCGCCGCTCTTGCTCGATGTGAAGTTCTCGAAGTAATGTCCGACCTACACACACCGGAGCCCCCCATGATCCCCCGCACCCAGACCGAACTCGATGCCATACGCGATGAATGCTATGCGATGGTGACGCGGCGGGCGTCCATTTCGGCGGGGGCATCGGTGATTCCAGCTTTCGGGCTGGATGCAGCGGCAGATGTGGCCATTCTGCTGGAGCTGATTCCGGCAATTAACCAGCGCTTCGGGCTGGCCGGACATCAGATCGAGGGGTACGATCCTGCGGTCAAGCGCCTGATTTTTCAGGTGATCAAGCGCGCAGGGATTGCATTGATCGGCGTGGAAATCACCCGTACACTCGCCACCGAAGCGCTGAAGAAAATCGTCGGCAAAACGGTCACTAAACAAGTGATGAAATTCGTGCCAGTGCTCGGCTGGGCGGCAAATGCAGCGATTGGCTTTGGCGCGATGAAATATGTCGGTAATACCCACGTGGATGATTGTTATCGGGTGTGTTGCCGTTTGCTGGCCGAACAGCCGCAGCCAGTATGACGCCTCCCGTCATGATCACCCGACTGTTAGCGGCTTTTCTTTGCAGTGTTTTATCCACGGCGGCACTAGCCTACTGTGATGGCGGCTATCCCAATCTGTCTGTCCGGCAGGAAGTACGGGAGAGTGCGTTTGTGGTGGTCGGCACACTGTTATCCCGAATGCTTGTGGTCGACCCGGTTGCCGATCCTGAAGGCTATGAGGCGACCCTGTTTCAGGTGAAAATCAAACGTATTCTGCATGGCAAACCACCCGCCTATGCCAGACGCACGTATTTCTCGATATATAACGTCAATACTTCTGCGCGCTTCCCGATTGATGAGCAGGACATCGGCAAAGACTATGTGCTATTTGTGCGCACAGGCGCCGATGGCTACTGGGTAGATAGCTGCGGACATTCACAGCTGCATTCGGAAAGCGCGCAATTGATAAAACAGCTGTCGCGCATTGGGAAACATCCATGACCTCCCCCCAATATTCACTAGTCGCAGGTGCCGTCCTGACCTGCCTAGCCGCCCTATTGCATTTTGTATGCATCATCTGGCCCGAAGGTTTCCGCATCATGGGGGCGGGGGAATCGATCAGCCGTCTGGCGATAACGGGGCACTGGTATCCACGGGTGGCAGCGATTGTGATTGGCAGCATGCTGTTGGTCTGGGCGGCTTATGCATTCTCCGGCGCGGGTCTGATTGTGCCGCTGCCATTTACCAAACTGGCGTTGACGGCCATTACTGGTGTCTACCTGCTGCGCGGCATCGCCTTCCCGCTGCTGATACCTGCTTTTCCCGGTAATAGCATGACGTTCTGGTATGTGAGTTCGGGTATCTTCCTGCTGATTGGCGGGCTGCATGTAGCCGGTCTCATCCGCATATGGAGCAATGGCTAAAGGATTCAAATCTGCCATGCGCTCGCTCGTCACGGGTACGCAACACTAGACCTGCCGACAGCAATAGGATTCGCGATAAACATACTCACTAAAATATTATTTAAGCCATTCCATACTTCCGGAAACTGGCGCATATCATGGGCTTAATCAGGCAAGGTTTGCTCGCATTACTCGCGTTTGGCGTGGCAGGGTACGCACTATTCGTATACGGCACCATGCCCATTGGCGCACTGGTACACCCAAGCATGCGGCTCACCTTCGCAGCGCATGCCACAGCCGTCTATATTCATGCGTTTGCATCCAGTATTGCGCTGATCATTGGCCCACTCCAATTTTCAGGCAGGATTCGCAGGCGCTGGCCACAGGTACACCGCTGGATGGGACGTATCTATCTGGGGGTAGGCATTCTCGCAGGTGGTGTATCGGCGCTATACATCGCCCAGTTCGCCTATGGTGGACTCCCGTCCCGGCTGGGTTTTTCTTCACTGGCGCTGCTCTGGCTATACACGGGTTACCACGCTTATTCCGCTATCCGCGCAGGCAATATCAAACAGCATCGCACCTGGATGCTGCGCAATGTCTGTCTGACTTACGCAGCGGTGACCTTACGTATCTATCTGCCGGTTTCGCTCGTTGCACAGCTCAACTTCGATGTGACTTATCCTGCGATATCGTGGTTGTGCTGGGTGCCGAATGCATTGTTTGCCGAATGGTATGTCCGTCGGAGCAAAAACGTGGCGGTATAGTACTGCTTACCCCCGCTTCACCTGCCCCAGCCACACCCCGCCCAGTACCAGCAAGCCGCCGACCAGATGGTAGGGATGCACCGCCTCGCCCAGCATGCTGACTGCGATGATCACGGTAAACACGGGCAGCAGATTCATGAACAGCGCAGTACGTCCGGCGCCGAGCTGCGCCACACCCCGCATCCACAGGAAAGGCGCGATGGTGGACGCAAAAATGCCGGCAAACAGAATCAGCGGAATATTCCCGGCATTTAATGGCGACGGTGCCGCATGCAGATAGCCCGGCAGCAACATCAGCACACTGAAGAAAATCTGCATATAGAGCGATTGCCACACCGGCAGCGGGAGCGCCCATTTACGCAATAGCACGCTGTAGGTGCCATAGGAGAGCGACGCCAGCAGCATCAGTGCATCGCCCCGACCAAACTCGCCTGCCAGCAGCTTGACGGGATCCCCGGATGACAGCAGCCAGACCAGCCCGCTTAACGACACGGCAGCACCAGCAAGCGTGGTGGCGGTGAGCTTATCCTTGGCGATCAGCCTCCCCTGCAACTGAGTGAGCAAGGGAATCAGTGCGGCGATCAGCCCCATATTGGTGGCACTGGTGGCATGCGCCGCAAAATAGGCAAGACTCTGATACGCCACCATCCCCAGCAAGCCCAGCACCATCAACTTGCCTATCAACGGGCGGATCACCGCGCGATTGCGCCATACAGCGGGCAGCATCACCGGCGTGAGCAGACACAGCGCCACCGCCCAGCGATAGAACGAGATCGCCGCGGGATCAATGCGGCCCGCGGCCAGCTTATTGACGATGGTATTGACTGACCAGATCAGTACGGCCAGCACAGGAAAGGCGTAGATGCGTGAGGATGGATTCACGACTGTACTCACATTCAAATTCAGGCCGGTATTATTTCATTGTGTACGATTTCCGGCCAATTGAATTTCCCCTGCAATTGCATAAGGATTGCCTATAGTGGTGCATAAGGCTCACACCACAATAACGAGGGAATGCCATGAGTACGCCACAGGCTCGCGCACTGCTTCAGCACGCCGTCTCACTGCATCTGCAGGATCGATTTCAGGAAGCACACGACTTCTACCTCAGCCTGCTGGGCGATCCCGTACTCGCGCCGCATGCATCCCATCTGCTGGGCGTGTTGCTGATGCAGCACGGTTTTCTGGATGAGGGCAAACGGCGGATTGATGCCGCGCTGCAATCACGTCATTACCCCGAAGCACATGCCAATCTCAATGTATTTGGCGAGAGTGTGTCGGCCAAGTGGGATCAGGAAGACCGCTTTGCAGAACGGCCAGAGCCATGGCGTCCGCCCGCTTGGGGTACCACCGATCGCTGGCGGCATCTGCGCATGATTGATTTTGCGAACTGCTTTGTTGAAGAGAATGCCACCTGGCTGACCATTGGCGATGCCTATGGCCATGATGCCCTGATGCTGCACGAGTTTGGGATTAGCAAGGTGACAGCATCCAACCTGAATGCCACCCAGCTGCAACAGGCACACGACCTCGGGCATATCGGCGACTTTCTGGCTTTGAATGCCGAGAAGATTGATCTGCCCGATGACTCGGTCGATTACGTGTTGTGCAAGGAGGCGCTGCACCATATGCCGCGCGCTTCGGTAGCGATTTACGAGATGCTGCGCGTGGCGCGCAAAGGCGTATTTCTGGTGGAGCCACAGGACCCGGCTATCGACCTGCAGGCCAATCACGACAATGGCTTCTATTTCAAAATGGAAGGCAACCAGCTGCATACCTGCAAGGAGGGGATGGAGCAGCCCCTTCATAGCGCGATGATGGACTGGTACGAGGATGGCGCATTCAATTACGTCTATACCATTTCACGTCGCGAAATCCGCAAGCTGTGCTGTGGCATGGGCTTGCCCGCGTATGCAGCACTTTCGTTCAATGACATGTATGTGGAGGAATGGTGCGATCAGCCAGCTACCGCAGATAGCCCCGGCTTCCAGCGTCTGTATCGCGAGATTGCCCTGTGGGATAACTTCTGCAATCAAACCGGCAAGCCGCGCAGCCACCTTGCCGCCCTGCTGTTCAAGCGCGCCCCCTCGCATCTGGTCGAGCAGGCGCTGCATCAGCGCGGCTACACCATCCAGCGTACCCCAACACGATTCTTGCCGATTCGTTGGCCAGACATTCAGACCCAGCCAACTCATGTGCCACAGCGGGAGGTTGAGGAGCAGTTGCCATGATCCGCGACTTGCCGGTATTGCTGCTCAATTTCAATCGGCCAGACCTGACACGGGGCCTGATCGACAACTTGCGCCTGGTTAAACCGTCGCGCGTGTTTGTCTCCATTGATGGGCCGAGAGATAGCCATCCGGACGATGCTGCACGCTGCCAGCAGGTTTTTGAATCACTGGCGGCCATTGACTGGCCGTGCGAATTAAACGTGAAACGTCATGGCAGAAATCAGGGCTTGCGGCTGGCAGTACGCACGGCACTGGCCTGGTTTTTCGAGGCGGTGGAATACGGGGTGATTCTGGAGGACGACATCCGCTTCGGTGAGGACTTCTTCACCTATTGCGAGGAGATGGGCGAGCGTTACCGAGACGATCTGCGCATCGGTGCCGTATCCGGCAACAATCTGATTGCCCATCTGCTGGCACCGGGCACCCTGCCCGACCACGAATTCCTGTGCACCATTTTCCACTGTTGGGGCTGGGCCACGTGGCGCGATCGCTGGGCCGCCTACGACGATAATGTCGTGCTGGATGACGCACTGTTCGGCGCTCCACTTGAGGATCGGGTGAGCAACGACCATGCCCGTACCTTCTGGCGACATGCACGCCTGGCGCTGGCCGCCAACAAGATTTCATCGTGGGCGTGGCGCATGCAGTTTTCGCAGTGGCGAGCCAATCGCTATTTTGTCACACCGCCACACAATCTATGTGTGAACGAGGGATTTGGCGAAGAGGCCACCAATACCGCGCAAAAACCGATCTGGGCTGCAGGCCTCACAATCGGCAACTTTGATGTGCATCGCCCCGTTCCGTTACCGATTGCCGTACACGATGCCTTTGACTGGTATGAAAACAAGGCGCTGTTTGGCTAATTGCCAGCAAGCGTCTCACACATGAACATGAGGGAGTGCTGTTATGGAAAACGCCACCAAGACGCTTGATCTGGGATGTGGCCCCAATCCACGCAATCTGTTCAATGCAGCAGAAGTGTACGGGATTGATATCCGCGAAAGTGACAACCCCAACATCAAGGCGGCCGATCTAGCCATCGAGCCGATTCCGTTTCCAGATAACCATTTCGAGTTTGTCACCGCGCACGATTTTATCGAACATATTCCGCGCGTCATTTATATGCCGCATCGGCGCTTTCCCTTTATCGAACTGATGAACGAGGTGTATCGCGTACTCAAGCCGGGCGGCATGTTTCTGTCGTTTACACCAGCCTATCCGCATGGCGAGGCGTTCCGTGATCCGACTCACGTCAACATCATCACCGAGCAAACCTTCCAGGCCTATTTCGACGACACCAATCGCTGGGGCACAATGTATGGGTTCAATGGCGCATTCAAGATTGTCAGTCAGGAATGGAAAGGCCCGCATCTGCTGACCATTCTGCAGAAAATTCAGGTTTTGGCCTGATTTGTGCTTGGCATATTGATCGATTCAAAAGCGGCATAGAGGCACCACCATGGCGGATCTGAAAAACATTCTGGAATCCGGCCTGGCCATGCAGAACGCAGGCCAGCACGATACGGCGCGATCATTGTTCAATCAGGCCTTAGCCCTTGACCCGGACAATATCATTGCACTGTACTCGCTCTCCATTATCTTGCTGAATGTCGACAGCCAGCCTGATGTGGCACTGCAAAAAATCAGCCATGCCGTCAAAGTCAGTCCGGCATTCTCGCAAGGCCATTTTGCGCGCGGGGTAATTCATCAATCGCTTGGGAAGTACGATGCCGCCCTAGCTGACTTCGATGAGGCCATCCGACTGAACCCGCAATATGCCGAAGCCCTGATCAATCGCGGCGCGCTTCTGCGCGAACTGCACCGCCATCACGATGCGATTTCCTCATTCAAACAGGCGCTGGATATTGACCCCTCGAACATCACCGCACTGGGCAACTACGGCATCATGCTGTCCGAGTACAAGCAGCACAAAGCCGCCGCAGAGGTCTTTTCCGCGTTAATCAAACAGGCGCCGGACTACGACTATGGCCCGGGATTGCTGGTGTATGAACAGCTGCACATGTGTGACTGGAGTCAGTATCACGCGCTAAAAGCCGCGATTGAATCCGGATTGCGCGAAGACAAGCGCACCTGCAAGTCACTGGCCTTGATGTCTGTCTCGGATGAGGCTGAACTGCATTTCAAGGCAGCGCACCTCTTCGCCGATAAGCGCTTTGCCCCTGAACATGATCCGGCGATTGCTGCAGGTCACTATCGCCACAAGCGCATCCGCATTGGTTATGTGTCACCCGACTTCCGCGAACATCCAGTGGGACAGCTAATTGTTGGCGTTCTGGAATCGCACGACCGCGAACGGTTTGAGGTGTATGGCTACTCGATTGGTATGGATGACGGCAGCGACCGCCGCGACCGTATCAAGGCTGCATGCGACCATTTTTACGATCTGAAAGCGACGCCCGCCAAGGAAGCCGCCGCGCTGATTCGCTCGCACGAGATCGACATCCTGATTGATCTGGCAGGGTACACCAGTGATTCGCGTACCAAGATCTTTGCCTGGCGTCCTGCCCCGGTGCAGATCAATTTCCTGGGTTATCCGGGCACCATGGGGGTGAACTACTACGACTACATCCTGGCTGATCCGCAAGTGATTCCGCAGGAGCATGAGGCGTACTACAGCGAAAAAGTGCTGCGCATGCCGCATTGCTATTTGCCCACCGATGCCTCGCTGATGGCCGAGCGGCCCACGCCTCTGCGCGCCACGTACGGATTACCGGAAACAGGCGTGATTTTCTGCTCGTTTAATCACGAGCACAAAATCAATCCGGATGTATTTGGCAGCTGGATGCGCATCATGCAACAGGTGCCCGGTAGTGTCCTGTGGCTCATGGGTCGCAACGAGATGGTGATCCGCAATCTGCAGGAAGAAGCCGGACGTCACGGGATCAGCGCCGAGCGTCTGATCTTTGCCAGCCGGGTGCCATCGCTATCTGACCATCTGGCGCGTTACCAGCTGGCCGACATGTTCCTCGATACCTTCCCGTATAACGCCCACACCACAGCCAGCGATGCGCTGCTGTCAGGCTTGCCCGTTATTACCCTTGCCGGGCATTCCTTCCCGTCGCGCGTGGCGTCCAGCCTGCTCAAGGCCGTGGGCATGGAAAGCCTGATTACGCATTCACGCGAAGAATACGAGCAGCTTGCGATTCGACTGGCCAACGCGCCAGCAGAGCTGGCTGCCATCAAGCAGCGTCTCAATGACAACAAGCGCAGCTACCCGCTTTTCGATACAGCCGGCTTTTGCCACGATCTCGAGGCGCTGCTGGCACGCACACTCGGCCAGCATCAGAAAGCGCATGCGAGCCAGCAGGTACGCCATGAGAAGGCAAGCAAGGCGCTGTCTGCCAAAGCGATATCTGCATCCACCGAAAGCAAACGACTGGTATCGGTTGTGCCGGTGTATCGCGCCGAGTTGCCGCTTAAGGAGCGCCATGCGCTAGATCTCTCGCTCAAGCATCTAAACGGCCATGCACTGTGCTTTGTGCATCCGCGCAGCCTGAATCTGGACTGGTATCGCCAGTGCTATCCTTCCGCCACCTTTGAAGCATTCGACGACAGCTATTTCGTTTCCGTCAATGCTTACAGCCGTCTCCTGCTCGACCCTGCTTTCTATTCCGCCTTCACGACCTGGCCGATGATGCTGCTGCTTCAAACGGACGCAGCCATCCTCAAGCCCGGTATCGAGTCCTGGCTGGAGATGCCTTACGACTATATCGGTGCCCCGTGGCCGGATGGATTCGAGTTTTTTGTGAACGCCGATCAGTTCGCCGGCAGCAATGGCATCAAGATTCGCGTCACGGTGGGCAACGGCGGACTCAGCCTGCGCAGGCCCGAAGCCTGTATTTGCGCCTTGCAGGAGTTTCCGGGGCTGGCGAGTACATTTGCCCGCAGCGGATCAAACGAAGACCTGTATTTTGCGATTGCAGGCCAGATTTCCCGCCATTTCCGCGTACCCAATGAGATGGTGGCCGCACGCTTCTCGCTCGAACGCGCCGTCGAAAAATACTTCAAACGCACGGGCGAATTGCCACTGGCCACCCATGCGTTTGAGAAGTACGAGCCAGATTTCTGGCGGGAGCATTGTCCGGGACTGTGGCCATCACATTGAATGCCGGTCGGCACAGATGCAAACAGGGTGCTTTCGCACCCTGTTTCACTGAATCGTAGCGGATGACTTCGATCTAATTTTTCCCGAGCATCGCAGCAAATCGCGCCGCATTGTCCCGATTATCCATGCAGGCATCAAAGAATTCGGGCTGGATTTGCTTGTTGCCGCGCACCCGCGAAGCAATCATGCCTAGATACGCCTCGTGGTGTACCCCCAGGCGCATGAAGGTATAGAGCAACATGCGCTCGGCCTGAAGCGGCTCGTCCACCTCGTTGAGATAGGTGGGAATCATATCCAGACGATGGCCGTATACTTCAGCCACGCGCGCAGGCGCGAAAGCAAAGCGGTCATTTAACCCGCCCCACAATTGCCATCCCGGTGTCAGAATCACATTACCTTGATACTGTTGTGAAGCATTCACTGCATGCACAATATCGAGTGGCGTGTGGTAATACAAATCCAGACGTACAAAAAGAAAGTAATCAAACTCCCCTTTCGGCACGGATGAATATACAGTGCGGATTGAAAATAATTCGCGCAGGATATTACGAATACTGGCGAAATCATCGCGATATTCGTGATCATGATGCGGCCGAAACAAACCGTAATTGATTGTTTGGTCGAATGCACCCTGATCAATCCCAACCAGATTGGCAAATGGAATCGAGGCCAGTGTATCCATTTCCGGCATGCAATTCACTTCGCCGCTACGCGCATTGCTGAATCCGGTAGAAGGCATCATTAATCCGCCAAATACCCGATACTCACACCCCGCCGCCTTGAGCGCACCAAAAATATTGCGCTCAATGGACGGCAACGTAACTGATAAAGAGCGATTCAGGCCAAAAAAGCAGACTGCGACGCGAACAGCCATGATTTACCACCCGGAGCGAATCACTTCACAGACTTGATCGATTTGTTCCAGTTCGACACGTGGATGCGCAGGCAAAACCAGATAGCGGTATTCCACTTCATCCATATTCGGCAAATCAGTCCGGCGCTGACCGAAGATTGAATAGCGATCGTTGCGGTAATGCACTTGTGCCGATTCGATCTTGTGCTCACGCAATTTCTGCATGAGGCCGATGCGGTCTTTATCCACCACAATGGTCACCAGCCACGGGCAGAAATCTTGCGTCTTCTCAGAGACAGGCTCGATCAGATGCAGACCAGCTACGCCTTTCAGGCCTTCCTGGTAACGCTTGAAAATCGCCTTGCGCGCAGCGACCACGGAGTCGATACGCTCAAGCCCGGACAATCCCAGCGCGGCGGCAATATCGGTCATCTGATACTTGTAGCCCACGTCGACAATATCGTTTTCCCACACCCCGCCCTGCTTGGATTCGCGGTCGATTCCGAACCAGCGCAGCTTTTTGGCACGCGACAGCAAGGCTTGATTACGGAAAGTCAGCATGCCGCCATCGCCCGTGGTCAGTGTCTTGATGGCCTGGAAGGAGAAGATGACAAAATCTTCAAATGAGCCTACCCATTTGCCGTCGTATTTCGATCCAATTGAGTGCGCGGCATCCTGAATAACCGGAATACCATAACGCTTGGCAATGGCATTGATTTCATCGTACTCGCAGCAAATGCCACCATAATCGACGGTCACAATCGCACGGGTGCGTTCGGTAATCTTGCGCTTCAAATCATCAATCGAGATATTCAGCGTGCGCGGATCAACATCGACAAAGACGATTTTCACGCCCATGTACAGGAAGGGGATATTGGTGGCGGTACAGGTAAATACGGGCACCAGTACTTCATCACCTGCTTTTAATCCTGCCAGTAAATAGGCCAGGTGCAATGCGTCCGTGCCACTTCCTACTGCAAGCGGCAGATTATCGCCAAGATATTTTTCTCGGAGTAATTGCTCGAATTTCTCGACACGCGGGCCTTGACCAATCCAGCGCGTTTTTAAGGTGGCGGTCACTTCATCAATTGCAGCGAGTGGCACAGTGGGGTAAAACAGCGTGATACCCTCGGATGGATCCATCAATGGATATTCGTTCATTTTCTTGCCTCTCGACATGATTCGGGCAGACTCATGCGCCCCCTCTGGCGACTCGTTGCTCCGATAGCCCGAATCGCGCCTGTTTACTCATTTCAGTGTAGAAAACAATGCGTAATGTGCAAATGCAATCGACAAGGAAATAGCCTGAATAAATGACCGTGCCTGTAAATTAATTGCCAGCCAGCTCGCGTGTCTGGTTGAAATAGGCATCCATGCGCGCCACATCATCCATGGTCAGTGCACCAATATCGGATTTCAGCATCACCCAGGAAAGCAGATAGCCCGCAACTGCCTGCGTCAGATCGCGGCGTACCTGATAAAGCTGCTGTTCCGCATTCAACACATCGATATGCGCACGCACCCCGCCCTTCACGCCTGCTTCGTTTGACTTGAGTGCCTTTTCACTGGAGCGTTCGGCCACCAGCAGTGCCTTGATGCGGTTGATCCCGCCAGTGACACCGGAGAACTGACGTACCACGTCCTCTTCGACTTGATGTTGCGTTGCTTCGTGTGTGCTTCGCGCGGCTCCCCAGCGGGCAGCAGCGGACTGGCTGGCCGCTGAAATAGCGCCACCGGAATAGATCGGCACATTTACCTGTACGCCTATCAATCGAGTATTGGATTGTTCATTCAGCGTTGCCAGTGTTTGCGAGCTGGTCTTCTGCGATTGCATGACCAGATTCACCGTCGGGTAATGATTGGCTTTGACGATATCGATATCCTGACGCGCAATCTCGACGCCGTGCTGACTGGAACGAAGCAAGGGGCTATCTACCACTGCCTTTTCAATCCACCAGTCGACTTTGGCTGGTTCGGGCATTTCGAGCACCAGTCCGGTGCCGGGTACACGCAGGGCATCTACCGGGACCGACACCAGATCAGACAGGCGTTTGCGCACCACCCGCAATACACTTTCAGCATCAATCCGTTGTGCTTCGGCCAAATCCAGACGTGCCTGGGCATCATCCATATCGACAACTGTTCCCTCGCCAGCCCCGCGTGATTGCTTGGCGAGCAAACGCAATTGTTCCAGTGTCGAAATCTGTCGCTTGGCTAGTTCGAGATTTTCAGCAGATACCAGCACATCAAGATAAGTAGACACATAGCGAACCACAGCATCAGACTGACGCACCCTCAGCGATTCGGATGCAAAGTCCCGCTTGACGCGGCTTTGCTTGTATTGTTCCCAGATGGATTTGTTAAAGATGGGCTGCGTGAGCGTAATGGCCCAGTCTCTGGAACTGTAATTGAGCGGATCAGTTGCGGAGAGGTTACCCAATGATGCAGTGCGATCCCCTCTGACACGGGAAATACTGCCTGATACACCCACCTTGGGGAGTAAGCCGGAAAATGCAATATCGCCTTCCGCGTCCATCGCTGCCTTGTCTTGCAAGGCAGCAGCCAGCTGCGGATCATGCGCTAGTACCTGACGGTAGCCTTCTAGCAGTCCCATCGCCGATACGGAAGGCACGATTGCACATGCACACATGACAGCGATAAGACGAGGCAACATTATTCCTCCGAGAAGGCAGTTCCAATCCGATCTTTGAGGGGTTTGACCAAGTAGTTATACAGCGTATGTTCACCGGTCTTAATAACCACCATAGCATTCATTCCCGGCTTCAGTTGGTAACGGCCCAGACGTTTCATTTCCTGTTGCGGAATTGTCACTTTCATCGAATAGAACACCCGCCCGGTGCGCTGATCCACGGTACGGTCGGCTGACACATAAGAAATCGTTCCTTTCAGGACTTTCTCACCTTCATGACTCAATGTCGGGAAGCTGACATTCACCTTGGTTCCCGCAACCGCCTTCTGCACGCTTTCTGGCGCAAGTTGCACTTCAACCAGCATGGCATCATGTTGCGGAACGATTTCGAGAATATGCATACCCGGCTGGATCACCGCACCGGGGTGGTTTACGGCCAGACTCATTACCTCACCGTCAATCGGTGCCTTGATATTGGTGGCCAGCAAAGCATGCAGGGCCGAGGTCAGCCGTTCTGCAGATGCATTGGATTCACGTTCGACATCGACCAGTTGCCCCTGCACTTCCTTCTCGAACTCCTGTTCGCGGGCAATGGCGCGCAACTGTACTTCTTCGATCGCTTTTAAGGTACGGGTCGAGTTTGCAAGCACTTCGCCCAGTGCCGCATCGATATCAGCTGCGCTGCGTTCCATTTGCAGCAGCCGGTTGCGTGGCACATACCCATCCTTGGCCATTTCACTTACACCGCGTAGTTCTTCATGTAGCGACTCGGATTGTGCCATCCGGGAATTACGTAGCGCCTTGTAGCCATCCAGCTGTGCATGCAATCCGGCAATCTGTTCACGGAAAATGCTGCGTTCGCTATCACGGGTTGCGCGGCGGGAAGCGAACAGCTGTTCCTGAATCCGCATCGCGTCCTGCAGACGCGGATCATCGGCAAAGATATCCAATAAATCGGGATCAAATGCCACGTGATCCAGGCGGTCGCGTTCGGATTTCAGACGACTCTGCAAAGCATGCAGACTGATGTACTGGCCTTCGATCGTTGCCAGCTGAGCGCGCGCATCCACCATATCCAGCTGAATCAATGAGTCGCCCTTGCGTACCAGTGCCCCCTCGCGAACGAAGATTTCCCGCACTGTGCCACCGTTCTGGTGCTGCACCAGGCTATGACTATTGGTAAAGCTCACCACGCCACCGAGACTGATCCCGCCATCCAGCGGTACGCTCACAGCCCAGGTCAGAAAGCCCCCAAAGCCCACGATGGCCACCCACCAGCCCACGCGCAATTTGACGCCATGCTCGGCCTCAACCTTGGCATGATCTACCGGAATGCCGCCACTCATCTTGATCCCGATGAGTGCCTGTTCTTCTGCGCTTAACCGTCTCATGTCTGACCCGCCACTTCAACACTGGGGCTGGATGGCGCCGGATTGCCATTGATCAGCACCGACAGCACCTGGTCACGCGGACCATAGAGCTGTAACGAGCCGTCATTGAGCACCATCAGCTTGTCGACCACATTGAGGATACTGGTGCGATGCGTGATCACGATCACCGTCTTGCCCCGGCGTTGCAGATCAATCATGGCGCGCACCAGCGCTTGTTCTCCCAGCTCATCCAGACTGGCATTGGGCTCATCCAGCACCAGCAACGACGGATTGCCATACAGCGCCCGTGCCAGACCGATCCGTTGCCGTTGTCCGCCAGACAGCATCGAGCCTCCGACACCCAGTTTGGTGTCATAGCCTTTGGGCAGACGCTGGATCATGTCGTGCACACCTGCACGCATTGCGGCTTCCACCACTTTTGTGGCATCCAGCTCGCCAAAGCGCGAAATGTTCTCCCCCACCGTGCCTTCAAACAGCTCGGTGTCCTGTGGCATATACCCGATGCAGGGGCCCAGTTCGGCCTTGTTCCATGCATGTACATCGTGCCCGTCCAGTCTCACCGAACCGGTCTGGGTCGCCCACACACCCACCAGTGCGCGGGCAAGACTGGATTTCCCCGATGCACTCTGTCCAATGACGCCCACGATATCGCCTGCGCGAATCGTAAAATTCAGCGACTTCAGGACGGGTGCCATGGCACCGGGCGGGGTTAGCGAGACGTTTTCCACGGTCACTTCGCCAATCGGTGCGGGTAAGCTCATATTTTCGTCACGTACCGGATATTCTTTAAGCAGCTTGTCGAGTCTGCTCCAGGCTGTGCGCGCGTTAAAAATCTGTTTCCACGAGGTGATCACCATGTCGATAGGTTGCAGGGCGCGTCCCATCAGCATCATGCAAGCCGTCATCATCCCGGCGGAGAGTTTGTCTTCGATATTCAGCACCACGCCTACCGCCATCACGGCACACATCAAGAGCATTCGCACAATTTTGCTGGCGATATGCAGCACAGCGGCGCGGTCGGCGGCTTCGGTCTGCTTGCTCAGCACCCGGCTCTGAAAATGGAACCAGCGCGTGCGGATGGAGGGCAGCATGCCCAGCGCCTCGATCACTTCAGCGTTTTGCAGATTGTTGTTGGCGTAGTTGCTTGCGGCAATTCCTGCCGTGCTGGCGTCAGAAAGTGCCGCCTTGGTGGTGACTTCGGACAGCCAGGTGATGCCGCCAAGTAGCACAATCCCGATCAGAAACACACAGGCCATGGCCCAGTGAATAGCCATGAACAACCCGAGATACAGCAATCCCCAGGGCGCATCAAAGATAGCGATTGGTGCGGTACCGGTCAGAAACTGGCGCAGGGTGGTAACGTCGTACATGGCTTGCGACGGATTGCCGCCGGCACGCTGGAGATTACGCTCGAATGCCGCTGTAAATACACGCGGACTGAGCGTCAGGTCGATTTTATTGCCAATGCGGATCAGTGCATGCGATCGCACGACTTCGAGCGCCGCCATCAACGCAACGAGCGCCAGCCCGAGCAATGTGAGCATGAACAGCGTGCTGAGATTACGACTGGACATGACGCGATCAAAAATCTGCATCATGTAAATGGCAGGCGCGAGCATCAGCATATTGATGACCGCGCTGAGTGCCGACAACTGCAGTGCTGCCCCTTTCAGGCTATCGACGATGGCCCGGAGCTCGCTGCGGCCGTTGGGCTCGTTTTCCATGCTTCCCCCACGGTATGACGTCGCTGCTCCAGTTCATGGCGAATGGGGGAAACTCCCCCACCCGCCTTGTGCCCTGTATCAGTTGAAGATCATCTGTACATCGGCATGAACCAGCAGCTGTGCGTTGCCTTGGTTGAGTACGTGGTAGGTGGCATCCTGAATCTGCACGGTGCCGCCGTGTACCCAATCTCCCGTTGCAAGCTGGACAGAGTGGCCGCTTCCGCCCTCGATCACCATCTGCACCGGGGCCGCTGCGGTGTTGGCCTGCGTTGCGCCGTAGTGCAGCACATCGCCGACATTCACCTTCAGGCTACTGACTCCCTGGCCGACTGCCGCCAGATTGACATGCCCGCTCGCTGCTCCTAGTGCCCGCTCGATCGAAGCCATATCCACGGTACCGCCGTGTCCGGCAATCTGTCCGGTCAGGCGACTGCCATCCGTCGGGAGGACATGATGACTGATCAGTCCCGGGTCAAGTCGGGCAATCAGTGCTTCCATCGGCAGATGCTTACCGAGATCGGTCAGACCTTGCGCGCTTGCTACGCCAGCTTGTTGAGCAAGTGTCGTGCCAGCCGCAACTGCACTACCCGTCAGCGTCGAACCATCACTGAAGAGTGCCGTTGTTGTCGACAGGGAGTTGATAACCGGACTCGATGCCAGCGGTACTACCTCGGCATTGACGCCTGCCTCGCCAATCAACGAGAGGCTGACGCTCTGACCCGTGAGCAGCGCATCACCGTTCAGGAGCGAACCCGCAGCGGATGGTTTGGCCAGATCAGCCAGCAGCGCAGCAATCTGATCAGAGCTCATCACTGCGCGCTCGGCCGAGGTGAAGGCCTGGGCTTGCGCCTTGGACATCGCGCTCAGTTGAGTGGTTGTCAGCGCCTGTACTTCCACCGTTGTCAGGTTGGCGATCGCACTTGTGGTCAGCGCCGTGATCTGAGTGGTCGTCAGTGCAACCAGCTGGTTGGTGCTCAATCCTGCGATGCCGGTGGTCGCCAGTTTGCTGATTTGCGATGTCGTCAACGCAGTCAGCTGATTGGTACTCATGGCCACCAAGTCCGCACTATTGAGTGCCGCAATCTGCGTGGTCTTCAGTACGGCGATCTGGGAGGTCAAGAGTGCCGCAACCTGATTGGTACTCATCGACGCAACGCTAGAGGTCGTCAGCGCAACCAGTTGAGCCGAACTCAAAGAGGTCAACTGCGTAGTATCCAGTGCAGCGACATCTTCGGTTCCCAGTACCGCAATCTGCGTCGAGGACAACGCGCCGACCTGATTGGTATTCAGGGCTGCAATGTCGGCCGTGTTCAAGGCGATAATTTGCGTCGTCTTCAGTGCCGCGACCTGTGAAGTCAGCAGGGCCGATACCTGAGACGTATTCAGACCTGCGATATCTCCGGTTTCCAGGGCGCGCAGCTGGCTGGAATTCAGTGAAGTAAGCTGAGCCGTATCCATTGCCGCCACATCTTCCGTCCCCAGCGCGGTAATCTGCGAGGTTGACAGTGCAGCTAGCTGCGACGTCAGCATTGTTGCGACTTGCGCGGTATTCAGCCCTGCAATCTGAGCTGTTTTCAGCGCGGCAATTTGCGCGGTCAGCAACGACTGCAGTTGCGTGCTGTTCAGACCTGCCAGATCACTGGTTTCCAGTGCCTGCATCTGGGTGGTGCTGAGCGCCACCAGTTGTGCAGTGCTGAGTGCAGCGACATCTGCCGTATTCAGTGCCAGCACCTGAGTCGTCTTCAATACTGCCAGCTGACTGGTCAGCAAGGCCGCAAACTGAGCCGTATTCAGTGCACCGACATCACCTGTTGTCAGCGCCTGTACCTGAGCCGTATTCAGCGTGGTCAGCTGGGCTGTATCCAATGCGGCGACATCCTCGGTTCCGAGTACCGCAACCTGCGCTGTGGTCAGAGAGGTGACCTGACTGGTTGTCAGTGCCGCCATATCCGCGGTATTCAGCGCCGCTACTTGCGAGGTCTTCATCGCTGCCAGCTGCGAGGTCAGCAGCACCTGCACCTGAGCGGTGGTTAGGCCAGCGACGTCGCCTGTAGTCAGCGCCTGCACCTGGGAAGTATTCAATACCGTGAGCTGCGCGGTATTCATTGCGGCCACGTCTTCCGTACCAAGCGATGCCACTTGGGCGGTTGTCAGCGCCGTAATCTGGTTGGAGTTAAATACCGCCACATCGGCCGTATTCAGTGCCTGCACCTGATTTGTCTTAAGCGCAGCCACTTGCGAGGTCAGCATCACTGCGACCTGTGCAGTACTCAGTGCGGCAATATCACTCGTTTCCAGCGCACGCAACTGGCTCGTGGTGAGTGCAGTAAGCTGACTGGTATCCAGCGCTGCAACATCTTCGGTGCCGAACGCGACGATCTGAGCCGTGGACAATGCGGCAAGCTGAGTTGTCAGCAGCGACGCAACCTGAGCAGTATTGAGCGCTGCAAACTGTGCTGTCTTCAGTGCAGCAATCTGCGAGGTCAGCAGGGCTTGCAGTTGCGTACTGTTCAAGCCAGCCAGATCACCCGTTTCAAGTGCCTGGATCTGGGCAGTATTGATGGCAACCAATTGAGCCGTACTGAGCGCAGCCACATCTGCAGTCGTCAGGGCGACGACCTGATTGGTCTTGAGTGCAGCCAGCTGACTGGTG
Source organism: Burkholderiaceae bacterium DAT-1 (assembly GCA_019084025.1). NCBI lineage: Bacteria > Pseudomonadati > Pseudomonadota > Betaproteobacteria > Burkholderiales > Burkholderiaceae > Burkholderiaceae bacterium DAT-1. The sequence continues at coordinate 245,637 of JAHRBI010000005.1, forward strand.
AGCAATGCGGCAAACTGAGCCGTGTTCAGCGCACCTACTTCACCCGTAGTCAACGCTTGAACCTGCGCAGAGTTCAGTGTGGTGAGCTGCGAGGTGTTCATCGCGGCTACATCTTCTGTCCCCATTGAAGCAATTTGCGCAGTGGTCAGTGCGGTAACTTGATTGGTGCTGAGAATTGCCACATCTGCCGTATTCAGTGCCTGAACCTGACTGGTCTTCATCGCGGCAATCTGCGATGTGAGCAAGGCCTGAACCTGTGTCGTATTCAGCGCAGCGATATCACTGGTTTCCAGCGCGCGCAACTGGCTGGAGTTCAGCGATGTCAGCTGTGCCGTATCCATCGCTGCTACATCTTCAGTTCCCAGTGCCACCACTTGTGAAGTCGTCATGGCTGCGAGTTGCGACGTGAGCAGAGACGCAATCTGAGTGGTATTCAGTCCGGACACCTGGCCTGTCTTCAGCGCGGCAATCTGCGAGGTCAGCAGCGATTGCAGTTGCGTGCTGTTCAAGCCTGCAAGATCGCCTGTTTCCAGTGCCTGAATCTGTGCCGTACTCAGTGCGGTCAGCTGGGCAGTATTAAGGGCAGCCACATCAGCCGTATTCAGTGCCACAACCTGATTGGTCTTCAGTGCGGCCAGCTGGCTGGTCAGCAGTGAGGCGAACTGGGCGGTACTGAGCGCGCTCACATCCCCGGTGGTGAGTGCCTGCACCTGCGCAGTATTCAGGATATTAAGTTGCGCCGTATCAAGTGCCGCAACATCCTCGGTGCCCAGTACTGCTACCTGTGCAGTGGACAGCGCCGTAATCTGGCTGGTGCTGAGTGCAGCCATATCTGCCGTATTCAGGGCAGCAACCTGGCCGGTCTTGAGTGCGGCAATCTGCGAAGTCAGCAAGACCTGAACCTGCGCGGTATTCAAGCCAGCTACGTCACCCGTGGTCAGCGCCTGGACCTGGGCTGAAGTAAGCGTAGTGAGCTGCGCTGTATTCATCGCAGCCACATCTTCAGTACCCAGTGCTGCCACCTGCGCAGTGGTCAGCGCATTCACCTGGTTTGTACTAAAGACTGCAACATCAGCTGTGTTCAAAGCTTGAATCTGGTTTGTTTTCAGCGCCGCAACCTGTGAAGTCAGCAGAGCCGATACCTGCGCCGTATTCAGCCCGGCGATGTCACTGGTTTCCAGTGCGCGCAACTGGTTGGAATTCAGTGCGGTCAGCTGGCTGGTATCCAGCGCAGCGACGTCCTCAGTCCCCAGTGCGACGATCTGGGCTGTAGTGAGTGCCGCAAGTTGCGAAGTCAGCAATACAGCTACTTGCGCGGTGTTGAGTCCTGCAATCTGTGCGGTCTTCAGCGCTGCAATCTGCGCAGTGGACAGCGCCTGCAGCTGGGTACTGTTGAGCCCGGCTATATCGCCAGTCTCCAGTGCCTGAATCTGCGAGGTATTGAGTGCGCTCAATTGTGCTGTATTCAGCGCAGCCACATCTGCCGTGGTCAATGCCAACACTTGCGAAGTCTTGAGTGCAGCCAGCTGACTGGTCAGGAAAGCAGAGAACTGTGCGGTATTCAGTGCACCGACATCGCCTGTAGACAATGCCTGCACTTGCGCGGTGGTAAATGACGTCAGTTGTGCGGTGTCCATCGCAGCAACATCTTCCGTACCCAGCACAGCCACTTGCGCAGTCGAAAGTGCATTGATCTGGCTCGTGCTTAGCGCGGCCATGTCAGCGGTATTCAGTGCGGCGATCTGACTGGTCTTCAATGCTGCAACGTGCGACGTCAACAAGGCTTGAACCTGAGCCGTGGTCAATGCGGCCACATCACCAGTGGTCAGTGCCTGCACCTGTGCGGATGTAAAGGCTGTGAGCTGCGCGGTACTCATTGCAGCAACGTCTTCTGTCCCCAGAGAGGCAACCTGAGCGGTATTCAGGGCATTGACCTGTGCGGTGTTGAGTACAGCTACATCCGCCGTATTCAGTGCCTGAACCTGATTGGTTTTAAGTGCAGCTACTTGCGATGTCAGCAAGACCGATACCTGAGTGGTATTCAGACCGGCAATATCACTGGTTTCCAGTGCACGCAGCTGGCTGGTATTCAGCGAGGTCAGCTGGGCAGTATCCATGGCGGATACGTCTTCTGTTCCCAGAGCCAGAATCTGCGCAGTGGTCATGGCGGCGAGCTGGGAAGTCAGCAATGCCGCTACTTGAGCAGTATTAAGGCCTGCTACCTGAGCGGTCTTCAATGCTGCGACCTGTGCTGTTGAGAGCGCTTGCAGTTGCGAACTGTTCAGACCCGCAATGTCGCCGGTTTCCAGCGCCTGAATCTGCGAGGTACTCAGCGCATTCAGCTGCGCAGTACTCAATGCTGCAACATCTGCCGTTGTCAGTGCGAGTACCTGTGAGGTCTTAAGCGCAGCAAGCTGGCTGGTCAGCAAAGCGGCGAATTGTGCAGTGTTGAGCGCGGCAACATCACCGGTCGTCAGTGCCTGCACTTGTGCGGTCGTCAGTGTAGCCAGCTGCGAAGTATTCATCGCAGCAACATCTTCAGTACCCAGCACGGCAATTTGGGTCGTCGTCAAAGCAGCAACCTGGCTGGTGCTGAGTGCTGCCACATCGGCGGTATTCATCGCAACAATTTGCGAACTCTTCAAGGCAGCAACCTGAGAGGTCAACAGTACTTGTACCTGCGCCGTATTCAGGCCAGCGACATCCCCTGTGGTCAGAGCCTGAACCTGTGCAGTGGTCAGGGTGGTCAGCTGGGCGGTATTCATTGCTGCGACATCTTCTGTGCCAAGCACCGCAACTTGAGCTGTCGTGAGAACAGAAACCTGAGTCGTATTCAGCACAGCTACATCGGCAGTATTCAGCGCAACAACCTGACTTGAATTCAGCGCCGCAACCTGCGAGGTCAGCAACACCGACACCTGCGTGGTATTCAAGGCAGCGATATCGCTGGATTCGAGTGCCCGCAGCTGGCTGGTACTCAGCGAGGTCAACTGGGTAGTATCCAGAGCAGCCACATCATCTGTACCCAGTGCAACCACCTGCGAGGTGGTCAGCGCAGCCAACTGCGACGTGAGCAGTACGGCAACCTGTGCCGTATTCAGGCCGCTCACCTGACCCGTTTTCAGTGCTGCAATCTGGGATGTGAGCAGTGCCTGAACCTGAGTGCTGCTCAGGGCAGCAATGTCATCCGACTCCAGAGCCCGCACTTGATTAGTCGTGAAGGTACTGAGCTGTGTTGAACTCAGTGCAGAGACATCAGAACTATTGAGCGCGAGAATCTGGGTGGTTTTCATCGCCCCGATCTCGGACGTGGTCAGCGCCTGAATCTGATTGGTATTCATCGCCGCAATGGCGGTCGTCGTCAGGGCGGCGAAGGCCGATGTGGTAAACATCGACACCTGCGTCGTGAGCAGCGCCCCCACACTACTTGAATTCAGCGCCGCAACCTGCGCCGAATTCAGGACCCCGATATGGGTCGTCGTTAGCGCCTGAACCTGCGCAGTGTTGATCGCCGCGAAATCTGCGGTGGAGAGTAGCGTGATCGCAGTCGTATTCAGACCGGCAATGGTGGCCGTGCTCAACGATGTGATAATCGGATCCATGTTTTTCTCACCTATTCCTATGCGGGAGCTCGCTCCCTGACGACCACTGCACGCGGTCAACCGCCATAAGCACGACTTACGTGCTCAGGCTTCGCAGCTGATACGCTAATTTCGACATATCCCAAAAAATCTTGATGGCCAATCACACAAGTGGCGACAAACGGTCATCCCATCTTATTCAGGCACGCAATCCCCTCCCGAGGCGCACGCCCTCGTGCTGTATTCAAGTCCTGTGCAGATCGAAAAGCAAAGCCGTCTGGCGGCGGATTGAAATGTCCCTATTGATAGATTTGTTTGCAGCCACACCTACTGCGGCTCGGCACGGCATCTGCGGCGAATGACTCGGGGTCACGCCACGCATCTCAACCGATGACCGGCATCCAAATCCCCTCCACCTACCATGAAAAAATATTTTTGACTGCTAAGGTTGTATGAGTTGGCGGTGAGCGCGCGCCACATTTTTGGCTTAAGGCGATGAATTTGGCGGAGAAGCACTCATGACACTCGGTGTTGAGGAAAAGGCGGGGATCAGGCATCTCACCCTGGATGGCGAACTCACCATTTCAACGGTCAGTGCGTTGAAATCGGAACTGATCGAGGCGGCTCAAAGCGACAGCGTCTTATTCGACCCGTCACAGCTGAGTGATATCGATAGCTGTGGTGTTCAGTGGCTGGCATTGCTGCACCAGGAAGCGACCCGGCAAGGTCGCGCATTCCATGTTTTACCCGGCCATGCGTCCCTCGATCACATTTTGAAATTGCTGGGGCTCAGCAACATCCTTTCACCGGATACACCGGCCAAGGCGGAGCAATAACATGGACTTAAGCAAGGCCAAGGCCCTGTTTTTCGATGAGGCTCGCGAGTTGTGCGATGCCTTTGAAGGTGTATTACTGGATAACGAACACACCAACGCCGACGAAGAAACATTCAATCTGTTATTCAGAACGGCTCATACGATCAAGGGATCGTCTGGCATTTTTGGTCTGGATGCCTTGGTGCGCTTCGCCCACGTCGTTGAAAACGTCCTGGAGCGCCTGCGCGCAGGCATCATTGCACTGGATGGCGACCTCGTGTCGCTCTTGCTCCACTGCAATGACCACTTGCGTACGCTGTTACAGCAGGTGGAAACAGATGAAACCACGGCGAATAGCGACCTGCCGGAAGGGATGCCTCTCCTGCAGCAGCTGGCGCGCTATCAGGTCGACGAAGCACATCAACCTGACTTCAGCCCAGTGGCCGACTCCTCTACCGTCCCTCAGGCGTCCTCACGAGCCGCGCCCGACAGTACCCAGATCTGTGCGACTTCGCCCTTGTGGCAAATTTCATTGCGATTCCAGGCGGATTTATTCAGAGACGGCTTTGATCCCGCCTCACTGATCCACTATCTCACCTCTTACGGTGAGATCAAGCATGTTGAAGCCATTTGGCGCACCTTGCCCGAACTGACGCTACTTGATCCGACCGAATGTTTCCTGGGTCTGGAAATCGCATTTGAATCAGGTGAAACACTAGACAAGGTGGCAGAAGCATTTGAATTCATTAATGAATACAGTTTGATTGGCCTTTTACCTCCGCATGCGCCACTTCGTGAATATCAGGCGCTCGCTATACAAATCGCGGCACGTAACGATGACCCCCTGGCAGATGCGCTGAGCGATCAGGTGAATCGCTGGCTGACTCGTCAGGCGCTGACACCAGATGAAGCCCGGATCATCCTGGCAGGTGACGAGGCGGGCTTTGCCATCGCAGAATCGGCGCCCGATCCAGACGACGCCCTTGCACCACAGGCAGATACACCACCGCAGGTCAGCGCCGAGCAGGCGCCCGCCCGCTCCTCTGGTATTTCCCCCGGTCGTACCAGCGCCCGTAACGAAGGCCACTATATCCGCGTGGAAGCAGGCAAGTTAGACCGCCTGATCAACCGGGTGGGTGAGCTGGTGATTGCGGCATCCAGTACCACCATGATCGCGCAAGGTCACGGCAGTGCCGAGATGCTTGAGTCGGTTGCCATTGTTAACACGCTGGTCGAAAAAATCCGCGACGATGCGCTCACGCTGCGCATGGTGCCGGTCGGCGACATCTTTGGTCGCTTTCCGCGCATGGTTCGGGAGGTATCGCAGCAGATTGGTAAAACGATTCAGCTGAATATCGAAGGGGCAGATACCGAAATCGACAAGTCGATGGTGGAGAAACTCACCGATCCCCTCATGCATATCGTGCGTAATGCGGTCGACCACGGTCTGGAATCGCCCGAAGTGCGTATTGCCGCCAACAAGTCTCCGACAGGAACGGTCACCCTGAATGCATATCACGATGCAGGTTCGGTGGTCGTTGCCATCAGTGATGATGGCGGCGGAATCAATACCGACAAAGTGCTCGCCAAAGCGATTGATCAGGGACTTATCCCGGAAGGCCGCACGCTAAGCGAACAGGATGTCTTCCAGCTGATTTTTCATCCGGGATTTTCCACTGCAGACAAGGTGAGCGACCTGTCCGGGCGCGGGGTGGGAATGGATGTGGTGAAGCGCAATATCGAAGCACTGCGCGGCGAAATCGAGATCCAGTCAAAGCGCGGTGTCGGCACCCATTTCAAGATCAGATTGCCGCTTACGCTTGCGATCATTGATGGCTTCCGAGTCGAGGTGGATGGCTCTTCTTTTGTCATGCCGCTGGACATGATGGTGGAGTGCATTGATTTGCCGCCGGATGCCATGCACCACCGCGTGCGTCAGGTGAATGTCCGGGGCGAATGGCTCCCGTTTGTATCGCTGCGGGAACTATTTGACCTGCAAGCTGCGACATCTCAAGAGTACATCGTCATCGTGCATTACGGCGAACACCGCGCCGGCATTGTCGTGGACAAGCTGATGGGCGAAGTTCAGGCAGTCATCAAACCGCTGGGCGAACTATTCAAGTCACTCCGTGGTATCAGCGGCTCCACCATTTTGGGTAACGGCAAGCCGGCGCTGATTCTCGATATTCCCCAGCTGGTGCAATACGCCTTGCAACTTGAAAAGCAAAGTATCGAACACGCTTCACGGGGCGGACTGCCACCCAAGCGCCATGTTGCACACGATGCTGAATCCTGAACCTTTCGCTATTAGAACTGCATCCTCCTTATTCCGAGGTAATTCAATATGTCTTTTGCCAACATGAAAGTCGGTTCTTTGCTTGGTCTGGGCTACGCTACCGTGCTCGGCCTGATGTTGATCCTGACAGGAATTGCGCTGACAAGAATGTCGCAATTCAATAGCAACCTCGAAACACTCAGTCAGGAAACGATGCAACAGATCGAGATAGCAAATGACATGAGTGAACAGGTGCACATTGTGTCACGGGTGATACGCACCATTGTCATTCTTGATGATGTAGGGCAAATGAATGAGCAAAAAGAAAAACTGGTTGCTGCCCGCACCAAGTACAACGCCCTGAGCGATAAATTATCCAAAGGCGAAATGAGCGAAGATGAACGAAATGCGCTCAACAAAGTGAATGAACTCCGTGATGTTGCACGTCCGTTGAATGATCAGGTGTTGCAATTAGCGCTGGAGAACAAGGATCAGGAAGCGGTGCAATTCCTGCTGAAAACAAGCGGTCCGGCAGTTGCCAAATGGCAAGACGCCATAGATACCTTCAAGGAAATTCAAAGCAAGAACGCACAGAAGGATGTCAATCTAGCAAATGAAACTTATATTAGCGGTAGACAGCTTTTAATTGGCCTGTCCATTCTTGCTATTGCACTGGGAATCGCCATCGCATGGTTTATCACCCGCACCCTGACACGCTCACTGGGTGGCGAGCCTAACTACGCCTGCGATATTGTCAACAAAGTGGCAGACGGTAATTTCGCGGTACCCATCCAGCTCAAGCATGGCGACCATTCCAGCCTGCTGTTTAATATCAAGAATATGGCCGCCAAGCTGTCTGGCACCATGCTGGAAGTATCGAATATGGCGGATGCCCTCACCTCCGCATCGGAGCAGGTAAGCGCGACCTCGACCTCCATGTCGCAAACCTCGTCGGAGCTGGCCGCCAGTGTAGAAGTCACCAGTGCATCGGTCGAACAACTGGCGTCAACTGTCGCACAGAATTCCGATAGCGCCCGTGTGGCAGAATCCATCGCTACCAAATCAGCCACGGGTGCGACACAAAGCGGTTCCGCCGTCACCGACATGGTCAAGGCCATGCGCGAAATCGCTTCCCGCATCACCATGATCAATGACATTGCCAACAAAACCGATCTACTGGCGATCAACGCTGCCATTGAGGCTGCCCGCGCTGGCGAGCATGGCAAAGGGTTTGCCACAGTCGCTGTGGAAGTCCGCAAACTGGCCGAGCGCTCACAAACTGCAGCTAAAGAAATTGGTGATCTGGCTGGCCGTTCGGTCAAGGTGGCCGAGCATGCGGGCGGCTTGCTGGATGAGATGTTGCCCGATATCGACAAGACCTCATCCCTTGTTCAGGAAATTGCCGCAGCCTCTCGCGAGCAACGCCGTGGTATTGACCAGATTAATACTGCAGTGACGCAAATCAGCCAGGGCATGCAATCCTCGGCAGCATCGGCAGAAGAGCTCAGCTCGACCTCGGAAGAGCTAAGCGCCACGGCACTGCAACTGCAGGATCTGCTGAATCAGTTTGTGCTCGACAACACACGTAGCAGCAGTACACGTTCTGCCCCTACCCGGCAAACGGCATTCTCCCGCGCCAAGGCCAAAAGCCTGATGCGCAACGAGGATAATTTTGGCGGCGAAGTCAACGATGACAAGTTCACCACTTACTAACCGGGGGCACCATGTCGATCATCCAGGAAGCGACGGACGCACCGCCAAAGGCGAAGGATTTTCATTGCGTCACCTTTATCCTCGGGGAAGATTTGTTCGGCATCGAAATCAATCATATCCGCGAGATTATCGAGTTTGAAGGCATTACCCATGTCCCCATGATGCCCGGTTTTGTGCGCGGCATAATTAATTTGCGCGGCTCTGTGGTGCCGGTCATTGACTTATCCATACGCTTTGGCCGCCATGAAACCAGCATCAAACCTACCACCTGTGTCGCTATCTTGTCGCTTGTCGGGGTTGAAGGTGGCTATACCGACATCGGCATATTGCTGGATGCAGTGTGCGAAGTATTGGAAATCCCCGAGGATCAGATCGATCCCTCTCCTACCTTTGGTGCCAATATTTATGGCGACTTCATTCAGGGGATTGCCACGCTGAATGGCCGCTTTGCCATCCTGCTAGATGTCCGGCGCGCACTGTCCAGCAATGAACTCACTGCACTGGCGCAAAGTATGCAAATGCGGATGCAGGCGCATGCAACCAACCCAGAACCCCATGCCTAATGGCTGGACAGGAAAAATCAAGATGAACACGCTGCAAAACATGACCGTTCGCGCCAAGCTGCTGCTTTCGTTCCTGCTCGTACTGCTAATGCTGGCTCTGGTTGCATGGTTTGGCTTTCGAGGTACGCAAACCATGAACGGTCTGGCTGGCGACCTGTATAACGATACCTTGGTGCCCATCGTGCATCTGGATAAGGTGCGGGTAGTTGCATTGATCCACAATCGCACCTTATTCCGCATGATGGCCGAAACCGATCAGCATGTGCGGGCAGAAGCAGAACAGCGCATCGCCAAGCGCGATCGCGAAACCGAAGAAGCCTTTGCGGCTTTCAAGCAATCGGAAACACACCCAACAACAGCTGAAGCAGAGGCGATGCATGCCTTTGAAAATCAGTGGCGGGTATATCAGGCCGCCACGGCCAAGCTGGTCGCGCTGGCATTATCGAATGACAATGTAGCTGCCAACAAATACATGCGTGACGAGTGTCGCCCGGCGTTCGAGGCCGCCGACAAATCTCTGTCCGAGTTGCTCGAAATCAATCAGGCGCAAGGGGAAGTAGCACGTAAAACCACTACCAGCACCTACCAGACCAGTAGCAACTGGATTATCGGCGTGAGTCTGACCGCCTTTGTGCTGTGTGCCGTACTAGGTCTGCTGATTACCTCAAGCCTGCTCAAACAGCTGGGTGCCGATCCTTCGGTTGCCAGTGCCATTGTCAGTAAGGTGGCAGAGGGCGACTTCAGTGTGGAAGTAAAGCTGCAACACGGTGATCAATCGAGCTTACTGTATTCCATCCAGCAAATGGTGGAAAAGCTGTCCACCACATTGTCCAATATTCATATCATGACCGAGTCGCTCACCTCTGCAAGCGAACAGGTTGCCTCCACCGCAACAGGCATGGCGCAAAGTTCTTCCGAGCTGGCAGCCAGCGTAGAAGAAACCAGCTCATCAGTAGAAGAGCTGGCTTCCACCGTCTCGCAAAATGCCGATAGCGCCTCCATCACCGAATCCATTGCGGGTCGCTCGGCCACCAGTGCCACCGAAGGTGGAAAAGCGGTAGAAGACATGGTGCGTGCCATGAAGGACATTGCCACCCGCATCACCGTCATTAACGATATTGCCAACAAGACTGACCTGCTAGCGATTAATGCCGCTATTGAGGCAGCACGTGCAGGTGAACATGGCAAAGGCTTTGCTACGGTTGCAGTTGAGGTGCGCAAGCTTGCCGAACGCTCGCAATCCGCCGCCATCGAAATTGGCAATCTGGCAAGCAACTCGGTGAGCGTAGCCGAACAAGCGGGCAAATTACTAAGTGATATGTTGCCGGGCATTGCGCAGACATCGGGTCTGGTACAAGAGATTTCAGCTGCATCATCGCAACAGCGCACCGCCATCGATCAGATCAACACGGCGGTCACCCAGATCAGCCAGGGCATGCAATCCGCCGCTGCCTCGGCCGAGGAATTGGGATCGACCTCCGAAGAACTCAGCGCCACGGCCATGCAATTGCAAGACATGATGCAGCAATTTGTACTCTCTGGTAACCAGCGCCGGGGTGCAAGCCGGAGCATGAACACAAAACGGCGTACCTTCCCGATGCCCTCCTTTGCCAAGAAAGACGGGTTCACGGATATCAATGACGATTCCTTCCAGTCCTACTAGGGAGGCCGGAATGAAACACAAACAACATGCTGAAACCGGTAACGCAGCCAGCTTTCACTGCGTGACCTTTATTCTGGGCGACGATCTGTTCGGAATTGCCATTGGCCACATACGCGAAATCATCGAATACGATGGTGTCACCCCGGTTCCCATGATGCCCTCGTTTGTTAAAGGCGTGATTAACCTGCGCGGCTCTGTGGTGCCCGTGATTGATTTGTCGGTTCGCTTTGGACATGGCGAAACAGGCATCAAATCAACTACCTGCGTTGCCATCCTCTCGCTTCCGGGAGCTGAGGGCGCGATCACCGATATTGGTATTTTGCTGGATGCCGTCTGCGAAGTGCTCGACATTCCAGAAAGCGAAATTGATTCCTCTCCGTCATTTGGTGCCAGCATTCGCGGAGATTTTATACAGGGGATTACAACCATCAATGGTCGATTTGCGATCCTGCTCGATGTCAAACGGGCTCTGAATATCAGTGACTTGAGCCAACTTGCCGAACAAAGTTGCCAGGAACGTGTCGGACTGCTCGCAGAACTGGCCTAATTCAGTCCGACAGCATTCGGTACAGGTACATTCACATTCACGCTTTGAAAGAACGTCATGCAAGAACGTGCTGACCTGGTGGAAGGCGTTCCCCCCATTAGCGGGGCAGAATTCGAACAAGTCCGCCGTTTTATCTATACCGAAGCAGGCATTGATCTCGGCCCGACCAAACGAGCGATGGTTCAAAGTAGATTAGCGAAACGCCTTCATGCGACGGATTGCAAGACCTTTCATGGTTACCTGAAATTTCTGGCCACTAAAGAGGGTGCTGGCGAACGGCAAATTGCCATCAATCTGCTTACCACCAATGAAACATACTTTTTCCGCGAGCCCCAGCATTTCGACTGGCTTAAGCAGCATGTGAGCGAACTGGCACGCCAGCGTGGTCCACAGGGAAATATCCGCATCTGGTCGGCCGCCTGCTCGACCGGAGAAGAACCCTATACCATCGCCATGATCCTCGCCGAAACCCTGGGACTACGCTACAACTGGTCGATTCATGCAACAGACATCAATACCAAGGTGACCGAGTTTGCCAAGCGCGCCATCTACATCATCGAACGAGTTAATAAAACACCCAAGCACCTGTGGATGCGTTATTTCCGCAAAGGGTTTGATGAATATGAGGGCAAGGTGCGGGTACATGGCGATCTGATCAAACGCGTCACCTTTAGCAATGCCAATTTGCTTGACCTGAACGCGTTCGCAGAATTTGAGTTTGATATCGTATTCTTGCGCAATGTCATGATTTATTTTGATGACCCGACTAAATCCAAGGTGCTGAATGGCGTTATCCGTCATATGAATAAAGAGGGATACCTGCTGATCAGCCATTCGGAAGTCATACGGCGGCCAGATGTACCGCTCAAACAGGAAGCAACTTCGCGTTACCGCATCAATCATTAATCGCTCAAGCAACGTGGCATATTTTTGTTCCGGAGTATCATGGATATCCATGTACTGATCATTGATAGCTCGGCAGTCGCCCGGGAAGCCTTGGTAAAAATACTGAGTCGCGATCCCTCCATCCAGCTCATGCGTCCGCTGGCGAATACCGCCTTTATTGCCAATCGCTTTCAGGACAGGCGTCCCGATGTGGTCATACTGGATGCAGGCATGCCGCAACTGCACGGATTGGTGACGCTCAGGCACATCATGAAAGAGACACCCGTGCCGGTTGTGTTTTCGGTGCCCCTCAGTGCCGAAGGCGGACAGGTTGCCGAAGATGCAATGGATATCGGTGCAGTCAGCTTTTTCAGTCGTCCGGAGCACAACATCCCCCAGTTTCTCGAAGCCTTCGCCACCGAACTCCTAACCAAAGTGTGGGCAGCTGCACATGTGCGACTGCCGGCAAGCCAAGCCGGATCGAGGGAACAAACTGCTACCCCGACTCAGGCCAGCAAGCTTCCGCTTCCCAAAGCACCACCGACGCCGCAGCGCCTGATCAAACCGCAAACGCAATCATCCCTGCCTTTGCGGCCAGCACCTGTTGCGTTTGTACCGCCCACCCACCCTGATCTGCCCCACCAAATCGACTGGGATGGAAACTGGAACAGCATCCCGCAAAAACGCAGCCCGGATGCGATGTTGCCCCGACCTGCGGTGAATCCGCATATTCCCAAAACGCCTTCAGTGGTCGCGATTGGCACCTCGGCAGGCGGCACCATCGCACTGGAGTTTTTGATTCCACGATTACCCCCAAGCTGTCCAGCCATGGTCGTGGTGCAGCATATGCCGGAGAAATTCACGACCAGCTTTGCCGAGCGAATCGATCAACTCTCCCGTGTCAGAGTGAAAGAGGCTAAGCATGGCGATCTGCTCGAGCAGGGGACGATACTGATTGCACCCGGCGGCAAACACTTGCTGATCAAGCGCCAGGGAACACATTACTTTGCAGAAGTGCGTGATGGCCCGACGGTGACCCGCCACCGCCCCTCGGTAGATGTACTATTCCGATCAGTCGCCACGCATGCAGGGCGCAACGCCATTGGCCTGATCCTGACCGGGATGGGTGACGATGGTGCCATGGGTATGGCAGAAATGCATGAATGTGGCGCCCGCACCATTGCGCAGGATGAAGCCAGCTGCATGGTGTTTGGCATGCCCAAGGAGGCCATTGCACTAGGTGGCGTCGATCATGTGATGTCACTGGATCAGATTGCCACCTATCTGTGCGGGCTTCGCCCTTAGCCTGCTGGCAGGATCATCCGCCCCGACACATTCATCCCGCTTAGTTAATGTATTGGAACAGCGTCAGGTTCTGAACCTGCGAAAACGACTTCATTGCCGCATTCAGTGTCATCTGGTTTTGCGTGAAGTCACTGATGCCTTTGGCATAATCCACGTCCATCAGTGTTGAAATTTGCTTGCTGTATTGCAGGGAAATATCGCTCTGTGTGCCCTGAATGCTTTTCAGCTGGTTCATACGCGCACCCACTGCCGTCTGCACCTGCAGCACACTCTTCATGGCATTTTGCAGATACTGCACGGTGTACCCGATCTGGGTCTGGAACTGTGCCTGCGTGGCTGGCGTAATCTTGGTATTCTGGGTGGCGGAAATCATATCGCCCAGCACAGAAAACACATCCTGATTGCGGCTGCTCTGAATCGTAAAAGCATCCCCATCAGCAGGGGAGCCAGAGATACTGACCTTGGCGCCAAAATTCCAGCCCGGAATCAATGGATACCCCTGTCCTGCCCCCTGCGACAGGCTAATTTGTCCGCCATCGGTATATTTAACGGGAAAGGAATTGGGATTCAGTGCCGTGTCGGTTCTGCCACCCACTGGCTGCTGGGTGTTGTAGTCGTACCCATCAATCATCGAGCGGTTATAGTTCACCGAGCTCGGATCGTTATTGATGATGTCGTAATTCGTCATGCTCTGCGTCGGCGTAGTCGGATCGGGCACCACGTGGAAGGCAATCCGGTAATCGCCGGTATTGTTGGTATTTGCCCACGCCTGCGGATCGCTGACCATGCCCGTCGTAATCATGGCGGTGCCGGTATTGGTTGGTTGCCCGCCAGTGGCAAAATACCCATTGCCATTGGGTACATTCACCAAAAAGTCGGCACCCGAATCAGAAATGGCAACGGTGGTCGTTTGCGACACCTGCATCATCCGCTGGCCACTATCGCCCTGATAATTCACCTGCCCTAGCGCCATCTCTGCAAAAGGCTGGGTATCACCCTTGAACCCGGAAAACAGATACTTCCCGTATTGATCCGTGCCATTGGCGAGTGATAGCAACTGCTTGTAACTAGCCTGCAATTGCTGGGAAATGGCATTTTCGGCAGTCGGCGACATGGCCGAACTCCCCGCCTGAATCACCGAGGACTGGATGCTGGTGAGCAAATTCACCATCTGCTTGAGGCTATTTTCCTCAGCACCCAAACTGCTGGTGGCATTATTGATGCTGACATCGAACTGTTTCAGCAAACTCTTTCCCTGCCCCAGATCGAGGGATTGCGCTGCCGCAATCGGATCATCTGCTGGCGTCAGTACTCGACGTCCCGTGGAGAGCTGGTTTTGCAGGTCGTACATATTGGCCTGCAAATTATCAATATTGAAGACACTGGCCGCAAAGATAGAACTACTGGCGATACGCATGATTCATGCTCCCGAGGCGTTTATGACCTTCAATTAATATTGAGAATCTGTTCAAAGGCTTTCTGTGCGACCTGAATCACCTTGGACGATGCCTGATAAGCCTGCTGGTAAATAATCAGGTTCGATGCTTCTTCATCCAGATTCACGCCCGACATGGATTGCTGCTGCTGGGTGATCTGCTGCAGCATGGCCGCCTGTGTCGACTGGTTTACCTTCACCTGATTCGACATCACCCCCACTTGCGCCACCCACTGGCTGTAGGCCGACTGGTAGGAAGCCGTGTGACCCAGCATGGTTTTGGTGGTTTGCAACTGACCAATCGCCACTGCATTGCGGTTATCCGATACCCCGCCGGTATTCGGACTGACCAGGAAGCTATCGCCCGCAGCAGGCACACCTGTCACCTGAGCAGTCCAGCCGTTGTAACTGATCTGATTACCCGGCACAAAGTTATTGGGACGCGCCAATTGCAGAATCTGACCATTGGTGGGGTCTTTAATCTGGTAACTGGTGGGTGTCACAAAATTAATTTCGATGGGACGGCGGATGGCCGGATTATTCTGGGTCATGGTATTGGCCACCGTGCCAATGCCCGTGGCGGTTCCCTGTGCCAACTCCTCAATCTGGAAGCTTTCTCCGGATTCCGGCGTCCCCGTAATGGTGGCGGTCCAGCCATCTACCGTAATGGGTTGCCCGGAAAAAACCTGCGGCTTGCCCAGCGCCATGCCGGGCGCCGGACTCCCTGCTGTGCCTTGATCTTCAAATATCTGGTAAAGCGGCAGGGAAACAGGCGGCTGTAACGCACCCAACGGGGATGGCACCGCAACCGATGCGCCCAGATAGGTAATATTCGGCTGACCGTTAATGGCCTGATTCGCCGCCACCACATTGCCATTCATCACATTGACGATATTGAATGTTGTCGGCGGGTTGCCATTACCCGGATCAATAAATTGAACCTGGAAGGGGAATTCGATCACCGAATTCATGGTTTTCGTGCCGTTCTGCAATGGGCCATTGCCGGTCACAGCAACGGTCGCAGCCGCACTATTGGCCGTACCGGTCAGGGTATAGAACTGATAGCTCGTTGACGTCACCGCGCCGGGAGACACCTTCGCATTCCCGCTATTGGTGGTGGGTTGTACCGCAAAGGCATCATCGGGCTTGGGATAGCCGCTGACCGCCACACTCCAGCCGTTGTAGGTAATGGCATTGCCTGATGTATAGGGCAGGTTATTGCCAATCACCGCGCCAGTTTGCGAGTTGAGCAGATTATAGGTAATGGCACCCGGCCCCGGATTTGCCCCCGGCTGTGCCACTGTCCGACCTTGGTAGATAATCGGCACACCCGGCGTATAGGCCACACTCGTCGCCAACACCGTCTGTGAGCGGGCATCGACGATATCGACGTCCGGTCCGTTAGGAATGGCCTGCAGGTAATCATTGAATTTGATGGTCACCGGCAAGGCTGCCACCCCACCCTGTCCCGATACTGCCGACGATAGCGTGGAAATGGTTGCTGCGCTTTTATTCCCCACCACTGCATTGCTGGCCACGGTCACGACGTCCGAGCTGCCTGTCATCGGCAGCGCGGCAGCAATCTGCGCAGCTTCGGTAATCGCCAGCCCCATCTGCATGACCGTTTGCCGGGTTGGCTGAATCAGGTACTGATCTCCGGTCTGGAATGCGCCTGCCAGTTGCTGGAACTCGAGGCCATCCGGCTGGGTAACTTTGATATTGGTACCCGAAACTGTCCAGTTGACCAGATCGTTACTCGTCCAGCTGGCCGCACCATCGGAACGGTTCAGTGTATAAGTGGGCGGAACCGGCGGCACCAGAGTCGCATCACCTACAGTGGTGACGAAAAAGGTGTAATCATCGCCACTGAGCGCTGAAGTATCTGCAATCGCAACTTGTAGTTTGCCATCGCCTTTGTTCTCGCTATTCGGCAGCACGGCAGAGGCCGCAGGCTTGAATGTCACGCCAATCTGCTGTCCGGCAGCAAAGTCTGCGCCCACAGTCTGCATCTTGAACTGAATCCCGAATGCAGTGACGCCTGCATGCATCTGCGTCGTATCAAATAAGGCACTGGTTTTGCCGTCACTCAGTTGGGTAATGCTGTAGTTAGTCCCATCAAAAGAGATGTTGTAGTCGCTGGCAACATAAGGCGTCTCACCCAGGTTTTCGGCTGTGAATGTGGCCAGCCCGCTGGGTGTATTAAAGGTTTGCGTATCGATTCTTTCCTGCGGAATCTGGAAGAAATTACCGCCATTATTGCCCCGCAAATCCTGGCCCTGGCGACTGAGCTGATTGATATTGACCGCAATATTCATTGCCACCAGACCAATCTGATTTCGCGTGGCCTCCAGCATCTGGGTGCGGAATTGCAGCAAGGCACCGAGTGTTCCACCAGTCAGCTGCGCATCGGGAATATGGGCAGTATTCCCAAATTGCTGGTAGGCCACAGTCAGCTCACCGGCATCCGAATTGGAAAATACTGTGCCTAGCGTAAACGCCTGTGCCCCCACTACCAGACTCTGTCCATTCCCGATAAAGATGTTATAAGTACCATCTCCCTGACGGATCACGTTGGCATTCACCAGCTTGTTCATTTCGGTGACTAAGTTATCGCGCTCATCCAGCAAATCATTGGAAGGCTGTCCACCTGCCGCACCTTCGGCCGTCAGAATGGCGACATTCAGGTTGGCAATTTGCGCACTGATACTGTTGATCTTCCCGACAGTGGCGGTCAGATTATCGTTCAGCTGGGTGTTCATCAGATTGAACTGCGTGTCCAGGGTCTGCATATTGCTGATCATCGTCTGGGCATTCCCCATCAGCGACTGGCGAGCAGGAATGGACGATGGATTCGCAGACACCGCTTGTACGCCGCTGAAGAAAGACTGCAGCGTAGGCGAAAACCCGACATTGGGATCCGCCATCATATTATTGATGGCACCTATGTGCTGATTGAGTTCGGTGTAAAAGCTGTTTTGCGCATGGGCGGAATTCACCTGCTGCGACATGTACTGGTTGTACACGCGCGCAACGGTCGCCACATCGACGCCGCGTCCCAAAAATCCCGATCCAGTGGGATCGGCCATCTGGGTTTTCTGCACAATGGTCTGACGGTTGTAGCCCGCAGTATGTGCATTGGCGATATTGTGCGAAGTGGTCGATAGACCAATTTCCGCTGCTGCCAGCCCGGTGACTGCGACGCCATAAACACTTGTAGACATCTTATTCTCCCTTTTATGTCGCTACGTTCAGGCCATGCGCCACGGGTTGAGCGCCGGATTGGCGGCTACCTGAGCCAGCTTTCTGGCGTAATGCGGATCAGTGGCATAGCCACCTTGCTGCAGGCCACTGGCAAATTGCTCGACATTGCCGCCGCTATTGGCTGACTTGCCATAGCGCGATTGCAGCAGTCGTGCATAGTCGTTGAATGCGTCGCCATAGCTGTCATAGGCACGGAATCGCTCGATCCGTCGCTGAGCGACGCCATCGACGTATTCGGTGGTGACCACGTCAGCGGTCTTGCCGTTCCAGTCTGGCGTCGCCTTGATGCCGAAGAGATTGAAACTATTGCGGCCGCTCTGATCGCGGATTGGCTTCTTGCCCCACCCCGTTTCCAGCGCGGCATGTGCCAGTAGTAGATGTGGCGATACGCCAAGCGATTGCGCAGCACCGTTAGCAGACTGTCCCAGGTCGGAAACAAATTGTTCCGGGGTCTCGACGGCAGACTGTGCCGGTTGTCCCGCCTGCTGGATGGCAGGTTTTGCCGTATACGCCGACAGAAGGGAAGATGGCGGTCGCATCAGCGGCACCTGACGCAGGCTCGGATCACTCTGCAGATTCAGCTGACGCTCGATGAGGCTGGCAAACCCTACGCCACGCTCGGACAGCGTCTGCATCATTTGCTGGTCGTGCATCCCTCGCCAGGTTTGGACCTGATTAGTTTCCAGGCCATCAAAGGACGGGGTGGCCTGCCGCATGGCCTTGAGCATCATATTCATGAACAGTGCTTCAAATTGCTGGGCAACCTGGCGATTCGCCGCTTTGGTATCACTGGATGCCATCGACTTCAGCTTGCCTACGCTTTGCGTATCAAAAGCAAGCTGCCCGGACAATTTGAACTGGCTGTCAGCTACTGACATGATGCATCTCCCATGCATGACTTCGATCTTTGGGAGAGGTTTAAGCAGGGTTCGTGCCAGCGTTTATATGCGGCGGGACGAAAAAATGGCGAAGCTAGCGCTTCGCCCAAAGGGTTGAACAACAGTTACGGAGGAAATCGGCGAAATCGAATTAAATGAAGCGCGCGATATCTTCCAGCGGCTTCTTAATCAACGCGTGTTCTGGCACCGTTGCAGCCTCGGCGGGATACCCCACCACCAACAGGATATAGGGCTTGTCATCCTCGGGGCGGCCGCAAATTTCGTTCAGAAACCCCATCGGCTTGGGCGTGTGTGTCAGCGTGGCCAGTCCGGCATCATGCAGGGCAGCGATCAGAAAGCCGGTCGCAATGCCAACAGACTCATTGATGTAGTAATTCTTTTTCTGGTCATCTGCATGCACCCCTCCACGACGCTGGGCAAAAATGGAGATCAGCCAGGGTGCGGATTCAAGAAAGGGCTTGTGCGCATCGGTTCCCAGCGGCTTCAGTGCATTCAGCCATTCTTCGCCGCCCTTCCCGGCATAGAATGCGCGCTCTTCTTCCTCTGCCGCCTCGCGAATCTTGCGCTTGGTGTCGGGGTCGGAAATACAGGCAAAGTACCATGGCTGATGGTTGGCACCACTCGGTGCAGTCGCTGCAGCCTTGATACAGGATTCGATCACTTCGCGTGCAACGGGGCGATCCGAGAAGTCGCGCACGGTATGCCGACGCTTGATGTTTTCATAAAACATGGCGGCACGCAGACGCATTTCTTCCGGTGAATATTCCCGGTAATCTGGCAACGGTCGCGATTGTGCTTCGCTCATGATTTCCCCTCCAAAAGCATTTGTAACAAATATATCGTGCATGCTTTTGGCGCCAGGCAGCAAGCGAATCGCAATTGGGAAAAATGCATGTTGCGTGAAAGCTGTGCACATTTGATCAATAACTGGCGGCAAATCATGTTTGCCAATTGCAGAGAAAAAAGATTAAAAAACCCGCCAATTGGCGGGTTTGCAAGGAAATCAATTATCTCACCTTAAGTTTACTGGCGAGCCTTGATCCACACTTTCTGTGCAGCATTAAACTCTGAATCGACACGGTAAAGTGGCCACTCTCCACTATTTGCCAAGCGCAAGCCCACGTCATAGAGCAAGCCTAAATCGTCTGCACCGCCCGCCATTGTCCAATCCGGTTTAATCACATCCGTTGGCTTGTGATAGTCATTGGCGGTATAAGCCTCTTTAGCCTTGCGTCCATAATCCGCAGCCTGACCAATGTATTCGTTACCCGATTTCAGATACAGGGTTGGAATGCCCACTTTGGCAAACTCGAACTGGTCGGCGCGATAGAATAAACCGAGCTCTGGCACCGAATCCGGCAGCCAGACACGTCTCCGAGCCTTCACGGCAGCGTCAAGATAGTCGTCCATACTGGAGTGCCCTGAACCCAGTGCTTCCACATCGCGGGTTTTCCCCAGTGGATTCATGCCATCCATATTGAGATCGGCCACAGTCCGGGCGAGCGGATACAAAGGATGCGAAGTGTAATAACGCGCCCCTAATAATCCTGCTTCCTCTGCCGTAGTTGCCATAAAGAGCACGCTGCGTGCAGCCCGCTTGCCCTGACGTGCCTGCTCACCCCATACGCGTGCCAGTTCGAGCAATCCCGATGTGCCGGTCGCATTGTCCTGTGCACCGTGATAAATCGGCTTATCCTTCATCATCAGATTGCGACCCAGATGATCCCAGTGCGCCGAATACACCAGCCAATCGCGGCGCAGATGTTTATCCGCACCATCCAGCTTGCCTACGACGTTGTACGACGTCATGTGGCGAACCGCCTGCTCCAGATGGAAGCTCGCCGATCCATCAAGCGCCACAGGCCTGAAATCCGGTCGGCTGGCGGCCGCCTTGAGCGAATCGTAATCCTGCCCGCACGCTGAGAGCATCGCCTTACCATGATCGAGACGAATCCATGAACGAACCGGCAACTGCTCGGCATTACCGCCCTTGCTGTCCAGGGTGACGTTCTCGCGCATATTGCTATTCATCACCACAAACCACGGATAAGCCGCAGGCTTGGTTTCGTGAATAATTATGGCGCCGACAGCGCCCTTGGCGGCCGCAATTTCGAACTTGTAGCTCCAGCGGCCGTAATAGGTCATGGCATCGCCTTTAAACAGCGATGTATCGAGCTTGGTGGGGTCATGCGCGTCCGGCACCTGCGGATCGTTGATCAGCATGACCAGCGTTTTGCCTTTTACATCCAGCCCCTTGTAATCATCCCAGCCATACTCTGGTGCCACCACGCCATACCCGACAAATACCAGCGAGGCATCCCTGGTATCAATCGCGGGTTTGACCTGCGTCGAGAACGCCACAAAATCCGTAGGCGCCTCCAGTTTCAAGCCAGCTGCACATCCGCCAAAGCTGACCGTGGGATGTGGCGTGAGACCCACCATGGGTACTTTTTGCAGATAGGTTCCATCCGGATTACCGGGTTTGAGTCCGGCCTTTTTAAACTGCTTCTGCAGATAGGCGATGGTCTTGGCTTCGCCCGGCGTGCCCGGTGCCCGCCCCTCATAGGCATCGCTGCTCAGTTCCTTGATATCCGCCATCATGCGGGAAGGCTGGATGATGACGTCGTTCGACTCGGATTGTGCCCACACCCCTGCGGCACACATGCTCAGCAGCGAAGCGGACGTGAGGCAGGAGACGGTGTTTATTGCGGATCGATTCAATTCAAACCCCCGGATCATTTCACTTCCCCTATTTACCCACGAAGTCGCACAGAAATTCAATTAAATGCGTGGCAGGTAGCGCGGTGACTGTCGTTTTCGTGTCCCTTGCTCGTAGGCATAGGCCATGCCCAGCAGTTGGGCATCCGAAAATGCCATCCCCACAAACGACAAACCAACGGGCAGCCCCCCTACCTGACCCGCTGGGACGGTCACATGCGGATAGCCCGCCACGGCGGCGGGAGAAGAAAAGCCATTACCCGTATGATCACCCATGATCAGATCATTCACCCAGGCAACACCGCCCGTGGGTGCCACCAGTGCATCCAGCCGATGCTCGGCCAACACCTGATCGATGCCCTCCTGACGCGCGTAGCGGTGATTATTGGCTAAGGCTTGCTGGTATTCCGGTGCATCCAGCCCTGTGGTTGCATCAGCCTGCATGAGCAGTTCCTGCCCGAAATGCACCAGCTCCCGATCTTGATGCTGTTCGTTAAAGCGGATCACATCGGCCATCGAACGTATGGCGCCATTGGGGCTGAACTCATCAAGATAGCGCTTCAGATCATCCTTGTATTCAAACAGCAGCGCCTGAAATTCGCTGTCTGCATATTTAGACACATTCGGTACCTCAACCGGATCAACCAGAGTCGCGCCAAGCGCCTGCAAGTCTTTCAACGCCTGCTCGATCACTGCATCCACCTGATCGTGGAACCCGAAAAAATTGCGCGCCACACCAATGCGCTTGCCCTTGAGTGCAGTTTCATTCAATTGCTGCACAAAGCTGGCCGGACGCCCTGCAGCCAATGTCACCGGATCGCGCGGATCGGGTGCTGCCAATACGTCGAGTAGTGCTGCTGCATCCGCTACCGTCCGCGTCATTGGGCCGGCAGTATCTTGCGAATGCGCTATCGGGATAATGCCATTGCGGCTCACCAGACCAATGCTGGGTTTGACGCCCACCAGCCCGCAGATGGATGCGGGCGAGACAATCGAGCCATCGGTTTCGGTACCCACACCCAGTATGGCCAGATCAGCAGCAATTGCGGCTCCCGTGCCAGAACTGGAGCCACTACAGTTACGATTCAGTGCGTAGGGATTCAGCGTTAGTCCGCCTCGCCCGCTCCAGCCGCTTGTTGGCCTGGTTGAGCGCATATTGGCCCACTCACTGAGGTTGGTCTTGCCGAGTATCACGGCACCCGCCTCGCGCAACTGCCGGACAATTGCCGAATCCTTGATAGGCTTGGCTCCCAGCAATGCCAGCGAACCAGCCGTTGTTTCCATGCGATCGGCAGTGGCGATATTGTCCTTGAGCAAGACCGGCACTCCATGCAAAGGGCCGCGCACTTTGCTAGCTTGCCGTTCGCGATCCAGTGCGGCTGCTATGGCGAGCGCGTCGGGATTCAGCTCGATAATCGAATTGAGCCGGGGGCCATGGCGATCAATGGCCTCAATCCGCCCAAGGTAATGCTTGCAAAGCGCTAGCGAGGTTAGCTCACCTTTCTGCATACGTGCCTGAGCTGTCGCCACGCTAAGTTCAGCCAATTCAGGTGTGCTACCCACATTGCGAGTAATGGCTGCGAAACTGTTGATTGATGTATGCATTCCGCCAGCCGCAATGGCCGATTGAATAAAGGTACGGCGATTCATCCCACTCCCCCTTTTCCGTTTTAATTAAATGCAGGATCTATTTGACCAATCAATCATATTTTGTACTTTTAAAATTGATCAAACGTACCATTTATAATGAGTAATACTTGATCCTGCTTAACCGGAAATATTACATAGAGACATCTCTGCCTGCACAGTTTTTGTGGTCGGAAGCATGTGCAGTAATACCAATTATCGCGATGCCAGCCAGCAAAAAAAATTGCGGAAGATTGCTCTTCCGCCATTTTCAATCAAATGCATTGATCAATTGATCAAGTAGCTTACTTGCCCTCGGAAACATTCGCCGAAGCATTTTTCACATACTTGTCGAACCAGTTCACCATTTCGTACACCTCCTGCTCGTTGGATTCGAGGGCGGTATACCAGTGCGGTTCGTGCGGCAGCATCACCAGACGAGTAATACCGCCATTGCCACGAATCGCTTCATATAGCTTGGTGGCCTGCAGCGGTGTAGTGCCCGGATTCGCATCATCTTCGCCATGCATGATCAGAATCGGTGTTTTCAGCTTGTCGGCAAAGAAGAAGGTCGAAGCCTGTTTGTAGACTTCCGGCGCTTCCCAGACCGAACGACGTTCGTTCTGGAACCCGAACGGCGTCAGCGTCTTGTTATAGGAACCGCTGGTTGCCACACCGGCCTTGAACAGATTGGTATGCGCCAGCAGATTAGCCGTCATCAGGGCGCCATGGCTGTGCCCTGTCACCCCGATACGTTCAGGATCAACCACACCCATCTTCACCGCTTCGTTCACCGCGGCCTTGGCATTGGCAATCAATTGCGGCAGATAGGTATCGTATGCAGTGCGCGGGTCGCCCACAATCGGGAAACTGGCACTGTCGATAATGGCATAACCCGACAGCAACAGGAGTTTGTACTGGCGCAGACGGGTATAGGTCTGCTGCGATCCGCTCACTTGCCCGGCTTTGGATGCATCCGCATAATCCAGCGGATACGCGTTCAGAATCGCCGGCAAGCGGGTACCTTCCTTGTAGCCCGGCGGGGTATACAGGGTAAAGGACAGATCCACGCCATCTTCGCGCTTGTATTTCACCAGCTGCTTCTTGATCTGGCGAATCACTGGCGTCACTTCTTCGACATGGGTCAATGACTGTCCGGCCAGGGCAAACTTGGCTTCGCCCTTGTCTGCCGATTGAGTTGTACCAAGTGAGCGTGCCCAGACATTCGGCGGATCAACGGGGGTTTGGCGCAAAGTCAGGAAGCGGCTGCCATCGCCGCTTTGCAGGCTGATCACCCGCTCGTATGCATCCTTTCCGCTACGGAACAGACGTTCGCTGGTCAGCGTCTCCAGATCAAGGCGATCCAGGAACGGGCGATCCCCGTCGGGCGATGATCCCGAGCCAGTCAGGAAGATGCGATTGCCATCCATGCGAATGACGGCCTCCCCATTTGGCAAACGGCGCATGACCGGCGAACCCGGATTGTTGTAGCGATCCTCCGTTGACATATCAACCCATACGCGATGCGCTTGCTCGGGTTTATCCGCATTGAAAATGGCAGTACGCATCCAGTTGCGGTTGGCATCATATTCATAGAGCATGGCGGTGTCGGCGCGCTCGGTCCAGCTGATTCCTGCAAATCGCTGTGTGGTGCGGGCAATTTCGACAGGCGCAGCGGTAAAGGGTGCCGATTGCATCATGACCTTGTCACGTGCGGGCACGTTCACTTTCCAGTTACCCTCATCCAGCGCCTCTGCCCAGACCAGTGTGGCAGGCTGTAACGGACGCCAGACATGACTGCGCGGCCCCTTGCGCACACCGCGCACCGGTACGCTATCAGTAAGTGGAACCGAGGCAATTGTCTTGATCGCAACCTTTGCAGGATTGGAAACATCCCACACTTCGATATCTACCGGAAAGCGGTTGTACGCCACCACATAGGAATACGGCTGATGAATGCGATCAACCAGAATGTGCTTGCCATCCGGTGCCGGTTCAAGGGAGTCATAGTTGGCAGGTTTGCCAATCAGGGTGACCTTGCCGCTCGACGCGTTTACCAGCGCCAGCTGACTTGCCGCGTAGTAATCGAACAGCGCTTCGTCGTGCGGGCTCTTGAGGGTGTCACGCGTTTCATAGGTGCTACTCTGGCCTGCCTTGCCTGTGCTTTCCTGAATATTCGGACTGAGTTCGCTTGCGGGCGCAGTGGGAGCGTTGCCAATGCCGGCGGGCACCAGTTTCACCAGCAGATGCTGCTGATCCGGCATCCACTGCACTTCTTCGTTAAACATCGGATTGAGTTTGAGTCCGGCAATCTTGCGCACCTTGGCGCTGCCAGCTTCGCCTACCCACAGTTCGACTGATTCTTTGGCAACATTGGAAAATACAAAGCGCTTGCCGTCAGCGGACCAAATCGGCGTACCAGGACAGGCCCCCGCAGGCAACCCAATGTGCTGTTGCTTGCCATCAGCTACGTTCACCAGATCAAGATTAGCGACGCACGGGTTGATACCATAACCACCGGGGGTGTCGTGTTTACTATGATTACGCGGTTCGACGCGGGCACCCGCCAGTTTCAGGAAAGGTTCGGCCACACGCGTAATCGAGGGATACTCCTGCATGGACACCATCAGCATCCTGTCACCCGTCGGACTCATCATCGGCGCAGGGAGTGCCGGTGCACGCATCACCTGACGGATGTTGTCGGGCGGCGAGTTGTATCCTGCAAAAACCGGAGCAGCTGCCGGTACAAGGCACGCGGCAACCGCATAAGCGATCGCGTGGCGGACAGTAGGTGCTGTGTTCATGTTTTCCCTCTTTTGGTCACTCGGACGTCCCCGCGTCTGGATTGATGCCGACCGGGAACCTAGTGTTGCAGTGTACCTCTATCCTGTGCGTTTACTCCAAATACACCACTCATCAGAATCACTACTCACTGTCCCTCCGTTCATCCCGAACAATATGTTAGCCAAATCTAAATTAGATTAATCTGATTGAGTAACGTCTTTTGGCGGATCTAGAGGAATAGTGTGATGACATTTCGCGCGACCTTGTTTCTGACAGCCCTTGCAAGTGCTTCTGCAACCCAGACGCATGCAGCAGGCTTTTTTGATACTGCGGGGCAAACCTGGGGCACCGCCAGAGCAGGCTGGATGGCGACAGAAACGGTGGCAAAGCAGGTCACAGGATCAAAGCTGAATGAACTCGCGGCATCGCGGCAGGTGCCCATCACTATTACGCTGCAGGCACGCAATCAGGATCAGCTGGATCGCATTGTTGCCGATCAGCTAACCGGAACGGGTCGCGCCCTTACGTCAGCGGAAATGTCCGCCCAATTCCTGCCGACACAGACCGATGTCAGCGCTGTTGTTACCCACCTTGCACAAGCTGGCTTCCACGATATTGTAGTGGCCGAGAACCGCATGATCATTACGGCCGTCGGGAATAACAAAGCCGTCAAAGCCGCATTCCAGACGCCCCTGATGAGCGAAACCAGCGCCAGCGGCGTTCAGTATTTCTACAACAGCCAGCAAGTGCTCGTCCCCAGCCAGCTGGCCGGTGTTGTGCGCTCGGTCACGGGTCTGCAAAGCGAGGAAAAGCTGCAAACCTTCATGCAGATGCGTGAAATCGCCCCGGAAATGCAGTTCACGCGGGGCATGGTATCTGCCGCAGCAGTCACCAATGCTGTCACCTACCACTATCCGGCCGAATTCCGCACGCTGTACAACGCCAACTCGCTGAAGCCCAGCACTGCCGCGATAGCGGTCATTGTGCAGGGGAATCTGACACAGACGCTTGCCGACCTGAAGCTGGGCATGACAAAGGCCGGCGTCAGCTCGGTGAATGTGATCACCCGTCAGGTTGGTGCTGCATCGAACGACATCAGCAATATGGGTGAGTGGAATCTCGATACCCAAACCATCGTCGGCATCAGTGGCGGCAGCCTGAAATCTCTCACCCTGTATGATGTTCCTACCCTGTCCAACAGCGATATTCTGGCTGGGGTAAACAAGTTTGTATCGGACAATACTGCGAAAATCCTGAGCATCTCGCTAGGCGAGTGCGAGGCCGCCGCCAAAACGAGTGGTTTTATTGCAGCAATGGATGCAGTGTTCAAGATTGGCGTTGCACAAGGACAGATGTTCTCTGTTTCTACAGGAGATTCCGGCTCCAGTATCTGCGGTGCCAAAACGGTATCCTATCCAGCAACCTCACCTTATGTTGTAGCGGTCGGGGGAACCACACTGACGACCACCAGTGCCGGTGCCTATGTGTCGGAAACTGCATGGAAAGGCAGCACCGGTGGCAATAGTGCCTACGAGGCTGCACCAACTTGGCAAAGCGGTAGCAATACCCGCAAGGTGCCGGATATTGCCTTCGATGGTGATCCGAACTCCGGCGCGGCCATCTACGTAAAAGGCAAACTCGCTCAAATCGGTGGCACCAGCCTGTCTGCACCGATTTTTGCAGCCCTGTGGGGTCAGGTCATCAGCAACCAGACCAAAACCCTGAGCGCCAATCCAACCGCATCGTTTTACAAGTATCTGCCTACGAATGCTTCACTGTTCAATGACATCAAAAGCGGCAGCAACGGTGCATACAGCGCTGCCGCTGGCTGGGATTACACTACCGGCTTCGGGAGTCTGAACATCGCCAATGTCAGCGCATTTGCAGCAAAAACGGCAGGATTTTGATTCCAACACCGACGTGTTTGCATAAGAAAACGGCCAGTGGATTCACTGGCCGTTTTGTATGCTGGCAGATATAACGATCTGCGCTCAGGCAATTAGAAGCCCCAGACGTAGCCAATCTTGATGGTTGGCACAGCCTTCAGGAACTTCACCGAATCGTTCAGCTTGCTTTGTTCAACCAGCGCATCGGCTTTTAAACGCGCGCAGTAGGAATCAAACATGCTAGCGCCACATACCGCGGTAACCGTCGAGTTCAGTTTGTTGCTCAATGTCAGACCAGCATCAATAAAGAGTCCCGAGTCTGATCCGGTCAGCTTGCCCCAGCCTACCCCAATATACGGTTTGATCTTGTTGGCAGCAGTCACTTCGCCATCAATCGAATACACCTGATCTGCGGCATAGGTATTATGACCGAGTTGATATTTGTTACCGTCTGACACACCCTTGAGCGAAATCCGGTTGGTGCCGGAAAGCAATCCGCCTGTTACACGGAAAAAACCACCGTTTGGTGCCCAATCCACCAGCAGGGATACATCGCGCGCGGTATAGTTCCCGTCATACTTCATGCCGGTAGTGCTGACATTGTGGCTGATACCGCCATCATTGAATCCGAGACGCACCGTTGTATTCGGGAAAATCAGCAGGTAGTCCGCAGCAATCGACACACCTGCGCCGTCCACGCCATAGGATGCCTGCACACCCAGACCGACGTCCTTGCGCTGTGCCACCATGCTGTTATCTGCATACGCCGAGCCAGCCAGAGCGGCCAGCGCCAGTGCGCCCACTTGAATTGCCTTAATCGACATTGTCCTTGTGCTCCCGAATTGCTTGCTGTCTGCGTGCGACTGACGTCGCATCTGCCGGAAAAGCGCAATCTTATCCGATCACGCCCGACTACTGAGCATGAAAGAGCAAAAATGCGTAAAAAGGTTCCACTGCCCCCGATGTCCGATTAAGCGGACATGCGTTTACGATAGGCCAGCGGACTTGCATCAAACCGATCCTGAAAGGCGCGCCCCAGTGCACTGGCACTGCCAAATCCGCATTCGCTGGCGACATGTGACACGGCCATCCGTGTCGAGCGCAGCAGAAAAGCCGCCATTTCCAGTCGCAGCAAAGCCACGTATTCGCGCAGGGTGTG
Organism: Burkholderiaceae bacterium DAT-1; assembly: GCA_019084025.1. Classification (NCBI taxonomy): domain Bacteria; kingdom Pseudomonadati; phylum Pseudomonadota; class Betaproteobacteria; order Burkholderiales; family Burkholderiaceae; species Burkholderiaceae bacterium DAT-1. Next base: position 274,752 of record JAHRBI010000005.1, read on the forward strand.
GCCGGTTGCCGCCTGAAAGCGTCGCGACAGGGTGCGCTCGCTCATGGCAGCCTGCGCTGCCAGTGCCGCCGCTGCTGATAAATCGGCCAGTTCGCGCTCGATGCGATCCTGTACCGACAGAATCTGCGCATCGCCATGCTGGCGAAAGCGCCGTGTCCACGCGGCCAGATGCGCGTAACCCGGTAATACTTCGTTCACCGCCACCCGCAAAATTCGCTGCGATACACCTGCCCCGAAACGCTGGTCAATCACATACGCGCATGCATCCACTGCCGCGTTGATGCCGGTAATGGTAATCAGGCGCTCGTCCACCACCATGGGGCGGGTGGGCGCAAAGGTGATATCAGGGAAATACTGGCGAAACCAGCGGGTTTCGTTCTGCATGCCAGTGGCAATCCGGCCTGAAAGCAACCCCGCCTTGGCCAGCAGCGGCGCGCCGTTGAGCGCCACTAGCGTGGCACCTTGCGCGTATTGTTCGCGCAACCAGCCGGTGAGTTCGGCCTCCCCCTCCCGCAGCGCACGCTGCGGGGCAAACTGGGCCGGCACCATCACATAAGCATACCGCTTGCCGTTGTTCAGCGTGGCACTGGCCGCAATCGGCGCACCGGCAAAGTTGTGAACCGGCAGGCCGTCCACCGATACCAGATCAATATCAAACAGGCGGCTCGCCATCACATCGGCGCTGCGTGCCTGCATGGTGCCTGCCAGCAGCAGCATTTCCTGCGTGAGATACACATAGCTGGCCATCACCGCCGGCGGCAGCAAAATGGCGACGGGAACAGGCGTGTGCGATGCGGTTTGGCGTTTCATATCAAATATCTGTCTGATCAGATCAAACAAAATGATCAAGCATTTGCTCAAATGATGCAAATTGCGCCGAGTACCCAAACGCGCGAATGACACATAGAACAAGATGGACTGGAGACATCCCCATGATCAGCCGCACACTATTTGATGAAGAGCACGACCTGTTTCGCGACTCGGTTCGCCGGTTTATGGACAGCGAAGTCATGCCGCACCACGAACGCTGGGAAGAGCAAGGCTATGTCGATCGCGAGATCTGGACCCAGGCCGCCGAATCCGGCTATCACTGCGCCAGCATGCCGGAGCAATATGGCGGCGCCGGTGCAGATATCCGCTATAGCGTGGTGCTGATTGAAGAAATCTACCGCGCAGGGGCGACCGGCCTCGGTTTCGGTCTGCATTCGGAAATTGTCGCGCCCTATCTGCTGCACTATGGCAGCGAAGCGCTGAAGCAGCACTATCTGCCCAAGCTGGCCAGCGGCGAGATGATCGGCGCGATTGCCATGACCGAACCGGGCGCGGGCTCCGACCTGCAGGGCCTGCGTACATCGGCCGTACTGGATGGCGATCATTACGTCCTCAATGGATCGAAAACCTTTATCACCAATGGCTGGCATGCCGACATGGTGATCGTAGTGGCGCGGACCACGCCAGAAGGTGGCGCCAAGGGCACCAGCCTCTTTGTCGTTGATACCTCGATGGCTGGCTTCTCCAAGGGCAAGCGCCTGAAAAAAGTCGGCATGAAGGCGCAGGACACCTCCGAGCTGTTTTTCGACAATGTGCGCGTGCCGGTGGGAAATCTGCTGGGTGAAGTGAATCAGGGCTTCAAATACCTGATGCAGGAATTGCCTTGGGAACGTCTGCAGATCGCCATTGGCGCCATTGCCTCGGCCGAATCTGCCATCGAATGGACGCTCGCCTACACCCGCGAACGCAAGGCATTTGGCAAGGCCGTGGTCGATTTCCAGACGACCCGCCACACGCTGGCCGAACTCAAGACCGAAGTGCAGATCGGCCGCGTATTCGTCGACAAATGCATCGAGCTGATCATGGACAGCCAGCTCGATGCCGCCACAGCCTCCATGGCCAAATACTGGGCCAGCGATCTGCAATTTAAGGTGCTGGATAAATGCGTGCAGCTGCATGGCGGCTACGGCTATATGTGGGAATACCCCATCGCCCGCGCCTGGGCCGATGCACGCGTGCAGCAGATTTACGGCGGCACTAACGAAATCATGAAAGAGCTGATCAGCCGTTCGCTGTAAGCCGGAGACTCCTATGGAAGCGTATATTTTTGATGCCGTGCGCACCCCGCGCGGCAAGGGCAAGAAGGACGGCAGCCTGCATGGCTTCACGCCGCTTTATCTCGCCGAAACTGCCTTGCGCGCCATCCGCGACCGCAACCATCTCGATACCGCACTGGTGGACGACGTGGTGCTGGGCTGCGTGGAACCTGCCGGTGAACAAGGTGCCTGCATTGGCCGGATTTCGGTACTGGCTGCAGGCTATGCCGAATCGGTCGCAGGCGTACAGATCAACCGCTTTTGCGCCTCCGGCCTTGAGGCCTGCAATATGGCAGCTGCTCAGGTGATGTCCGGCCAATCGGATATGGCGATTGGCGGTGGCGTAGAAAGCATGTCACGTGTGCCGATGGGCACATCCGGCGGAGCGTGGGCCGTCGATCCGCACAGCGCCTTCCCAACCTACTTTGTGCCACAAGGTATTTCAGCTGATGCGATTGCCACCCGCTGGGGCTACTCGCGGACAGATGTCGATGCCTATGCTGCCGAGAGCCATCGCCGCGCGCATCTGGCGGCGACTGCAGGCTATTTTGCACGGTCGATTGTGCCGGTGCGCGATGTGAATGGCCTGATCGCGCTAGGTCGTGACGAGACCATCCGCCCGGCAACGACTGTCGAATCACTCGGCCAGCTCAAGCCTTCATTTGCCGTGATGGGCGAGCAATTTGGTTTTGACGACGTGATCTGCCAGCGTTATCCCGATATGGATGGCATCCAGCATGTGCACCATGCGGGCAATAGTTCGGGCATCGTCGATGGTGCCGCCGCCGTCCTGATTGGTAGCCGCGAAGGCGGTGAACGCGCCGGACTCAAGCCGCGTGCGCGCATCCGCAGTTTTGCCAGCATCGGCTCCGAACCGTCCATCATGCTTACCGGCCCGAGCTACGCCACCGAGAAGGCGCTGAAACGCGCCGGGATGTCAGTAAAAGATATCGATCTGTTCGAGCTCAATGAAGCGTTTGCCGCCGTGGTGTTGCGCTATATGGACGCGCTGGCCATTCCACACGACCGTATCAATGTGAACGGCGGTGCAATTGCGCTAGGCCATCCGCTGGGCGCGACTGGCGCGATGATTCTGGGCACGCTGCTCGATGAAATGGAACGGCGTAACGTGGGTACGGGCCTCGCCACCTTGTGTGTGGGTGCGGGTATGGGTACCGCGACCATCATCGAACGTGTCTAAGGAGAAAATTATGATCGACTACATCCTCGACACCGACGGCATTGCCAATCTGTGCTGGAATCTGTCTGGCCGCAGCCAGAATGTACTCAATGGCGAAAGCTGCGCGGCATTCTTTGACGCCATTGATCGTGCCATCGCCGACCCGGATGCACGCGCCATTCTGATTTCATCCGCCAAGTCTGACTTTATTGCCGGCGGCGATCTGGAATGGTTGCTGGCCAGCACCGAAGCCGAGACCTTGTTCAAACAAACGCGCACCATCCAGCAAGCCTTGCGCAAGCTGGAAACCTGCGGCAAACCGGTGGCCGCTGCACTCAATGGCAGCGCACTGGGCGGCGGGCTGGAAGTGGCGCTGGCTTGTCATTACCGTGTTGCTGCGGAGAATCCCAAGGCTCGCTTCGGTCTGCCCGAAGTCACGCTGGGACTCTTGCCCGGCGCAGGCGGCACGCAGCGATTGCCGCGCTTGATCGGCGTACAAGCTGCCCTGCCCCTACTGCTCGAAGGCAAGCGCCTGAAAGCCGCTGATGCGCTTAAACTCGGCATCGTTCAGGCTATTGTGCCTGCGGGCGATGAAGTACAAGCCGCCAAAGCGTGGCTTGTGAGCCAGTTGGATCAGCCTGTCTCCCAGCCTTGGGACAGCAAAGGCTACAAGGTCCCCGGTGGCGGCATCCAGACACCTGCCATCCAGCAAACCTTCATGGCGGCCAACGCGCTGCTGCGCCAGAAAACCAAGGGCAACTATCCTGCGGCGACCAGTATTCTGTCGTGCGTGTACGAAGGGCTGATCACCGATATCGATACCGGTCAGGCGACCGAGGCGCGCTACTTTGTGCAGGCAGTGCGTTCGCCTGAAGCCAAGGCCATGATCCGCACGCTGTTTTTCAGCATGAACGAGGCGAATAAACTGGCGAGTCGCCCGGCAGATATCCCTAAGCGCAGCTATGCCAGTATTGGTGTACTGGGCGCGGGCATGATGGGCGCAGGGATTGCCTATGTGGCGGCAAAGGCCGGGATGAAGGTCGTCCTGCTTGATTCGACGCAGGAAGCTGCCGAACGCGGCAAGCATTACAGCCGCACGCTCACCGACAAAGCCGTGCAGCGCGGCCAGATGACGCAGGAGAAGGCCGATGCCCTGCTGGCGCGGATTCTGCCCACAACCGATTACGCCGCACTGGACGGCGCCGAACTGGTGGTCGAGGCTGTCTTCGAGGATCGCGCCATCAAAGCCGATGTGACGCGACAGGCCGAAGCCATGCTCGCGCCGAATGGCATTTTTGCCTCCAACACATCGACCCTGCCGATCTCGGGGCTGGCCGAAGCCAGCGTGCGCCCGGAACGCTTTATCGGCCTGCATTTCTTCTCGCCAGTCGACAAAATGCCGCTGGTGGAAGTGATTATTGGCAAGGCCACCAGCGATGTCACACTGGCCGAATCACTGGACTTTGTCAAAGCACTCGGCATGACGCCGATTGTGGTCAACGACTCGCGCGGCTTCTACACCAGCCGCGTGTTCTCCACTTATGTGCTGGAAGGTCTGGCGATGCTGGCCGAGGGCGTCAAACCGGTACTGATCGAACGGGCCGGCCTGATGGCGGGCATGCCGGTCGGGCCTCTGGCGCTGACGGATGAAGTCTCTAGCGAACTGATCTGCAAGATCAACCGCCAGACTCGCGCCGATCTAGGCGATGCCTACACTGACAAGCCCGGCGAGCAGGTCGCCGAACGCATGGTCACCATTGGCCGTATCGGCAAGAAGGCGGGGCGCGGCTATTACGACTACCCAGCGGATGGCAAAAAGCAGCTGTGGGCGGGTCTTGCCGAGGAATTTCCTGTCGCTGCCGAGCAGCCCGATGTACAGGTACTGATCGAACGTTTTATCACCATTCAGGCCGTGGAAACCGCACGCTGCATGGCTGAAGGCGTGCTCATGCATGCGCGCGATGCGGATGTCGGGGCGATTCTGGGCTGGGGTTTTCCGGCCTATAAGGGCGGCCCGATCAGCCATATCGATACGGCGGGTCTGCCCGCCTTTATCGCGCAATGCGAGGCACTGGCGCATCAATTCGGCCCGCGCTTTGCACCGCCCCCTTGGATCAAGGAAATGGCAGCAACCGGTCGCACCTTCTACCCTGTGGCGGGTGCATAAGCATGGGGCCGCTGCACGGGGTAAAGGTCGTGGAAATTGCCGGACTTGGTCCGGCGCCATTCTGCGGCATGCTGCTGGCCGACATGGGCGCGCAAGTCATCCTGATCGACCGGCCAGTATCTCCCGTGCCAGACCCGCTCGCGCTGGGCAAAGCGGCCATTTTCAATCGCGGCAAACAATTGCTCAGGCTGGATCTTAAACAGCCCGAGGCAATCGCCACCGTCCTCGATCATCTGGCGGACGCCGATATCCTGATCGAGGGCATGCGCCCCGGCGTGATGGAGCGGCTCGGTTTAGGTCCTGACATTTGCCATGTGCGCAATCCGAAGCTGGTATACGGCCGCATGACCGGCTGGGGCCAGACCGGCCCCCTGGCACAGCATGCGGGCCATGACATCAACTTTGCGGCACTATCCGGCGCGCAGTGGTTTGCCGGTGCGCCGGGGGACGCACCACTGGTGCCACCTACCTTGGTAGGTGATCTCGGTGGCGGCGCCTTGTATCTGGCGATGGGGGTACTCGCCGCGCTGTTACACGCACGCCAGTCCGGACAGGGTCAGGTCGTCGATGCGGCCATTGTCGATGGCAGCGCCAACCTGATGAATCTGCTGCTGTCGCTGCATGCGGGCGGATTACAGCCGATGCAGCGCGGCACCGGTCTGCTGGATGGACCGCACTGGTATGGGGTGTATCGGTGCGCCTGCGGAGGCTGGCTGAGTGTAGGTGCGCTGGAAGCCCCCTTCTACGCCATCTTCCTCAACAAGCTGGGGCTGGCAGATGATCATGCCTTCAAGCGTCCGTTCGACCCGCGCACCTGGCCCGAGCTTCGCCAGCGTCTTTCCAGCCTGTTTGCATCACATCCGCGCACACACTGGATGAGCCTATTTGACGGGACGGATGCCTGTGTGGCGCCCGTTCTTTCACCGTTGGAATCAGCTGCGCATCCGCATCTGGGTGCACGCGGGGTATATCAGACCATTGACGGTGTATTTCAGGCTGCCCCGGCGCCACGATTCAGTCTCACACCAGCGCAAGCTGGACCAATACCTGCGGCCTGATGACATCCAGTTATTAGCACTAGGGTTCCTGCAAAAATCAAGTAACAAGAGATGGGCAGCCCACACTGGGGATGATGGGTTTACTTCAGTTGATATACCCAGTAAATAACGGGAGGCACATCAGGTATGCTCATCTCTCCGCCGGTCGACTCCACCTTCAGACTCTTCATGGCAGGAATCGTTGTGCTTGTACCGTTAATGACACTACCGAATACCGCATATCCCGTGTTGCCATTCGAGGCCGATGCATCCAGCTGGCTTCTATTGTCTACAAAATTGATATAGAACTGACTGGTCGCACTATTCGGGTCATTCGTTCTGGCCATGGCGATGGAGTACATCGTATTGTGCAGGCCAGTCAACGATGTAGGCTCAAGCTGGATGGGCAAATATGGTGGCGTTTTTTCAATAAACTGACCGGGAAGGTAGGTATACCCGCCCCCCTGACCGACAAATGATGCCACGATGCGATGGAATACAGTGCCACCATAAAAGCCTGAATTCACATATCTCAGAAAGTTAGCCGTAGTAATCGGCGCCTTGTCGTTCGCCAATCCAAAGACCAGCTCCCCAACACTCGTCTGCATACAGACTGTCTGCCCCGAATATGCGGTGGAAATTGCCATGCCCACTGCGCTGCACGGCCAAGGCTGTGGCGTAGTCCCTACCGCACCAGCACTATCCCGCACCCAGATATACTTCGGTGTAACAGGCAAAGTGGACGAGACCGTCAGCTGATTACTGGCATTGAAACAGCTATCTGTTGCCGCTGGTGCGGTTGCACTCTGGTTCATGCAATAGCCATTGATACCTGCTTTGGATGTCGCAATCACTGTGATGGTGATCTGGCCATTCTGTGGCTGTGACACACTCAGGTTGGTGATCGCCGGAGCGCCAGAAGGCGGAGGGGTTGGAGTGGGGGTTGGGCTTGGAGTGGGCGCAGGCGTAGTTCCACCTGATGAGTCGCTTCCACCGCCACAGGCAGCGAGTGTTACCAGTACCGGCATCAACAGAATATGCTTTAATGAACGCTTCATTTGATATCTCGTGTAAACACAACAGACAACACTGCAAAGCGGATCAATGAGCAAAAAATTGCCTGTAAGACCGCGTCAAGTCGTACATCAGGCCGCAGACGGCGCACTCCATGAAGCAAAGCACGCCGACCACAACACCTGGTGATGGGTAGGCCACACTGGGGCTAACGGGTTTACTTCAGCTGATAAGCCCAGTAAATGACAGGTGGCTTGATTGGCAAGCTGACTTCGCTACCATTGGATTGCACCTGCGTGCTTTGCAGCGCTGTGGTTGTGGTGCCAACTCCGGAAATTACACTGCCAAAAACAGCATAACCAGTATTAGCATTGGATGCAGATGCATTCAAAAGGCTGCTGTTATCTACAAGATTGATGTAGAACTGGCTAGTCGCACTATTCAACACATCCGTTCTGGCCATTGCGAGTGTATAGGACGTATTGCTCAGGCCGGTAGTCGTGGTCGGCTCAAGGGCAATCGGGTCGAAAGGCGTGTTTTTCTGGGAAAACTGGCCGTTCACAAATGTATAGCCACCGCCCTGAGCAACAAAGGTTCCCATGATGCGATGGAAGACAGTTCCGCTATAGAAGCCCGCATTCACATACTTCAGGAAGTTGGCGGTGGTAATCGGCGCCTTGGCATTCGCCAGACCGAACACCAGCTCGCCCACGCTGGTCATCATGCAGACGGAAGAACCCGCAGTGTAAGCGGTTGAGGCTGCAATCCCCGCTGTACTGCACGGCCAGGGCTGAGTCGCAGTGCTCACATTACCTGCGGCATCCTTCACCCAGATGTAGTAGGGTGTTGCGGGTAACATCGCTGGCAAGGTGAATTGATTACCGGCCTGGAAACAACTGTCGGTCGCAAGTGGCTGTCCCGATTTTTGTGTCAGGCAGTAACCTGCGGCGCCCACATTGTCGGTCGCCGTCACCGCCAGTGTCACCTGACCGTTGCTTGGCTGGGTTACACTCAGACCGGAGATGAGTGGCGGTGTCGTATCCGGCCCACCATTTCCGCCATTGTCAGTCGTTCCGCTCCCTGCACCACCACATGCAGCAAGTGCTACAACCAGTGGCATCAAGGCAAGGTATTTGATTGAACTTTTCATCGTGACGTCTCTAATATTGACCAGCAGACCAGGCTGCAAAGCTGGACAGTATAAAACGTCTGAAACCGCTCATGCCATGTACACTGAATTGAGTTTCCATTCATGCATCATGATTGATACACCACGCAAATCCTGCTTTCCACCCGTCGTCAATTCCGGTACGCACATCCTGATCCTGGGTAGTCTGCCGGGAGATGCTTCACTGACCCTTCAGCAATATTACGGACATCGGCAAAACAAATTCTGGGAGCTCATCGGTGCAGTGATCAATGTCGATCTGCGCCCCCTGCCCTATGATGACCGCTTGCAGCGTTTGCTCGAACAGGGTGTCGGGCTGTGGGACGTCATTGCCGAAGCCGACCGCAAGGGTAGTCTCGACTCGGCCATCCGCAACGAAGCAATCAATCAGTTGACAGCATTGATCGCGTCACTCCCCGAACTCAAGGTGATCGCCTTCAATGGCGGAACGGCTGCGAAAATCGGGCGGCGTCAGTTAAGCCATCTGACACATCAATACACCTTGCTTGATCTGCCATCTAGCAGCCCAGCCTATACACTGGCTTACCCGGCAAAGCTGGCAGGCTGGATGACGCTACGTTCGTCATGAACCCCGCCACATGTGGCGGGAGGGGCAGACGAATTAACGCCCTCAGTCTGATAGACGAATGGCCCCGCACGCATCACAATCTGGGTCTTTGCAGTTTCTTCATCAGGAGTCCCCATGAGCACCACCTCCACCGTCACAGCCCGACTGGGTGACACCCCCTGGGAAGTCACGTTTACCGACGATCTAGGCCACACATGGCGGGCAGATGAGCCTGAATCAATTGGCGGCGCCAATACTGCCACCACCCCCGACCGACTGGTGCTATCCGGCCTGGGCTCCTGCACTGCCATCACCGTAAAGATGGTTGCAGTACGCAAACAGATTCCACTGGAGGGAATTGAAGTCGATGTGCAGCTCAACCCCGACGGCAAACCTGAATCCGGCAATGATCTGGTGCGCACCATTCGCTTACAGGGCAATCTGGATGATGATCAGCGTGCCCAGCTTCTCAAGGCTGCCAATGCCTGCCCGGTTCACAAACTGCTGACCGGCGAAATCCGCATTCACACCAGTATGCAGCAAGCAGCGCCAAACTAAGGAACAGACATGACGCACTTCCAGCGCATTCAGCCGCCCCGCAACGATCTGGGGGAAGGCATGATGGTTATCCGCGCGCTGCCCACCCGCCATCAGCGTACCGTGGGTGCCTGGTGCTTTCTCGATCACATCGGCCCGGTTGATTTCCCGGCGGATCGAGGCATGCATGTGGGTGCTCACCCTCACATCGGTTTGCAAACCTTCACCTGGCTGATCGAAGGCACAATCCATCATCGCGACAGCCTCGGCAACGACATGATCATTCGCCCCGGTGAAGTGAATCTTATGACAGCCGGCCACGGTATTTCGCATACAGAGGACTCGCCAGAGCACGGCCAGCGATTGCACGCAGCGCAGTTGTGGATTGCCCTGCCAGCCGATCAGCATGATTGTCCGCCCGCATTCGAACACCATGCGGCTCTGCCGGCGTGGTCGGAGTACGGCGCGCGCTTTACCTTGCTGGCCGGCAAATTTGGCGATCGGCAATCACCCGCCGGAGTACGCAGCCCTCTGATCGGTCTCGATATTGTTGCCGACAGCAATGCCAGCCTGACCCTCCCGCTTAATCCGGCATTCGAGTATGGCCTCCTGCCTCTGGTGGGAGAGGTGGAAGTGGCCAGTCAAAGGCTGGATCAGGATGAATTTGCATACATCCCGGCCGGACAAGCCAGCTTGTCCCTCACGCTGCCTGCAGGTCATCGTGCCCTGTTGCTAGGGGGCGAGCCTTTGCAGGATGAGCTGATCATGTGGTGGAACTTCGTGGGGTTCTCAAAAGATACGATCCGGAGTGCGCAAACAGAATGGGAACAAGGCAGCGCCCGCTTCGGCCAGATCGGCGATGACTCCGCCCGGCGTCTCGTAGCCCCGCCTCTACCATGGTGAGTGGCTTGGCCTGACAATCGCCAAGCCATTGCCCAGATCGCAATAAGTCGATGGCGTGACAGGGTATTTTCTCTGGCAGACCACCACATAGTAGCGTATCATTGAGCTCACGCATTCATGTGCGGTTTACTACGCTGCACATGAATCCCCACAGGTTCCAGTCTCAAGTTCCTCGCCTCGTTGGCCGATTTCTCTTTCTGATATCACATCCAGAAAGCGCTTCAGTTGATGTTCAAAGCGCTTGATGAGTCTGTTGGCTCGTAATGAAGCGTCAGGATGCACTTCAGTGCATCACAACCGGCATCTCACCATTCTGTTCTCGTCGCTCATTCAGGTTCGATTGCACTTTGGTCTTCCCCATTTCTGTCGGCAGTGTTTGCTGTCGACTCCAGAGGAGCACACGGCATGAAAGAAAAAGAAGGCACCGTTACATTTGAAGGCGTCGTGGTCGACAGCCTGCCTGAATCACGATTTCGCGTCACCCTTGAAAACGGGGTGGAAATTCTGGCCTATGGTTCGGGCAAGATGAAGATGCACCGTATCCGTATACTGACAGGTGACAAGGTTACCGTTGAAATGTCGCCCTACGACCTGACCAAGGGTCGCATTACCTTCCGTCACGCCACAGCAAAAATCGATTCCGGATTTACGCCCCGCAGACGCTAGCACCTCGCATTGCCCCTCAGGACATTCTTCACTACCATATCGCCACTGCTTGCCCATTCCGGCATGCAGTGCGTCTTCAGGGCGGGGTGGAATTCCCCACCGGCGGTAGCCGCAGCATGCTGCGGGAGCCCGCGAGCGCCTTCGGGTCCGGCCGCCGTGCTGCTTGAAGGGTCAGCAGATCCGGTTTAATGCCGGAGCCGACGGTCATGGCATGGATGCATGCCTCATAGTCCGGATGAAAGAAGACAACACCCGACCACCCCCTGATTTTGTCAGTGCGTGGGCGGTGTTTTGCCGTGCGTACGCCAGCGGTTGTTCCGGCACGTACCTGCGGTCTGCCCTGAACGCTTACTTGCCACTTAATCCGACAAGGAGCGTTTCATATGCAAGCCCTTCACCACTCAACCTTTACACATTACTTTCACACCACGACGCCCACCGAGCGGATAAATCGTGCACTTGCCGCCATGCGTGCAGGCAAAGCGGTTGTCTTGCTCGACGATGAAGATCGCGAAAATGAAGCGGATCTGATCGTCGCGGCCGAGCTGATCGATCTTCCCACGATGGCCACCCTGATCCGCGATTGCAGCGGCATCGTCTGCCTGTGTCTACCCGGCCACGCCATGGATGCGCTTGGGCTACCGCCCGTTTGTGCTGAAAACGGCAGTCGCTACGGAACCGCATTTACCATTCCCATCGAAGCACGGCATGGCGTGACAACAGGCGTATCTGCGGCCGATCGCGTCACCACCACACGTGCTGCCCTGACCCTCAATCCTGACAATATCGTGTCTCCCGGCCATCTTTACCCCATCCGCGCCGCAGATGGAGGCGTATTCGCACGGCGCGGCCATACCGAGGGTTCTGTAGATTTGGCGATGTTAGCGGGACTGCAGCCTGCCGCCCTACTATGTGAATTGATGCATCCGGATGGCAGCATGATGCGGGGCGATGCGGTAATTGAATATGCGCATGCACATGATCTGGCTGTGCTGACCATAGAGGATATTGTCCGATTCCGACACTCACTGACCGGCGCAGCAGCATAATCTGATTATGCCCCGGACTCCCTGCTCATTCCGGGTGGGATTCGGGGCAATTGCCTCTGGCATTACATGGCATAATCAAACGCTTTGATATTCGTCTGATCATCTGTTCATGTCTTTTAGCATCCCGTACACATCGCGCATGAGCCTCATTTTCTGCGCTTGCCTGATGGCATTGCCCTGCCTCGCAGATCCGCCCCTGCCTTATATTCGCATGCCCGCAACACAGGGCAATACCACCTATTTTGTTGCCGACGACGAAATCTGGCGGGTTGCCAATGAAGGTGGTTTGGCTACACGACTCAGCGCGCCGGGATTCACGCGCAAGCAGGCTTTTCCAGTTCCGTCGGCCGATGGTAAATGGATTGCATTTGTCAGACCACATGGGCAATTTGAAGAAATCTACCTCATGCCAGCAGAAGGTGGCACGCCACGCAGACTGACTTGGCGCTACCATCATCCGGAAATCTGGGGATTTGCAGACAATGGCGACATCCTGTTCAGTGATACCGACGGCCCCCCTGCTCGCACGCTGCTGACGGTGAATATGCACAGCGGTGTGGTCAGGCAGTTGCCCGTATCACAAGCGAGCGATGGCGCGTTAAGCACTAATGGCCATACCCTCTATTTCACGCGTGGCGGGATGAATAATCATGACAATGCCCGTTTGTATCGGGGTGGCGCACGTGGTCGCGTCTGGAAACTGGATCTGACAGGGCAGTCCGAGGCAGCACCGCTCCTGAAAGATGCGGGCGATTATGCATACCGTCCAATGCCCTACGCCTCTTCGCAAGGTGAGCGGATTGCGTTTCTGTCGGATCGCGATGGCACAGTCAATCTCTGGTCGGTGGGAGCAAACGGACACGCGCTCCGTCAGCACACGTTCTTTAAACAGCAGGACATCCGTCATGCCAGCCTGGATGGCCATCAGGCGGCGTTGGCAGTGGGTTCTGAACTGTACCGGATCGACCTGAATGATTCGCGCGATCACGGACGACACATCCAGCCCGTGCTCAATTCGCCCATGCAGGATCAAGCCGCCTTCGCCGCAGAGATTGATCCCGATTCCGTACAGCATGCTTTTGCGCCCGATGGACTGCATGCAGCATTCATCGCACGCGGGCGACTTGCCATTGCGGATCCAAATGGCGCATTGCACGAACGTCCCTACCCGGCCAATGGAGCATGTACGCTACCGCAATTCGGCATCGATAGTGCCAGCCTCTATGCACTGTGCAGTTTTTCCGGCGAGTATGGTGTCTGGCGCTTCCCGGTCTCCGGCGAGGTGCCTGCTCAACAAATCACGATCGGCCATACCGGCCAGCCAGAACTGGCCGCGATCTCACCCGATGGTCGACAACTCGCTTACACAGATAACCTTGGTCGCCTCTTTCTGGTGGAGGTGCATGGTACTCAGCCTGTGCCGCCCCGCCAGATTCCGCTGGATGCGCTGTCATCCTCTCCCAGTGAGCTGACCTGGTCACCAGACAATGTGTCCCTGATTCTAACGGCACCGGGCGCTGTGCCAGAGCGTGCACGCCTCCTGCATGTGCAGACTGCGACAGGGCGCCAGACCTGGCTCACCACAAGTCGCTACGCCTCATGGCATCCAGTCTTTAGTGATGATGGCAGTCGCTTGCTCTATCGAACAGAACGCGACTTCGGCGCTAGCCAGCATGCCAATCAGGCAGCTGACCGAGCCTTGAATGCGGGCCTTCGCTCATATGAACGTATGCAGATGATGGCATCCAAACCCGATACGGTGACGGGTCTGAGCGATCCGATGCCTTTCCCCTATCCATTGGCAAAAGTGCATCTCGATGATCAGCGCGTCTGGTTTGTGGACAACAACATACTGCGCACTTTTGCGCTGAATGCACCCAGTGTGATGACCGATCTGGCGCATGATGTGCAGGACTACACTCTCTCCAACGATCACACTCGCGCACTGATCAAAACCAGAGATGGCCAGCACATTCGCTGGCGCATCGTCACGCTCAACAATCATCTACCGGGCGACAGCCACCCTATCCAATTCGCAGACTGGCATCCCCGTATCCAGCCCGCCCAGGAATGGCAGGAAATTTTTGTCGATGCCTGGCGGCAACTGCGCGATCGTTTCTTTGATGCCGGTATGCGCGGACTGGACTGGCAGGCCATCCGGCAGCAATTTGAACCAGAACTGGCACGCGTCTCCACCGCACAGGAGTTGTATGATCTGATCGGACGCATGTCGGCAACACTGGGTGCCGGACACAGCACTGTATCGCCACCTGCACCACAGTTTGCGGTCAGCCTCGCGACCCTGGGCGCCTGGGTTTCACCGGTGAAGGGCGGCTGGCGCATTGATTCGATGCTGATGCACGATCCCGAACTGCCCCATCTTGCGCCACCACTCAACGCCGCACGAGAAGACATTCGTGCGGGCGACATCATCACCGCCATCAACGAACAGCCGGTCTCCGGCAAACCGCATCTCAACGAAGCACTCAGAGGAACCGCCGGCCACTCAACCACACTGACACTCATGCGCGGAGAAGACACGATCCAGCGTAGCGTTACCCCCGTTGCCATTACCGAGGAGCAAGATCTGCGTTACGCGCACTGGCGTGTACAAAGGGCACGCCTGACTGACTCCCTATCCAAAGGACGCATTGGCTACGTACATGTTCGGGATATGGCTGGACAAGGACTAGCTGACTTTGCAGATGACTTTTTTGGCGCACTCGACAAGGACGGGATCGTGCTCGATCTCCGCTATAACCTTGGGGGCGGACTCGATAGCGTGATTCTCGACCGGCTCATGCGCCAAGCCTGGGCCTTCAAACGCGAACGACTCGCCTCGTTGGGGGCACCCGTCACCAAATCCAGCCAGGCGTATCGCGGAAAACTTGCGGTGCTCATCAATGAGCAAACCTACTCCAATGGAGAATCCACCGCCGAAGCCATTCAGCGCCTGAAGCTGGGCACTGTCATCGGCATGCCCATTAGTGGCGCGGGGATGTCTCCGATCACGTTGACCATGCTGGATGGTGGCCAGCTTACGCTACCCACAATGACCAAGACCACACTAGATGGTAAAGAGCTGATCGAGGGGCGCGGCGTTCAGCCGGATATACGCGTCGACAACCTGCCTCGTGCTACCTTCAATGGTGAGGATGCACAACTGTCCGCCGCTATTGCCCTTCTATCGAGAGAATTGGCAGCGCACCCCATTCCGTCCCTGAAGGCACCGCAGTATCAGCGCCCCACAGGTCCCTTGCCACACTAGTAGCTACTTGCCGTGATGTTGCATGAATCTCCACGTGAGCAACCATTTACCATGCTTCCTGACACGGCAGTATGCTTTTGGGATAAAGTCAATTTATATGCTTTTATTTGAATGACTTGCACAATGCCCGACCATCCTCCCGCATCCGCATCAGGCGTGCTATACAGTCCAGCCGAACTCTTCGATCGCCATGCCAAACGCTATGCAGATCACTACTTCGATCTGCACGAGTACGATCGCTATTACAGCAAGTGGCTTTCCCAGGTGCGAAAAGGTGGACAGGTGATTGATGTGGCGTGTGGCCCGGGCAATGTCAGCGCCTTTATTCGGTCGGTACGACCCGATTTGCAGGTCACGGGCATCGACATCGCACCCGGTATGATTGCTGAAGCGCAAAGGAGAGTGCCCGATGCCACTTTCCTGGTAAGTGACTGCCGAGATATACCTCTGCTCGGTCAAACTTTTGATGGTGCCGCATTCGCGTTTGGATTGAGCTATCTGGATGATCAGGCTGCAGCTGCCACATTGCAGGCCATATACGATGTTCTCAGCCCCAATGCACCGCTCTATCTATCAACACTTTCGGCCACAAAAACACACACGCTGGTTCAGTCGTCCAGCGCGGGGGAGCGTATGCTGATGCACTACCGAACGCCCGATGCAATACTGGCGCACATCAGTCGAGCAGGATTTATGCTGGTATTCGATACATTGGTAGCCAGCCCCAGTACCGCACGATTTGCGACTGATGACCTCATTGCACTAGCTAAACGCGTTTAAGTGCCATTGAGCAAGTCCAGCTCATCGCATGACGACGGTACTCGAACTGAACGCAGTGGATTAACGCGCCGCTTGTCGGTGAGCCTTTGACCAGACATGCGTATGATCATCGTCAGCATCATGGCGCCATGGCTTGTGCTCTAGATGCGCCAATGCCCCACCTCCAGCGGGCACTGCATGCAACCTAAAGCGCAGCACAGATTGACCGAACGCCTGCTGACCATGCTGCACTCTGCACAAATCTTCAGCTTCATTTGCGTAAATCGGTGAATGCGGATCATAAGCTGTCAGCTTAAGCGCGGCCAGCACGGCAATCGCAGCCGCCCCCGCAATCAGCACATCCAGACCGCCTAGCTCGCCCTCTACTCCGAATAAAAGATAGGCGGCCAGCGAGCCCGGTATAGTCAGGAGAAGCAGCGTCAGAAACGGCCTGAGCCAGTGCGTTTGCCCGACCGAACTGGCGTCGGGTACCCGTTGAACATGCACGGCTTTCAATGCAGCATTCATGATGTCTCCACTGGCGCTAGGGGCGCGCCTATCTAGGCAGATATAGCCAATATAGGCACAGCAGCAGAGCAGTCAACGCAAACTTGCCGGCTGGCAAGTGCCGTTTGTCAGATACGCATAAAATGCACAAGCCGTTTACGCTTGAGGCGCCGGATAAGGCCGGGTGGGTAGATAACGCCAAGGCTGGTGCTGCTGCCAGTCCCTCACCCATACAGGGAAGTCCTCGGCAGGCATGGGTCTGGCAATGCCAAATCCCTGCACCAAACGACATCCGAGGTGCATCAGCTCCAGTCCGTGATCCATGGTTTCCACGCCCTCGGCAATCACCTGCAGATTAAATGCATGCGCCAACTGAATCACGCCGGACACAATGCCCAAATCATCGCGGCTTTCCAGCATATCACGTACAAAACTCTGATCAATCTTGAGGGTATCCGCTGGTAAACGGCGCAAATGCGTCAGCGAGGAATAGCCCGTTCCAAAGTCATCCAGCGCAAATCGCACGCCAAGCTGACGGCAGCGGTTCAGAATCAGAATGGCTTGTTCCATGTCTCCAATCGCCGCAGACTCCAGTACTTCCAGCTCAAAGTAATGCGCGGTCAGATCGCGATTTCGCTCAAGCACTGCGGACAAATGATCATAAAAGCTGGATTGCAGTAAATGGTAGGCACTGACATTGGCACTGACATTACACTGCAGCCCCTCCTCATGCCAGACAGCAAGCTGGCGAACGGATTGATCAATGACCCATTCGCCAAACGTCCGATCGAGATCGCTCCCTTCGATATGGGGAAGAAACTCAGCGGGATGAATCACGCCTTTCTCGGGATGATGCCAGCGCAGTAACGCTTCGGCGCCGTACACTGTGCCATCCACCAGATCGACCTTGGGTTGGTAATACAGACAGAATTCGCCACGATCCAAGGCCATCTTTAACGTATCCTGCTGATGGCGTCTGCTTTGCGCCTGACGATCGTTTTCCAGATCAAAGAGCTGATAGCGGTTCTTACCGGATTCCTTTGCTGCATACATGGCCTGATCGGCGTGCCGCAGCAAGGTATCGGCATCGACATGATCATCCGGATACAAAGCCACGCCGATACTGATCGACACTTGCAGGGGTTGTCCTTCGCACATCATGGGCAAGGCGCCGGCCTGAACGATTCGATCCAGAATCGTGATGCACTCCTGATTGCTGGCCAGTTCCAGCAAGATAATGACGAACTCGTCTCCGCCTACACGTGCCAGCGTATCTTCTGCACGCAGCATCGCTTTGAGATTGTTGGCTAGTGTCACCAGCATCTGATCACCGGTCGCATGGCCGTACACATCATTCACCGATTTAAAGCCATCTACATCCAGATAACAGATGGCACAGGCTCGGTTCGTTCGCTCCGAACGTGCAATCGCCTGGGTCAGGCGATCAGACAGCAAACGTCTGTTAGGCAAGCCGGTCAGGGCATCGTAGTTGGCAACGCGATCAAGCTCTGCCTCGTGTGCCTTCAGTTTACTGATATCGGTGAATACGGCGATGTAGTATTGCGATTGTCCATTTGCGTCTCGCACCGACGAAATAGACAGCATTTCGGCAAACACTTCGCCATTTTTGCGTCGATTCCAGATTTCGCCCCGCCAGAAGCCATTTGCATGGATATCTCGCCACATCCCCTCATAAAAAGCAGGGCCTTGCCGGCCGGATGACAGGATGTGCGGATTTTTGCCCAAAACCTCATCAGCCGAATAGCCCGTAATTCGCGTAAAACTTGGATTTACGCGCCGAATTGCCATATCCGGCCCGACCACCATGATGCCCTCGTAACTGCTTTCAAAGACAACGCCCGCCTCTCTCAGGAGGATTTCGTGCTGCCGCTGCACCGTGACATCGGTAATTGTCCCGACAATACGTTCGGCATGTCCCTCGCTATTGCGGCGAATGGCGCGCCCGCATAATCGCATCCAGCGCGTCTCATCAACCGGATAGGCAAGACGAAAATCAATCTCCAGCGCATCGGACTCACCCGAGATATGCATATCCATTTTATGAAGGGCTGCAGCACGATCTTCTTCAAGGATCAGATCACTGATTAAGTGCCCGCAGTTTTCTGTTGTGCGCTGCAAACCGACAACTTCATAAAAGCGTGGGGATCGATACACCTGGTCAGAGCGTACATCCCAGTCCCAGAACCCATCACTGGTCACTTCGATCACGCGCTGCAGTCGCTCCTCACTTTCGCGCAATCGTGCTTCTGCAGCTCGCATAGCCGTGACATCCTGCAACGTGCCGCGCAACCCGATCATGTCGCCGTTCGGATGTCTGATCACCTCACACAGCGACACCACATGCCTGTGCTCTCCACCGGGCTGCACAATCTCGGCATTGCACTGAAAGGACTCGCCATCACTGACCGCGCGCTCAATTGCCTGCGATAATATGCCCCAGCTTTCGTCGGTATACAGATGGCTAAGGTCGGAGTAGGCACGCGCACCGGAATCGGGCGGCAATCCGTAGATTTCATAGACTTGCGCTGACCAGATATGTTTGCCAGTAGACAATTGCCATTCCCAGCTCCCCGTGAGAGAGAGCCGTTGCGCCTGGCGGAGGGCGTCTTCACTGGTGCGCAGCGCAAGCTCGGCCTGCTTTTGCGCTGTGATATCACGCGAAATGCCGAATAAGCCGCATACCTGTCCATCCGGATCACGCACAGGCCCTTTAGTTGACAGGAAAATCCGCTGTTCACCCCGGTGAGTACACACATCTTCCTCAGCCGTTCTCACCTCACCACCTGAGATAACCGCGTGATCACGCTGACGGATCAACTCGACTGACGGCGCATTGAAAAATGCAGCATCACTTAATCCGACCATCGTATCGGGTGGGACGCCGACAAAATCTGCCCCTGCCTGATTGGCCATCAGGTAGCGACCATGAATATCCTTGATAAAAATGGCATCCGATGTGCCGGAAATCACCGCCTTCAGTAGCTGGGCGCTTTGCTTTTGCCTGCGCAGCGCTTGGCGCATCGATTCGGACGTGATGCTCACAATCCACCCCACCACAAACAGCATGGCAAGCTGAAAATGCAGGCGTGACAGGGAGTCAGCAGAAAGCGATTCGGGGGAAGCAATCACATACGCCCCCGATACGGACACCAGTGTTGCGACCCCGCCAGGCCCCAAGCCCCCGATCAGGGCACAGATGGTGATGGGTACCATGTATAGAATCAGCAAGGGGTGATCATGCAGCGTCGCGAGCCCCTTGCTACGAAGCAGCAGCATTGCAAGCGGTAACACAATTGCGTAGAGGTACGTCCCCCAGCGGATGTGGCGATGTCCGCTTGTCTCGCCTGCCAGATGGCCACTGAGCACCACTGCTCCGCCATCGGGAACATGCGCGGGGACTGAACGCAGTGCCAGATAGAACCCTGCCGCCGTGACCAGAATAAAGAATAAGCCCTTATAGGTCGATATTTTGACCAGCGCTTCCTTGCTGAGCACATTGGACAACAGCTGGTCGGAGAGTACGATCCATAGGCAGGCAAACATCACATAGCCGCCCACCGCCAGCGCGATGTGGCGGGTGCGTCGTCTGTGTCGGAATCGCCTTCCCAGTCCGCGAAACATGCGGATCCCCCAAAAAATCGCCTCCGTCGACGCACGCCACATACCCTGAATCGTCGACCAGCCAATACCTTGTCACCTTCAGTTATAGGTCAAGTCCCTGCAGACGGATGGAAGAATGGCGCACCACCCAGAAAACACAATCAACATGAATGCAACAATAGTTGCAATTTATTGCAGTGCACATTGACGCATGCCGAGGTAAAAAATATCGTCTGACACACCACCAAACCGGTGGCACACCTGAAGCTGCAATTTCACCCTGACCAAAAGAAAGGTTGTAGAAATGAAGAATCAACAAGCATCCAAGCTGTTTGCGTTCAAGCTGGTGGACAAGAAGCAAGACAAGCAAGAAGCCCAATGGCAAGTTCGCAACAACGTCTCCACCGCCGGTTGCAGTGGTCCGGATGCTCGTGCGCCACGTCCTGGTAGCCGCACCGACAACGGAATCTGGTGCTAATTCAAGCATCTGCATCAATCGAAAGCCTTGCCTGACTGGCAGGGCTTTTTGATTCTTGAGGGTCTGGAACGGAATGAAAATGGATCGGCCGCATATTCTCATCATCTCCAATAGTATGGATCTGCATGCTGACCTGGTTGAGATTCGCCTCAATGCGCTGGGCGCCCCCACCTTCCGCATCAACCTCGATTGCTACCCACGCGACTATCGCCTGAATCATGCCTGGATGCAGCATGACATGCTGCGCACCATCCGGCATTTGCCCAGTGGCCACATGATCAATCTGGATGATGTCGGCGCAGTGTGGCTCAGAAAATCCGGCGAGTTTGCGTTTACCAGCGATGATTTGGGCGCTCAGGAAATCGCGTATGCACGTCAGGAAGCCGAACATGCCTTATTCGGGCTGCTCTACACGCTTGATTGTTACTGGATGAGCCATCCACTGGCACTACGCGGAGCCATGTGGAAAGGCGAACAATTACAGCGAGCCGTGCGCTTTGGCTTTCTGATTCCGGACACACTGGTGAGCAATCATCCGGAGGCGGTTGTCCAATTTCGCTCTGCCATCCGGGGAGACATGGTATTCAAGGCACTCTCGAGTCCGCATCTTGGCGCAGAGTCTGTCCCCGAAGACGTGCAGGTCAACACGGGAATTGGCACCACCGTGGTGGATGATGACATGATGACGCACATTGATGCCGTGGCAGAGCTACCGTGCCATTTTCAGGCATACATTCCCAAGGCGTATGAACTCCGTGTCACGGTAATCGGTCAGCATGTCTTTGCGGCCAAGATTCTTTCTCAGCAAGATGAACGGACGCGTATCGACTGTCGTGATATGCATGCCGAGATCCCCTACGAGGCCTATATATTGCCGCCTGCACTCGAGCAGCGCTGCCGCGATTTCGTTCATAGCTACAAGCTTCAGTATGGCGCAATCGACCTGATCGTGACGCCCGACGGCGAATGTGTTTTTCTCGAAAACAATCCGGTCGGGCAGTTTCTCTATATCGAGGAACTGATTCCCCAATTCCGTATGATCGACACCCTTGCACATACGCTGATGGATGCCAGTACATGCACGCAAACAATCTAGATGTAAGCGCAGCGATTCACGCAATCGAAACGGCTCGCGAAAGCAAGGTACTGGTATTGGCTGCCAGTCATCTTGAAATGGATTTACTACCCACGCTATACGATGTACTCAACTCGATCGGGCGCACCAAGCGTCTGGATGTGATTCTGCAGTCGCGGGGCGGCGAGGTGAATGCTGCGCGACGGATTGCCCTGTTGTTGCGCGAGTATTGCAAACATCTGTCCGTTCTCGTGCCATGGCGCTGCGAATCTGCCGCGACGATTCTGTCACTGGCTGCAAACGAGATCCTCGCAGGCCCGCTAGCGATCTTCTCGCCCATCGATCCGCACCTGCATGGCGGTGAAGACGGGCAGCAGGCGCTTTCCAGCGAAGACATCCGCCTGTTTGCCAGAATGAGTGAACACTGGTTCGGACAGGATAGCGTTACCGCGCACGCTCAGGCTTGGTCAACACTGTGCAATCAGATTTTTCCCACCTCACTCACCGCGTTTTACAGAGTCACAGAGGAAGTGCTGTCTATCAGCACCGAGCTGCTGCAGTTTCCGCTTGCGCATCTCGACAAGCAGCAACGCAGAGCGATTGCCCAGGCGCTTGCGCAGAGCTGGCATTCGCACGCCTATGCGCTCACTCTGGATGAGATGGCCAATATGGGGCTGAGCATCCGTCATCTGGGCGATCTCGAACAGGATACGTGGCAGATCTCGCGCGCACTGCAGCGCATGGTAGGCGGTGCCTGTCGCGCGTCCGAAACCGACAGCTGGATCGACACTGCACTGATCACCCGCACCCATATGCATACTCGCGTGCGCACGCCAGACGATATGCGCCCCAGCTGGCAAACCGAGGCAGTCCAATGAGCCTGTCCCCCATCGTCTACGATCTCATCCGTTCAACAACGGGCTGTCTGCTCCTTGCGGCCGCAGGCGGCAAACTCGCGACACTGACCCAGTTTCGTCATCATTTACACGAATCCTTCCATATTCCCCGGTACTTCACAGGGTATGTGGCGAGCATGCTTGTTGCTGTCGAAAGTATGCTGGCCTGCGCCTGCATCGGCATAAACACCTCGATAGCCGTGCCTGCCTGTCTAGCACTGTTCGTCGTACTCACTACCCTGCTGATCTGGCGCTATCTGACATCCAGCCTAGTGCGGTGCAGCTGTTTTGGAGAATCAGGCAGACCACTTTCACACTGGGATATTGGACGGAATCTACTGATAATCGGACTACTCGTTTGTGCAACGCTATTACAGGCACAAGGACAGCCCCCTCTGCATCCGCATCTACTTAGTCTCGCCCTGTCATTCCCCTTGGCGCTGCTGCTGATCCATCTCCATGATGTCGCGACGATTGTCCAGCAATATATTCAGGAAGCCCACGTATGAATGCCGTCTTTCTGCTTCAAGTTTCCGTGGCTGTACTGGCTTTGCTGCTTGCATTCAATCTGAAACTCTTGCTGATCCTGCACAGTAAGGTAAGCAAGCTAACAGATCGCGCCGCCATTGAAGATGCACCCGGCACTGGTGATGCACTCCCGCTGTTTGCAGGAACGCCACTCACCGCACCCCATACGCACAGAACAATCGATACCCCCGTTGCGCTCCTGTTTTTGAGCAGTGCCTGTCCCAAATGCGAGGCAAAACTCCCGAGCCTTGATGCCTTATTGCCATACGCACATGAAGCGGGGGTTGGCATCACCTTTGTCAGCCTTGAATCCACATGGCGCCTGAAACGATTTATTGGTCATACCGCGATGGCAGATCACACGCTGCAACTGACTGCTGCCGACTATCGCATCCTGAATCCCGCCCTGCTCTCGCCAGCCTACATATTTATCAATGGCGAAGGTCGGATCGAAGCGCGCGGAATGCTGGACGATGATAACTGGCACGCATTTGTACAGCAGTTGACACAGACCCGCACTGAACCCCAGCAGGTGATTTGATACCTATGCGTCCGGGCATTTCACACTCCCATTTGTCCCGCCTGCGTATTTTGCGTCCTGTGGCTGTCCGCTTAGGGCTTGGCGGTCTATTCATGCTGATCACCGTTGCAGTTCAGATGATCTACCCCAGGGCGCTATCGCATTTTATCGATCACTTGAACACGCTGATGACACCGGCGTCAGTCCAGCCTTACCTGATTCAAGGTGCGGCACTCCTGCTGTTTCAGGCGGTGATGATGGCGCTGCGATTTTACCTGTTCGACTCTGCAGGCCACATGATAGTCACTCAGGTTCGCGAACAGTTGTTCCGGGCGATGCTGAGCCAGCACATTGCATTTTTCGACAAGCATCATGCAGCAGAGTTAGGCAATCGACTTGCTGTTGATGTCGAGGTATTACAAGAAACACTGACGATGGAGTTAGCGATTTCATTACGATCGCTGTGTGTTTTTATCGGTGGCAGCATCATGCTGGTGTCTATTTCACCCACACTCAGTTTGGCGCTGCTCGCCTATATTCCGGTATCGGTCTGGCTAGGCCAGCACATCGGTAAGCAATATCGGGCACGCAGCAAACTCACCCAAGACCAGCTTGCCTACAGCGCACGAGTAGCACAGGAACATCTCACCCATATCCGGCAGGTGCAGGCCTTCAATCAACAAGCACTGGCGCAGTCTCGCTACGAAGCAGCCTGCCGCACTACACTGACGCAGTATTTATCAAACAGCCGCTTATTCTCGGTCTTTCGCAGCTTATATGCGTTGCTGACCTTTGCGGTATTGCTGTTTACCCTCTGGCTGGGCGCACGGCTGATTGGTGAGGGGGCACTGACCGTGGGCAGTCTGACTGCCTTCATCGTATACGGCGCAATGGTGACAGAGTCGTCCGATGCGATCGGTCAGTTCTGGAACAGCTGGATGCGAATGATGGGTGCAACCGAACATGTTTTTGAACTGATGAATGAATCGGCACCTGCACCCGTACAATCCGCCCTCCCCCCACTGATGGGACAGGTGACATTCGAGCATGTCTGGTTCGCCTACCCCGAGCGCCCACAGCACATTGCGCTACATGACGTAAGTTTTGATATTCGTGCAGGCGAAAAGATCGCGCTGGTTGGCGCATCGGGTGCGGGTAAATCTACGATTGCAAGTCTGCTACTCGGCCATTATCAGGCAGATCAAGGCTACATCCGTGTCG